>JAIPAH010000011.1 GCA_021740175.1 Bacteroidales bacterium
GGTTGCTCCCCAGCAGAGCCCATCTCCGTTTTACTTTACGAGTGTAAAAATATGTATGGTTAGAAAAATAAAAAAATGAAGTTATTAACACGAAGTTGAAAATAGTGAACATTGTGTCAACCATATTTATGAAAGGTCATATTGAAAACCATAACCATTAAACTTTCAATCTGAACAATTTTATTTATTTGAACATCTCAAAAAATTTTTAGTCTAGAATCCCGTTATCAGGAAAAAAATGAAAATACTCGTTTATTTGGGATTGAGCCTCACTCTGATGCTTTATGGCTGCGGACAAAATGAGCCCCGATATGCTAATGTGGATGTTTCCGATGTAGAGATAAAACCCGTAGAAATCCAGCGCTACGAAAAAGCCCTATTTACCCTGGAACAAGATAACATGGCACAAGCCCTTGATTCCCTGAAAGGACAATACCATTTTTTTCTGGGTGACAATCCTTCAGCACCGGACCAGGTGATGCGGATGAAAGAATACCTGAACGATCCGCTTCTGCAGGATATATACGACAAAACTCTTGAAAAATATCCTTCGGTGGAAGAAACCGAAAAAGAACTGGCACAGATGTTCCGCTATTTTAAAAACTATTTCCCCGCGAAGGAGACCCCTAAAGTTTATTCATATATCTCAGGAATCGATTACAACAACCCCATGCAGTATTCCGATTCGGTATTAATTATTGCCATCGATATGTATTTGGGAAAAGATTTTGATGCTTATCAAAAAGTTAATGTGCCTGACTACAAAGCCAAAACTTATGCACAACCCTATATCCCTGTAGATGCCGCCAATGCCATAGCAAAGCGTTTTATCAAACCCAGGCACCCTAAAGGAAAATTTATTAATCATATCATTCATCACGGGAAACTCCTCTATTTTAAGGATGCTTTATTGCCTGATAAATCCGACACATTAAAGATTAAGTATACTTCCGATCAACTTGAATGGTGCGAGGCTAGCGAAAAAGATATCTGGACCTTTATCGTTGAAAATGATCTTCTATTCTCCGGGAAATATAGCGATTTCAAAAAGCTTCTTTCCCCCGGCCCTTTTACCTCGGAATTCGGAAGAGACTCTGCACCCCGCATCGGGCGATGGGTTGGCTGGCAGATCGTTCGGGCTTATATGGATAAAAAGGCGACAAACCTGGATCAGCTTATGAAAATGCAGGACGCCCGCAAAATTTTGAAACAATCCCAATACAAACCTTAAAATTTAGTCCTGTTCCTTTATTCTATCTTTTTTTTATTATTTTTATGACTGAAACTTCCCAAAAACCTGTTTTATGCTAATTAAGACATACGGAAGCGCGCTCTTGGGCATCAATGCCATCATCGTAACCATCGAAGTCAATGTCGATAAAGGCATTAATTTCTTCATGGTTGGATTGCCTGATAGCGCGGTTAAAGAAAGCCAACAACGAATTGAATCAGCAATAAAAAATTTCGGTTACAAATGGCCCGGAAAGAAGGTGGTAATCAATATGGCGCCCGCTGATATTCGCAAGGAAGGATCGGCTTATGACCTTTCCCTTGCTGCTGGTATCCTGGCGGCGTCCGAGCAAATTAAAGCCCCCGATTTGGACAAATATCTTATAATGGGCGAACTTTCGCTCGACGGCGCAGTAAAACCCATAAAAGGCGCTCTTTCCATTGCCATTGAAGCCAGGGATAAAGGATTCAAAGGCATGCTCCTCCCCGAGAATAATGCTTCCGAGGCGGCCATCGTCAGCGATATTGATGTCTATGGGGTTAAAAACCTGAAAGAAGTATGTGACTTTTTCACCGGTGAAGGAACACTGGAAAAGACCATCATCAATACACGCGAAGAATTTTACGCCAGTCTAAACAATTATGAGTTTGATTTTGCGGATGTTAAAGGTCAGGAAAACATCAAACGCGCCCTGGAAATAGCGGCCGCCGGTTCTCATAACGCTGTTCTTATCGGCCCGCCCGGCTCAGGGAAAACGATGCTGGCCAAGCGCCTCCCCACTATACTGCCACCCTTGAGTTTACATGAAGCGCTGGAAACAACCAAAATACACTCAGTGGCCGGTTTAATGAGGGACAACGCCTCCCTGATATCCGTCCGCCCGTTTCGATCGCCTCATCATACCAGTAGCGATGTAGCCCTTGTGGGTGGCGGCGGCAATCCCCAGCCGGGAGAAATCTCCTATGCGCATAACGGCGTGCTTTTCCTCGATGAGCTCCCGGAATTTAAACGTTCGGTATTGGAAGTGATGCGTCAACCCATAGAAGATCGCGTTGTCACGATATCCCGCGCCAAATTCTCGGTAGAATATCCCGCAAGCTTTATGCTGGTAACAGCTATGAATCCCTGCCCCTGCGGTTATTACAATCACCCGGAAAAGGACTGTGTTTGCGTCGCCGGACAGGTACAGAAATACCTTAACAAAATTTCCGGCCCCCTAATGGACCGCATCGACATCCATGTGGAGGTGGTCCCCGTGCCTTTTGAAAAACTCACTCAACCCGAAAACGCGGAAAAAAGCGAAAAAATCCGGGAAAGAGTAGTGGAAGCGCGAAACATACAGCAAGAGCGTTTTAAGCAGAGTCCCAGCATCCATGCTAACGCCCACATGTCATCCAAGAATGTGCGGGAAGTATGCCAAATCGACAATGCCGGGCATACCCTATTGCGTAATGCCATGGAAAAACTCAGCCTATCGGCGCGGGCTTATGACCACATCCTGAAAGTCTCCCGCACCATCGCCGACCTGGATGCCAGCGAGGATGTGAAAACCGAACACCTGGCCGAAGCGATTCATTTTAGGAGCCTTGACAGAGAAACATGGGGGACATAAGTAGGGTTTAAGGATTTTGCCTGCGCTTGGCTTTATAAGCATGATTTTAGAAAATGATGTTAAGGTATTTCCCCATTTAAATTGATAATCAGCCTTAAAATTTGTTAATTTTTGTGTTTTATTAAACATTTTATTCTATTTTTACTTTTTTCTTAAGAAAAATTTGTATTTTAAAGTGCAAAAATAAACCACTATTGCTAAACTAAATTGAAAGGACTAAACCAATGTTAGGCTTTGATTATCAAAAGGCTGTCCAAGTTCTTAACTATTTTGCAAATAAAGATAATGGGACAATAGACAAAATGAAGGTTATTAAACTTATTTGGCTATCAGACCGTGCTCATTTGCGTCAATACGGAAGACCCGTTTTAAGGGATGAATATTATGCTATGAAATATGGACCAGTACCTTCAAATACAGCAGATTTAGCAAGTAATAATGAGTTTTTGGACGACCCGCAAAAAAACTATAGAAATGATTATTTAGACGGAAATACGCATGAGCGTACCATTAGGTCTATAAAAGAAGTTGATTTATCCTATTTTTCTGAATCAGATATAGAAATTATGGATAAAGTGTATTCAAAATTTGGAGAAAAAGAACAATTTGATTTATCCAATATTTCCCATAACTATCCTGAATGGAAGCAATTTGAGGGTGCTCTCAGATCAGGAAGTTCTCGCATAAAAATTAATTATTATAGTTTTTTTGAAGATAGTGAAGAGGATGATGATTTCTTTAACTTACCAAAAGAGCATTTAAAATTATCCAAGATGGTTTTTAAAGAGCGTGAATCAATATACGAGTTAGTTAATGATTGATATACCAGACGATTTTTACTACAAAAATGTATTAGAAACAGGCACCGTACTTTATTTTATAACTAACAAAATCGACTCAGAAGAACCTCATCCACACATAGTTATTCATTCAACCAAAGACGAAGTTCTTATTCTTGGTGTAACTACAAGTCAAGTTGATAAACGAAGAGAATATGCTGAAAGGAATGGTATAGATTTATCCACCATCGTCCATTTTTACCCAGGACAAAAAAATGGCTTAACAAAAGAATCTGTTGTAGACTGTAATAATAGTATTTATGCGTTTTCTAAAGAAGAATTTATAAGAACATATACTAAAGATAGGTTTAAGGTTAAAGGTAAAATTAACGAAGCCAAGTTAGAAGAGTTAAAGACAGGCATACTTCATAGTAAGTCAATAGAAAAAAAAATACAATATTTACTGGATGAATAATCAATTAATAAAACCGTCTATAATATTGTTCTCATAGGCCCGCCCGGATCAGGGGAAACAATGCTGGTCAAGCGCCTTCCAACTATACTGCCCCCCTTAAGTTTGCATGAAGCACTGGAAACCACCAAAAAGGTATTGACTTTAAAAGCCATTTAACCTAATTTTATAAAAGAAAAAAAGGGGAAGAAAATGAATTGGTTGAATTTCATCATCATAAGTATAGCATTCACGTTTTTAGGTTTTTTTACCCAAGGGCATAATATCCGGGCTAAAGAAACGAATGAAACCTTGGAGTGCCCGAAACCGGATACTGTAAAAGCTGACAGCACCGAATACAGGTTAATTATTATCGACGAAGGATTTGAATCATGGTACATCAAACACCATAAACCGAAATGGTATCACACCAAAAGCTATTACAAGCACTGGAATCAAAGATATGTGAGCGAATGGAATTACAGGTATAACCTTGGAGACCCGCGATTTGATAGTTACATCGATTATCAACCATCTAAAGATTATGGGAAAGAAGTAGAACATCAGCTCTATTATTTTTTTGAATATTTCCAGGAAAAACATAACATCTCGCTAAAATAGCAGTGCTAATTTTTAATAATTATAGATAATAGCATTCTACCTAAAACAAAAAAATGGGACGTATGATTTATTTTATTTTTACAAAAATAACCATCGTTAGCAGCTAGTCATCTATGCCATCAAATATTTTAAAGAAAAAGCATCAGGTGTTTCAATTTTTTAAATACATTTCACGCAGTCGAAGCGCGCATTCCGTACATTCTCCATTTGCCTACGACTTTTATACGAATATATTGAAAAACAAGATTTCGGGGCAAGACAGGAAGCTTATCCAACGAATCCGAAGTAAAGGATTAAAAAACAGGAATATTATCGAGCATACAGATATGGGAGCAGGTTCGGGTGGTAAAACATATACACGAAAATACAAACGCGTGTCCCGAATTGTTAAAAACACTGCTATAAGCCACAAATTCGGCGAGGTACTCTATAACCTGGTTCGGCACTATCGACCTCAAAATATACTGGAGTTTGGTACGGCAGCAGGAATCAGCACTCTTTATCTCGCCCTGGCCAGGACAGAAGACTCGCAACTTGTCACCATGGAAGGATGCGCAGAAACTGCCACAGTTGCTCGTTCAAACTTCAAAAAAGCCCATGTAAAGAACGATATCCAACTACTCACAGGAAATTTCGCTTCGGTATTACCCGTGGCTATGGAGCAGATGCCTCGCATCGATCTTGTCTATATCGACGGCAATCATACTAAAGAGCCGATGCTTGAGTATTTCAATATGCTTTTGCCACATGTTCATAACGACACCATTTTTGTCCTTGATGATATTCATTGGTCCGGAGAAATGACAAAGGCCTGGGATATAATCCGTAATAATGAACAAGTTACTTTATCCATTGATCTATTTCGCATGGGTATCATTTTTTTAAAAAAAGAGCTCTCCAGCCAACACCTAATCCTCAGATATTAATTAGATTTGTCTTGAACTAAATTATCTTGACCGATGGATGAAATTATTCGCTTGAATAATATAACACGTCATTACCACATTGGTACGGTAGTAGTCAAAGCATTGCGGGGAATATCGATGAGTGTAAACCAAAATGAATTTCTCGCGCTTATGGGGCCTTCCGGTTCAGGGAAGTCCACAATGATGAATCTCCTGGGATGCCTGGATACGGCTACTTCAGGGACATACGTGCTTAACAACCAGGATGTCAGCGCACTAAACGATAACCAGTTGGCCGATATCCGTAACCGGGAAATCGGGTTTGTCTTTCAAACCTTTAACTTATTACCCCGCTCAACGGCACTTGACAATGTCATGCTTCCCCTGGTCTATGCCGGTGTTCCCAAAAAGCAGCGAATCGAGCGCGCTAAGGAAGTCTTAAAGGAAGTAGACTTATATGAAAGGATGGAGCATAAACCCAACGAGCTTTCCGGGGGGCAACGCCAAAGGGTAGCCTTTGCCAGAGCACTTGTTAACAAACCCTCTATACTGCTTGCTGATGAACCTACAGGTAATATAGACTCAAAAGCTTCCCTCGAAATTATGGGCTTGATACAAAAATTACACGAAGAAGGAAATACCGTTATCCTGGTCACACACGAGCCGGATATTGCCCAGCATGCCCATCGCATTGTACGTCTGATGGATGGGGAGATCGTATCTGACAAACAGAACGATTCCATTAAAAGAGTTCAGGATTATACTCCTGCCACCTGATTTTATAAAACAATATTACCTTGACCTTGTTAGTTTTGGACGATGAATAAAATATAAAAAACTGATAACGAATGGAATCCGAACGTAAAATTTATACAAAACTAGGTGATAAAGGCGAGACATCGCTTTTAGGGGGGAGTAAAGTCCCCAAATACCATGAACGCATCGAAGCTTACGGCACGCTGGATGAGTTAAACAGTTTTATCGGGTTAGTAAGGGATCACATTGATATAGAAACCATCATCACATTGATAAAACGTATCCAGGATCGAATATTCACTATAGAAGCCCGTCTGGCTGCCGAAACCAGGCAAGCGGAAGACTATCTCCCCGATTTGGCGGAAAGCGATATTGAAGACCTGGAAAAAGCCATCGATCGTTTGGAGGAGGAATTACCCCCTATCAAAAACTTTGTGCTCCCGGGCGGCCATCCTGCGGTTTCATACAGCCACGTGGCCCGCACTATTTGCCGCAGAGCTGAACGTACCGTCATCCGATTGGCCGAAACAACATCCGTCGATCCTTTAATCGTGCAATATCTCAATAGATTGTCAGACTATTTTTTCGTTTTGTCAAGATATCTGACAAAATATTTTGAAGTTAACGAAACTATCTGGAAATCAAATTCTTAAAATAAAGAAACTTTTACTTTATTCACTTGCATTTGTAATTAATTCAATTATTTTTGCAAAAAATTAAAGGTAGCTATTATGTATTGGACATTAGAGTTAGCTTCTAAACTAGAGGATGCTCCCTGGCCGGCAACCAAGGACGAGCTGATAGATTACAGCATTCGTTCCGGGTTGCCCCAAGAGGTTATCGAAAACTTGAGGGAGCTGGAAGACGAAGGAGAAGTATATGAAAGAATAGAGGATATTTGGCCGGATTATCCGACTAAAGAAGATTTCTTTTTCCATGAAGACGAGTATTAATAACGATAGGTGTGTCATAGCTCTAACAGTTTAATGCAAAAACGACCACATTGTTAAACGCCTCACTAGCTGTGGCTTACAGCACTTACACAAACAAGAGCTATGACACATCTTTTATATTTTGATTGCTAAGCTCCCCTTTTTTATATTTTCCGCTTATTTTAGTTTAATTTTGTAATAAGAAAATGAAAGCACAGTTTTTGTGTTTTATACTTCAAAAAAACAAGGGAAGGAATGATAAATATCTTTAAAAAGTTCTTTGGAACTAAGCAAGAGCGCGACCTTAAAGCACTGAATCCTTATGTAGGACAAATCAATCAGGCCTATGCGCAATTGCAATCCTTAACCAACGATGAGCTGCGGAACAAAACGCTTGAATTCAAAAATCAAATTGCTGAATATATCAAAGACGAGCAAGAGAAGATTCGGCAGTTGAAGGAGAAAACAAATGAATACGAGACAAGCATTGATGAAAAAGAGGGCATCTACGAGCAAATTGATAAAATCGAGGATGAAATATACAATAAAAGTCAAAAAGTACTGGAAGACATTCTCCCTGAGGCTTTTGCCATTGTAAAAGAAACCGCCCGGCGGTTTAAAGAGAATGAAACCATAGAAGTAACCGCCAATGAGCTCGATAAGAAAATTGCTTCCACACGTAATCACGTAGAAATCAAGGGAGATAAAGCTACTTATCATAATACATGGGTTGCCGGCGGAAATACCGTAACATGGGATATGATCCATTATGATGTTCAGCTCATAGGTGGCGTGGTTTTACACCAGGGGAAAATAGCAGAAATGGCCACCGGCGAGGGAAAAACGCTGGCGGCCACATTACCCATCTACCTGAATGCCCTTGTAGGGAAAGGCGTACATCTTATTACCGTGAACGATTATCTGGCTAAAAGAGACAGTGAATGGATGGGAGTTCTTTATGAATTCCATGGCTTAACGGTAGATTGTATTGACAAGCATTCTCCCAACAGCCAGGAACGAAGAAACGCCTACCATGCCGATATCACTTACGGGACAAACAATGAATTCGGATTCGACTACCTTAGGGACAATATGACCAGCAATCCCGATGAGCTGGTACAGCGTAAACACCAATATGCTATCGTCGATGAGGTCGATTCTGTACTGATTGATGATGCGCGGACCCCGCTGATCATTTCCGGGCCAACACAGAAAGATGACACCCAGGAATTCGAAGAATTTAAGCCCACCGTCGAAAAACTTTACAATGAACAGCGAAAGCTGGTCAACAAGATTATCAACGATGCCAAGCAAACCCTTCAGAATGCCCAGGAAAACTCGGAACAAGAGAAAAAAGGAGGTGAGTTACTTTTTACAGCCTATCGCGGTTTGCCCAAAAATAAAGCCCTGATCAAGTTCCTGTCAGCTCCGGGAATGAAGACCCTTTTACAAAAAACCGAAAACCTTTACTTGCAGGAGCAGGGCAAAAATATGCACCTCATCGATGATCAGCTCTTCTTTGTTATTGATGAAAAAAACAATACCATTGATATCAGGGAAAAAGGAATCGACCTGCTGACGGAAATCACCGGCGACCCCGATTTTTATACATTACCCGATATCGGGTCCCAACTAGCGGAACTAGAAAATGAAGAGCTGGAAAAAAACGAAAAGCTGGAAAAGAAAAACCAAATGCTTTCGGAATACCAGCTAAAGGCCGAACGCGTGCACACGGTAAATCAGCTTCTCAAAGCGTATGCGCTCTTCCAGAAAGACGATGAATACGTGGTGATGGACAACCAGGTAAAAATTGTCGATGAACAAACCGGTCGCATCATGGAGGGGAGGAGATATTCCGACGGCCTGCATCAAGCTATTGAAGCAAAGGAAAACGTCAAAGTGGAAGGGGCTACCCAAACCTATGCCACCGTTACGCTACAGAATTATTTCAGAATGTATAACAAGCTGGCCGGGATGACCGGTACTGCCGAAACCGAAGCCGGCGAGTTTTTTGATATCTATAACCTTGATGTGGTGGTTATTCCCACTAACGAACCGGTTATCCGAGAAGACAAGCAAGACCAAGTGTATAAAACCAAAAAAGAAAAATACAACGCTGTCATTGATGAAATTGAGAGGTTGGTCAATATAGGCCGGCCGATACTTGTAGGGACTACGTCGGTAGAAACTTCCGAGCTACTCAGTAAAATGCTTAAGCGTAAAGCGATACAGCACAATGTCTTGAACGCCAAACTTCACCAAAAAGAGGCCGAAATCGTCGCCCAGGCCGGGAATTCCGGTACGGTTACTATTGCTACCAATATGGCCGGGCGTGGTACAGACATCAAGCTTACTCCCGAAACACGCGAAGCAGGAGGCTTGGCAATTGTCGGAACGGAAAGGCATGAGTCGAGGCGAGTTGACCGTCAGCTGCGAGGACGTGCAGGGCGCCAGGGTGATCCCGGTTCGTCGCAATTCTTCGTCTCCCTCGAAGATGATTTGATGAGGATGTTTGGCTCCGAAAAAATCTCTAAAGTCATGGACCGTATGGGCCTGGAAGAAGGAGAAGTGATTGAGCATAAAATGATTACCAACTCCATAGAACGGGCCCAGAAAAAAGTAGAGGAAAATAACTTCGGAATCCGTAAGAAATTACTGGAGTATGATGACGTGATGAACTCCCAGCGCGAAGTGATATACAAAAAACGTCGCCACGCGCTATATGGGGATCGACTGGCAGTAGATATCGCTAACATGACATATGACCTTGGGGAACATATTATAAGCGAATATCAAGAAAGTGGGGACTTCGACGGTTTTGAAATCGAACTGCTTTCCACACTGGCCGTAGAAAATCCTTTCACCTTCGAGGAATTTCAATCGGAAAAAACTGAAAAGCTCTCCCAGCGTCTCTTTGAAATTGTGTACAACAATTATCAAAATAAAAATCAGCTGATCGCTCAAAAAGCTTACCCGGTCATTAAAGATGTCTATCAAACGCAATCGCATAAATATGAAAACATAGCCATCCCAATCACTGATGGAAATAAAACGATCCAGGCCATTGCGAATTTGAAGAAAGCTTATGAAGACGAGGGACGAGAAGTGGCATTGGCCATTGAAAAAAGCATAACCCTCGGCACTATCGACAACGCTTGGAAAGATCATCTCCGGGAAATGGACGATCTAAAACAATCGGTCCAAAATGCTACCTATGAACAGAAGGACCCCTTACTGGTTTATAAACTGGAGTCCTTTAACCTGTTCCAGCAAATGTTGCAAAAAATCAACAAAGACATTGTTTCATTCCTTATTCGTTCCCGTTTACCCCTCCAGGAAAAAGAGGATGTACAGGAAGCCAAGCGCCCGGAAACCGATTTATCGGATCTCGAGGAAGGACGTTCCGATCTTTTGTCGCAATCGAATAGCAACACACAGCAACAGCAGGTTACCCAGCCGATTAAGACGGAAAAGAAAGTGGGCCGGAATGACCCCTGTCCCTGTGGCAGTGGTTTGAAATATAAAAAATGTCATGGTAAAAATCAGTAATGAGACTTAAAATCACCATAGGATTAATAGCTGTTATTGTCATTCTCTTCTCCGGATGTTTTGATAGAGATGGAGGAGAGAATGCCCCCTATACCTATACAATGAATGAGCAAATTATTAATCCCCCCGATAGTTTCAGGATAGTAATGAATCTCAGGCCCAACAATCCTGTGCGTACGTTTTTCGAAGATAGTATCAATAGTGTATGGAAAATTAATAAGCAACAAGCTTCGAACAGACTGGTTTGGATGAAAAGAACGGACTCGAGTGAACGATTTTATATAAATCAGGATACTTTGGGACTAAAAGCAAATATTCAATATCAAATTTTCGGCAGTAACAACCATTATGAGCAACAAAGAACCGTTTATGTAAAATTTATTCGTCTGCCATTAGACTATGAAACGTTTCCCAACAAATTTTGAAACCGGACACTCCTGCCTATGCTCTAACTCACCAGAGAATCCGGCATTTTTTTACATCGCTCGGTGGCAACCTAAAGAATGAATGCCATAACGGGACATTCGCATTCTGAATGGAGATACCGACAACTTGTTTTTTACGATGACCCAATATTAAGGATGAATCCCTATTCCACTGAGAAACATATTTTGTTCCTCCCATCAATAACATTTCTATTGAAAAGAATCAAAACCTCATTTTTACTTCAGGAAAATAGAATAGCTCATTCGCCCATATTATGACAGGAATTATTAATTTTGTTATGATCTATCAATAAAGACAACATGGAATACAGGAGAATACTACTTAAGCTTAGCGGAGAGGCCCTTATGGGGGAAAATGAGTATGGAATCAATTCCGAAAGATTAGCACAATACGCCGAAGACATCCGGGAATTAACCAAAGAAGGTATTGAAGTAGCCATAGTCATCGGGGGCGGTAATATCTACCGCGGAATGGAGGGCACGGCTGTGGGCATGGATCGCGTTCAGGGAGATTACATGGGGATGTTAGCCACCGTAATTAATAGTATGGCCCTGCAGGGTGCATTGGAAAAGGCATCGGTTAAAGTAAAGCACCTGGGCGGGTTAGAAATTGCTCCCATCAATGAAACAATGAATCGCCGCACGGCCATAGAATATCTTAACCAAAAGATGGTGACAATCATCAGCGGGGGAACAGGGAATCCCTATTTCACAACCGACTCGGCATCTGCTCTAAGGGCCGTGGAAACCCGGGCGGATGTTCTGCTCAAAGGCACGCGCGTGGACGGCGTTTATTCAGAAGACCCCGAAACCAATCCCGAAGCAAAAAAATATACAACACTTACTTTCGATGAAGCGTATTCCAAAGGATTAAAGATTATGGACCTTACGGCCTTTACTTTGTGTAAGCAAAATCATATCCCGATTCTTGTTTTTGACATGAACAAACCGGGCAATCTCTTGAAAGCAATCAAAAATCCCGAAAAGGGAACGCTGGTGCATACCTAACTTTATTACATGATGTGTGCTTTGTTAGATGTTAATTTTATTACATTTGTGAATAAACCAAAAAAGTAAAGCCATGAATGAAGAAGCTCAAATGTGCCTTGATGAGGCCAAAGAAAGTATGAAAAGTTCTTTAGATCACCTGAAACAACAAATAAAGGTGTTACGTACGGGAAAAGCCAATCCGAATATGCTATCGGGAATTACAGTAGATTATTACGGTGCGCGAACCCCGCTTGAACAAATGGCTAACATTACTACCCCTGATGCAAGGCAAATTGTCGTCCAACCGTTTGATAAAAGTGTGCTGAAAAACATCCTCAAAGAAATACAAGCTGCTAATTTAGGGTTCAATCCCCAGGACGACGGAGAGTTGATTCGTATTAAGGTACCTGAATTAACGGAAGAACGCAGGAAAGACCTCGTAAAAAGAGCGAAGCAGGAAGGAGAAGATGCCAAAGTAAGTATCAGGGGGGCACGCAAAGAAGCTAAAAATACTGCTAAACAGCTTAAAAACGAAGGCCTTTCGGAAGACGAAGAAAAACAACTCGAAGATGAAATCCAGAAACTGACAGATAAATATACATCGAAAGTGGATGAGATTATTGAACAAAAAGAAAAGGAGATTATGGAATTCTAATTCCGGAAAGCTTTCATTATCAGAAATTGAATACTTTACTCCATTACTTAACTTAAACCAACTAAAACTACTACTTTACCAAAAGGTGTATTCAATTTCTTTGATAAAAATACCGGTAATTCACCGGTATTTTTTTTTCCTTACTTAAATATTCTTTGTGATTTGCTGTACCAAACGGCTATTATACAGAAATTGCTTGGCAATAATCCGCAAGACAGTGTATGCCGGAATAGCCAAAACCATCCCGACAACACCCGCCATAGACCCGGCTATCATAATAACCAAAAAGATTTCGAGAGGGTGAGCTTTTACACTATTCGAATAAATCCAGGGCTGGAGGACCATATTATCAACAAAATTAGCTCCGGCAAAAGTTCCGATAATCGTAACTATCAACGTAAAAACATCGCTATAAGCTCCACCAACACTCAAAAAAGTCATCGTTCCTATGACAACCCCTAAAATGGCTCCTATAACCGGGCCAAGGTAAGGGATGATATTCATTATTCCCCCAAAGAACCCAATAAGGAAAGCATTTTTCACACCAAATATCGTTAGCCCGGTACTAATTAATGTCACCATAATAGTCAACTCAATCAAAAGGCCCACAAAATAACGCGATAAAAGGCGGCGCGAATCACTGAGAATTTTCCTGCCTTCTTCCTGGTATTTCAAAGGAATCAAAAGCAAAATACCATTAAAAAATAAATCTTCTTCTTTTAAAAAGAAAAAGGTAATAAAAAGAACGGCAAAAACTCCTATGAACAGGTTACCGGCCAGGTCCAGCACATTTCTGAAAATGTCGGAAAAAGTGGCAAAACTAACAACCGACTCGAAATTTTTGATAATCACCGTTTCAAAAGACTCCTTCTCTCTCAAGAAGTTGTATTGCACCAAAAATTCCTGCAAATCAGCCATTGGCTTTTCCAGGGAATCGGTCACTTCTTCCAGGTTGATTTGAGAAATCATCTCGGCCTGGTTTGCAATCAGCGGCACTATTATGCTTATCAGTCCCCCGATAACCACTATAATGATGATCAAGGCCAAGAGCGAATTGATGAAATGGGGGAACTTCCATTGCTTTATCCTGATTTTATTCAGGAGTTTCACCAGCGGATTACCCATAATGGATAGTACGGCAGCAATCAGAACATAAGTCACTATATTGGAAAACCGCCATGCCAAAAAAGCAATAAGGGCTATTACTACGGCCGATACTATGATACGGGTTATGTTGTTCATATCTCAAACAATCAAAGATACAAAATTAATTGGGGCTCCTCTTTTAATTAAATAAAAAGGTTAGACTTAAATTAACAGCAAAATTATCTTTAAAATTCTCCAGTTGATAAGGGCCATACCTGTAGAAAAACCCCACTCCTATTCCAGTAAAATCAGTCTTCAATAAATCGGCGAGAAGCACACCGCTTTCGAAATATCCTTTATCGGGCGTTTTAAAAGCAATTTCTTTATGGTTTTGTTTTTGCTCCAACTCTCCTGTCATCATATTGTGATGAAGGGAAATGGAAGGCGAAAAGAAACGGCTGCTAATCAGCAAATCCCTGAAATCATGTTTCAGGTACAAAGCCACAAACCGGTTTGTCAGAAACTCTGTGGGCCTCATGGTAGAAAAACTGAAGGGAGTAAACAAGGTAAAATTACCGTAACTACCTCTTCCCTGAAACAAAGCGGGATAAGGCACATCGCTATCCACATGTCCGGCCTTAATCTTGTATTGAGTCTCACCAATCAATGTGGAGGGTATGCTGTGTTCCCACTCAAGCCTCCATTTGGAATAACCGTAGTCCCCTTCCAAAAAACCATCCAGCCCTCGTGCATAATGAAGCTTCACAATGGGATAGTCTGTTCCAAGAGAGACAAGTGAATTTTGGCTTTTCACAAACGTTTCATCGAAAGCGAAGCGAATCGAGGAACCTAGTTCGGTAAATGAAAAAATGTCTCTTTCCGGGTCTTTTGAAAAATTATAATCATAAGTGGGTTCATGGTCAGCTTTTTCAAGTGTAAGGCTAAGATCCGTAAAAGGCAAAGGATGCACATCTAACGTAACCTGATGAGCCTTTTTTTGATCATAACGCTCCAACAATAGTTGCCTGTAAGACGTAGGGTCAAAGACCGATTTTTGTGTTTCGTCCGAAAACTCTGCCGGCTGCTCCAAATCTTTCGAATAACGGTAAGAAAAAGCATTGCGCTTTAACCTGTCGAAAAACACCGTAGCATGCCCGCCATACTTGAAACGCTCGTCTTTAAAACCATATCCCCCATAGCCTCCTATTTCCAGGCGACGGGAAAATTCTTCATTAGTAACTAATTCCATTCCACCGTAAAACCCTTCATGTTTATTGTAACGCAGCAAACTGTTAATCGGAATATTAAAGAACTTAAAAGGAATTTTCCCCTTAGTTAAGGCCAGGATGGATTTGGCCCTACGGTCAAAATTTTCGGCCTTGCCCAGACTGTCGATTACCCGGTAAGTCTCCTTTTCTTTTTCCGTAATGCGGGTTTTACGGTATTTAGCCAAAGAGTCATGACCTTTCTCAAAAGCATCGGGACGTATATCAACAGCGATTTCCCTGGGAATCTTCTCCCGGATTTCTTCATTAATGGATATTTCCGTCAGGTATCTTTTCCCTTTTCCCATTATATTTATCCCGTTAACCGTAACATTCCCCATGAAAAGCTCTGTACTCAACTGAACAGGGAACCAATATTCCCCTCCAATCAAATCATATTGCTGCTCAATTTTTATGTTTATCCCCGTCTTATCAGCTGTAGCCGGCACAGCTTTAATGTTTTGCAGTGCCCATTTATTGGTATTAACATACAACATCCCCTTCAGCCCATCGAAATTTGTTCCTTGGCGGGGAGCATAGGTAATGATAAAAGTGGTATCAGGGGATCTTTCTTGCATAAGGGTGTCTTTTATGCGGTATTGATATTTTGAAACCGCTCTTGAGGCGATAGGGCTTACATAATTCTTATCCAGGATATTGATTTTATCCCGGTAAAAACTACCGGATTGAAGCTGCGAAATCAAAACAACAAAAATAGGATTCTCAAACCCTGAACTCCGCGAGGCGATAACCTTTTCATGCTTTTTTCCCGGTTTTTTATACCGTGTACGGGTTACACTCTCGCTGATAAAAAAGTGCTGTTTCTCAATGAACTTCTTAATTTTTTGAAAAGAAGTATCACTCTCCAAACGGTCTTTGTATTTTTCGAGACTGTCGGGATGAATCGTTAAAAGCATTTTATCATAGGCTTCATGGCGGTAAGAACTATAATTAGCCGGATCATTACGCTTTTTATGATCAATCACATTACGAATCATTCGCAAAGCAGGGTTTGGACCGGCTTCCACCACTACTTCATCCAATGTATAAGTTTTCGGCTGAAGATAGATATGGAGGTTTTCCGTTTTTTGGGGTTTAACGGTTTTGGTTTTATACCCTACATAGCTTATCTTTAAAGCATCGGGAGGCGTTTGAGTTTCGATTGTAAAACGTCCGTCAATGTCGCTGGTTACACCCTTATGGGAGCTGTAAACGACATTGGCAAATGCAATGGGTTCTTCCGTACGGGCATCCAAAACTTTGCCCGATAAAGTTTGACCGATTAATTGGAAATGCCAAAATAAAAGTAAAGAGAGAATAAAGATTAACCGCATTATGCTAAAAGATTTTATAATTTTGAACGTTATGAAAGATAAAACAAATATTTTGTGATAAAACGCAAACATCATATCAAATTAACAAACCAAATGCTCAATCAGTTTGTTAAACAAAAGTACAGCATTTATAAATGAAAGAATTTCCTTTTATAGCAAAAATTACATTTGGATTAATATTTATAATCCTTTTTTTCTACTCTATTATTGTGGCCAAGCATCTTTTAATGGTTCTCACCCTGGCTATTCTGTTCAGTTACCTGCTTTTCCCATTGGTGGCAAGACTTGAGATGATTCATTTTCCGCGTTTTTTGGCGAACCTTGTCGCTATCCTTCTTTTGCTGGCCATCTTTTCCGGAGTTATTTTCCTGATGTATAAGCAAGTGGAGACGCTTTTGGGGGATTTACCCCTTTTAAAAAGAAAAGCCCTCGAGAATATTGACCAACTAGAGGTAGCCATCGAATCATGGACAGGCCTTGAAGTACAAAAGCAACATCTGTGGCTTAAAGAAAATGTAAACAACCTGTTCGAATCGGGGAGCAACTTTCTGAAGGTCACTTTTACGGCAACTACAAGCACGATAGTCAAAATGCTGTTACTCCCGGTCTTTATCTACTACATGCTGTTTTACCGGCAAAAATTTTTCATATTCCTGCTGCGCATAATTCCTAAGGACAAAAAAACGATTACCGCTCAAATCCTGAAAAAAATCTCCCAAATGGTGCAGCGTTACATCGGGGGCGTCTTTATAGTAGTGGTGGTGCTTTCGATAATTAACTCGCTTGGACTTTATATGGTCGGTTTAAAATACCCTATCATTTTTGGAATTATTTCAGCCTTTTTCAATTTCATACCCTACTTCGGAACATGGATAGGAGCTTCCATCCCCTTTGGTTTCGCCTTGCTTACAGGCGACAGCATCAATCTGGCGGTAGGGGTGCTTATACTCTTTGCGGCCATTCAGTTTACCGAGAATAACATCCTCACCCCCAATATCACCGGAGGTTATGTGGATATAAATCCCTTAATCACTATCCTGAGCATCATTGTAGGAGGTATGGTCTGGGGTGTGGTCGGTATGTTCGTCGTCTTACCGGTGATGGCCACCATCAAAATTATTTGCGAATACACTCCTGATATGCACGCAGTAGCTTACCTTATCAGCAACCAGCAGGAAAGAAAGTACCTGGTAAGAAAGCGCCGCTTTTACCTGATATGGAGCAGGATGAAGGCCCGATACGGTAAATTATTCAGAATCAAAACGGAAAAATAACACTCTTTTCGAAATATCGGTTTTTTTGAAAAAATTAAGCAACTTTTTCATTGAACTTAACATTACTTAATAAAAAAGATATTCCAATCTATCGATAAACCTTCAAAAAGTTATTCGTAAAGCTTATTATTGTCTTTATGACGATGCTTATCGCGGGCGGTCTTCTTTTTCAGATTTTTTTCCAGGGCCGATTTCAAATCGACTCCGGTCTGGTTGGCCAGGCATATCAAAACGAACATCACATCCGCCAACTCATCGGATAATTGATGTTTCTCTTCTTCACCTGCTTTAAATGACTGTTCGCCATATTGACGTGCAATAACGCGTGCTAACTCTCCCACCTCCTCGGTGAGTTGTGCCATATTGGTCAGTTCGTTAAAATAACGGACGCCATTATCCTTTATCCACTGATCAACAATTCTCTGAGCTTCCCGGATATCCATTAACTTTTCTTATTTTGAGATATTTCCAATTTAAACCCGGAACCATGCACGTTAGTTATCTTCACATTATCATCATTTTTCAGGTATTTCCTCAACTTGGTGATAAAGACATCCATGCTTCGGCCGATAAAATAATCATCATCCCCCCAAATGCTTTTCAACGCATAATCACGTGATACGAGCTGATTTTTGTTCTCCGATAAAAGGTGCAGCAATGAAGCTTCTTTTTTGGTCAGCGTTCTTGTATCCTTTTTATCGCTAAGCGTCAAATTATTAGGATCAAAAACATACTTCCCGATACGATAAAATTGCTGCCGGGGCTGTTGCATGCTACTTTCTTCAAGCTCGCATCTTTTGAGGATGGCCTGTATTCGTAGGCTCAATTCTTCGCTGCTGAACGGCTTTGTAATATAATCATCACAACCCGATTTAAACCCCGCAATCCGGTCTTCTTTCATCGATTTCGCCGTAAGAAAAATAATCGGAATATTTTCATCCTTAGAGCGAATTTCTTTGGCCAAGGCAAAACCATCTTTCCGGGGCATCATCACATCCAAAATACACAGGTCAAAATTCCCTTTATTGAAATAATCCGAGCCCTCTTTTCCATCTTTAGCCAAAACAGTCTCATAATCCATCATCTCCAGGTAATCTTTGAGCACCGAGCTAAGATTGGAATCGTCTTCCACAAGCAAAATACTATTCCTGTTGTTCTTCATAGTTTTGTTGTTTTATTGGCAAATAAATACTGAAAGTACTTCCCTTTCCTGCCTCACTTTCTAATGAAATCGTACCCCCATGTGCTTCAACCATTTGTTTTACATAGTATAATCCGAGTCCAAATCCTTTCACATTATGAATATTCCCCGTGGGAACCCTGTAAAGATTCTTAAATATTTGTTTCTGGTTTTCAGCATTTATACCTATTCCATTGTCTTGAACACTAACAACAATACTACCATTTTTGTTGGATGTATAGACATGAATATTGGGGGTGTCCATGACATATTTATTGGCATTGTCAAGCAAATTCGATATAATATTCTCTAAATGGGTTCGATCCCCGACAACTTCATGGTCCTCCGCATTCAAATGCATGCTTATTTTCCCGTTACGTTCCCTGATCAAAACCTCGTATGTGTTGACCTGGGTGCTGACAATATCGTGAATATCCACAGGGTTCCGCTTGAGTTTAAATTCACCCCGATCTATCACGGCAATCTGCAGAATCTGCTCGACCTGTTTCTTAAGCCGGTTATTTTCATCAAGAATTATACGGATGTACCGTTTTATTTTTTCTTTATCCTCAAGGACATTTGGTTTAAGCAACATTTCCCCTGTGAGATTTACCGTCGAAATGGGCGTCTTAAACTCATGCGTCATATTATTGACAAAATCGTTTTTCATCTCTGAGAGCTTCTTCTGCCTAAGCATCGTGTTGGCGGAAAAGTAAAACCCAACGATGAGGATAAGTATAAATACCACCGAAATAATCACCCATCCGTTTAAATCCTCGAGAATAATCCCCTGACGATCACTGAAATAAAGAGCCAGATGATATTGCTGATTATCGGTTGCACAGGACATTGAAGCCTGGTACCGGCTGTTTTTGACTTCTTCGGCATAACCCTGGTAATGCCCCATTACAAACTCTTTAGTACTATCTTCATAGATACCATAAGCATAATCCGCGCTTACATCCAGTTCCTGTATCTTTTTCTGAATAAGGGAATCCAGCAACCGGGGTTTGATTTTGTATATTACCGGCGTAGTCTTTTCACAGGGAATATCCTGCCGCTTATACTTATTAGGGATTTCACTGTTTTGGTAGTTTAATAATTCATTGACAACTGTCTTCAGCTCAATATTGACACTACTATCGAACAACTCCTCTTTAAGATTATAACCTTTTTTTACCCAGTAGAGCTGTATAAGCACACTACCTATAAGAGCAAAGGATGTTATAAGAATTATAAGTATTAATACGTATCGTTTCATGAATGTCGCCTAATTTTTTAACATCTTATTAACCAGGTTTAACTATTGATTAACAGCTAAACATATGATTATGTATTATGTTTGTTGTAAATTATTTAAATAAATCAAACTTATGAAACAAATAGGAATTGCTATAACATTAATCTTTTTCCTCTTCGGAGTCACAATGAACTCGGCTTTGGCCACAGTCCAAACCGTCGATAATGATAACCCTTCCACCATCTCTGTTACCGTCCTTGAAGGTGACGATGATGAGGGCGATGATGATGACAAAGATAAAGAAGGCGACAAGAAATCGTCGAAAAAAGGCCACGAGGAATGTGACAAAAAAGGTGATAAAGAATGCTCAGATAAGAAAAAAGCTGAGTGCTGTGATGATAAAGAAGATAAAGCGGAATGCTGTGATAAGAAATCAAAAGCACCGTGTAAATCCAAATCTTCTCCAACCGAGAACTAATCGGGGTTTTATTGTTTTTGCCTCCCCCATATTCAGGGGGAGGTTTTTTTATGTCCGCACTGCTGTATTACCGTTCTTACATCTTACCTTTGCAAGAAAAATATGGCATTCGAAAATCTGTACGAGGGCATAGAATTATCGCGAAGCAAACAAGTTGAGGAAAAAGACACTGCTGTGGCTTATGGATCAGGGAATCTCAAAGTGTTTGCCACTCCGGCTATGATTGCTTTGATGGAACAGGCCTGTTTAGAACTTGTAAAACCCCAATTACCTGAAGGATATGATACGGTGGGTACCCACGTAGACATTAAACATGTAAAAGCAACGCCCCAGCATCAAAAAGTTGAATGCACTGCCCGATTGATTGAAATAAACGGTCCCAAACTTAAATTCCAGGTAGAAGCCCGGGATGAAAACGGCCAAATAGGCGTCGGTACTCATAAGCGTTATGCTGTTGAAGCCGCCTCCTTTATGAAAAACCTAAAATGACAGGGAAACTCATTGAATAAAAGTACTACGATTACAGCCAAGACCCTTGCGGGAATGGAAGAAATCCTGGCCAAGGAGCTTCAGGAAATCGGAGCTCAAAGCGTTACTAAAGGCAACCGCATGGTAAAGTTCCAGGGTGACAAAAAATTAACCTATAAAGCGAACTACCAATGCCGGACTGCTTTAAGAATACTTCTTCCTTTTAATGAATTTCGCATCAAAAACCAGGATGATTTTTACAAAAAGGCCCGCGCTATTCCCTGGGAAAAGTATCTGAAGGCTGACGCTACTTTTTCCATTACTAAAGTGATCAAAAATTCCGTTTTCACCAATTCCCAATATGCTGTGTTACGCCTGAAGGATGCCATCGCGGATCGTTTTCGCGAAAAAGCGGGGAAGCGTCCTTCGGTAGACCTGGACGATCCGAATCTTTCTATCAACCTGCATATGGTTAACAATGATGTTACCCTATCTCTCGACAGCTCCGGTGCTTCACTCCACAAAAGAGGTTATCGCAGTGCCACCGGCCCGGCACCGCTAAATGAAGTTCTGGCTGCCGGTTTAATTTTGCTGACGGGGTGGTCGGGAGAAACGGATTTTTATGATCCCATGTGTGGTTCCGGAACCTTACCGATCGAGGCGGCGATGATCGCCCGTAACATTCCGCCGGGATATTACAGGCAAAATTTTGGCTTCCGGCATTGGCAGGATTTCGATCCTAAACTGTGGCAGGAAGTGAAAAAAGAAGCCGATGCCCATATCAACCGTCAGGCTCCATCAATAACAGGCTTTGACATTTCCAACAAACTTGTGCAAATAGCCCGGCAAAATATCAGAAATGCCGGCCTGCAAAATAAAATTTCGGTTTTCAAGAAGGATTTTTTTAAATTACAGCCTGCATCCGAGCAGGGTATCATTGTGATGAATCCGCCCTATGATATGCGGCTAAAAGAAGAAGATACAAAGCAATTTTACCGTACAATTGGAGATACGTTAAAAAACAGTTTCAAAGGTTTTACGGCTTATATTTTTTCCGGGAATCTGGATGCCTTAAAAAGTTTGGGACTGCGTCCTTCCAGGAGGATAGTGCTCTACAACGGCCCGATTGAATCACGGCTGGCCCGATATGATTTGTATGAAGGCTCGAAACGCAAAAAAAGTTAATTCTTTTCTTTTTCCCCGGCACCTTTATTCTGGATGAGATTGATTACAAGTAAAGATATGCCAAGAGTGAGGGAGGGTAACAAAAGGTTTTTTAATCGGGATTTTTTTGTGCCGAATAGTTTCGATTCGCCAAGAAAATCGGAAATACTTTTTACAATCAGCGCATGGATATCTTTCTTGGTATCCGAGTGTTTTTTATTTTTATAAACCCCGGACATGTCAATATAGCGGGAAAGCGTATCGAAATCCTTGACAAAACTCCTCTCTTTCTCGGTGAGCTGCTCCCTGAGTTTAGTCTTTATCTCTACCAGTTCTTTATGATTGTTGACCAGTGTCTTTTTCTTGCTCATTTCTCTTTTCAAAAAGGATTTTAATGACTTGGTTCATAAATGGTTTTTCCATAAGCGGTTTCGATAAGACTAAAAACAAAAAGAAAAGCACAAGGAAACCTCCGCTGACGGCCAAAAAACCATAGATCTCGTTGTCCAAAATATCGCCGAGATAAAGAGAAAGGGCTATACCCCCAAAAACTAAAAACAGCACAAATAACATTAGCAGCACAATTCTTCTTAGAAAGGCTGCTAATGTTTTTGAAATTCTTTCAGAAACCTCCAGTCTTAACAGGAGTAAACGAGAATTTAAGTATTCCTGAAATTTTTGAATCATACGATAATAAGTTTAATCTCGTTATTCTCCGGTTTTAGAAGAGGATTTTCCTCCTACTTTTTCCTTTTCTTTGTTGATAAGCTCTCTAACGCCTTCTAACAGTTCTTCGGATTTATCGGTAATTGTTTCCCGCGTTTCTTTCCCGCTAGCGGGAGCTATCAAAACACCTGTTACAACACCTGCCGCTGCACCGGCTAACACTCCTATTAAAACTTTTCCTCCGTTTGACATAATCATTCACTTTTTTAATTAAACAATAAACTATTTTCTATTTCTTAATGTATTCAACGTATTAACATTGAAGTATTGTACTTGTTCAAAAAACTAATTAATCGGCCTAAAATTTATTAATGTTTTTCTGTTTGATAAATGTACAAAAAAAATTCTTCATGAGCTAATTATTTTAAATTTTTTAACAATGCAATTGAAAAAACGCAAAAGCTTCAGCGGAGGTTGTCCTAAAAGTCGCATAAGAGGATATCTATCGAGTTTTACTCCTAAGTTTCCAAAAAGTAAGTTGCTGAATATAAACACGCTTTTATTTTAAGTCTTAGTGGCCTTCTGGAATTTCTGCCTCAAAGGCACTAAGTCTCTAATTAAACAAAGAAAGAACTTATTTGATTATAAATTTCATAAAATCAACATTTTACAATCCCAACTTTTAAGTGTAAAACTTTTCTGACTTATATTGGTCTGATTATCGAACCAGTCAAACACCAATTTCTTTCTTTTACCTAAGCACCTATACACCTAAACACTTAAAAAGGATTTAAATCATTCTTCCTCAAACTCAGAGGTAAAATGAAACTCAATGTCGGGATATTTTTCCCGGGCCATATCCAGGGCAAATTTGGATTCGGCCAAAAACACCTCCCTGCCCCATTTATCAAGCGCCAGATTATTGGCTTTACGGGCCTTGAATTCTTCCAGCTGTTCTTTATTCTTACTAGTAATCCAGCATGTTTTATACAAGTTAATAGGCTCGTAACGAGCTGAAGCACCATACTCATGGAGTAAACGGTATTGAATCACCTCAAACTGCAAATTCCCCACAGTACCGATGATCTTCCGGCCTGACTTTTTCCCGGTAAAAAGCTGGGCTACGCCCTCATCCATAAGCTGGTCGATACCTTTATCCAGCTGTTTGTATTTCATCGGGTCGGTATTCACAATATATTTAAAATGCTCCGGGGAGAAGGAAGGCATTCCTTTGAAATGCAGCTCTTCGCCTTCGGTAAGCGTATCGCCTATTTTAAAATTGCCTGTATCGTGGATTCCAACAATATCCCCGGGATAAGCCCTTTCTATCACCTCTTGTTTAGAGGCCATAAAAGAGGTAGGGCTGGAAAAGCGCATTTTTTTGCCCAGCCGCACATGGTAATAAAAGGTGTTACGTTTGAAGATTCCCGATGTGACTCGCACAAAAGCCAGACGGTCACGGTGATTGGGATCCATGTTGGCGTGGATTTTAAAAACAAAACCCGTAAAATTTTCTTCCTCCGGGCTCACCAGTCTTTCTTCAGCAGGTCTTTGATTGGGCGAGGGGGAAATATCCAGGAAACAGTCCAGCAATTCCCTCACGCCAAAATTATGCAGCGCACTGCCAAAGAAAACCGGCGATATCGCGCCGGTAGAATAATCTTCATTAGAAAATTCGGGATAGACTTCCTTGATTAATTCCAGCTCTTCGCGAAGCTTACCGGCATCTTTTTCCCCGATATATTCCTTAAGCGAAGGATCATTCATATCATTAAAAGTAATACTCTCGGTGACGGTTTGCTTACTTGGCGTAAAAAGCTGCAGGTTCTTTTCGTAGAGATTATAAACCCCCTTAAACTTATCGCCCATGTTAATGGGCCAGCTCAGGGGCTTTACTCGTATATTCAGCTTTTCTTCTATCTCATCCAGCAACTCAAAAGCATCTTTTCCCAGCCGGTCGAGTTTGTTTACAAACACAATCACAGGCGTATTACGCATGCGGCAGACATTCACCAGCTTCTCGGTCTGCTGCTCCACTCCTTTGGCCACGTCGATAACTACTATGGCGCTGTCGACCGCTGTAAGGGTGCGGTAGGTGTCCTCCGCAAAATCCTGGTGCCCCGGCGTATCCAAAATATTGATTTGCTTCCCTTTATACTCAAACCCCATCACCGAGGTAGCCACGGATATGCCCCGCTGACGCTCGATATCCATAAAATCGGAGGTGGCCGTTTTCCGGATTTTATTGTTCTTAACGGCGCCGGCCACCTGGATGGCCCCGCCGTATAGCAAAAGCTTCTCCGTCAACGTCGTCTTCCCTGCATCAGGGTGACTCACCACGGCAAAAGTTTTCCGTCGCTCAATCTCTTGTTTTAATCCCATGAAAGTGCTCTTCAAAAATCAAGTTGCAAAAGTAATAATTTGTGACTGATGTTTGAAGGTTTAAATCCAAAAGGCTCTTTAACGACAGGGACAAAGTTTTGCTTAACTTTGTCCGAAGCATGGAATCTTTCGACAAGCAAATCCTATTTGTAGAAGTGTTGCTGCCTTTGCCGGTCAAAGGAGTTTTTACTTATCGCGTGCCCTGGAAACAAAAAGACCGGGTAGTGAAAGGCATACGTGTTGTAGTTCAATTCGGGCGGAAAAAGATTTATACAGGGCTGGTTATCGATATTCACTCCAACATCCCCCAAAATTTCCAGCCTAAATATATCCAATCGATACTTGACCCCACTCCTGTAGTTAACGAGGTTCAGCTTAAGTTCTGGGACTGGCTTGCCGATTACTACCTCAGCTATACAGGAGAGGTGATGAATGCAGCTATGCCTTCGGCATTGAAACTTGCCAGCGAATCTAAAATCGTGCTTCATCCGTCTTTTGAGAAAGATTACAGCAATTTTAACGAAAAAGAATACCTGATTATTGAAGCCCTGGAAATCCAGGGGGTTTTGACTCTTTCGGAGGTTTCAAAAATCATGGAGCAAACGAAAATCCTTCCTGTCATTAAGAATCTCATCGAAAAAAAAGCGGTCTTGATGCAGGAAGAGGTGAAAGACACCTACAAGCCCAAAAAAGAAAAATATGTTTCTCTGAAGGAAGCGTACCTTAATGAACAAAGCTTAAGCGAATTATTTGATGAACTTAACAAAAAGGCCTACAAGCAACTCGAGCTTCTTATGGCCTACATTAAGCTCTCGGACTTTTACAGCGAAGAAAGCAAGGAGGCCGTCAGGCAGTCTGCCTTGCTTCATGATGCCAATGCTTCGCATGCCCAAATAAAAGCCCTCGAAAATAAAGGGATTGTAGAGGTTTTTGAAAAAGAGGAAAGCCGCCTGGCCTCCCACAAATCCAGCGCCACCACCGAGAGCATTAAGCTTACGCCCGAGCAGGAACAGACCTTACGGGAAATAAAAAACCATTTCGAAGAAAAGAACAGCGTGCTCCTGCATGGAGTAACCGGAAGCGGAAAAACCGAGATATACATCAAACTCATCCGCGAAGCTATCGACCAAGGCAAGCAAGTCTTATACCTGCTTCCCGAGATTGCTCTGACGGGCCAGATCATTAACAGGCTGCGGCGTTTTTTCGGAGACCGGGTGGGCATTTATCATTCAAAATACAATCCCTTCGAACGCGTGGAGATTTGGAACACCGTTTTGAACAACCACGAAAACAGGGAAGGAAAGTACCAGGTGGTGGTGGGTGCCCGCTCTGCATTATTCCTACCCTTCAGTAACCTGGGATTGATCATTGTGGATGAAGAACACGATACTTCGTATAAACAGTTCGATCCCGCTCCGCGATATCATGCCCGCGACGCAGCCGTATACCTGGCCACACTGCATAAAGCCAAGGTTTTGATGGGAACAGCTACACCCTCTTTAGAAACCTATTACAATACCCAACAAGGTAAATACGGTTTGGTGGAATTAAATACCCGCTATGGAGGTCTGCAGCTCCCCGAGCTACAGGTTTCGAATCTCAAGGAAGAAAAGCGAAAGAAGAAGATGCGCTCGATGTTCTCATCGCTTTTACTTAAAAATATGGAGTCGGCCCTGGAAAATAACGAGCAGGTCATTCTTTTTCAAAACCGGCGGGGGTTCTCCTTAAGGGTGGAATGTGAAGTTTGTAGCTGGATTCCCGAATGCAGGCACTGTGATGTCACGCTTATCTACCATAAAAAAAGCAACCTTCTGAAATGCCACTATTGCGGTTATACCGAACATGTCCCCAATAGATGCCCTTCCTGTGGCAGCCAGGATATTTTTATGAAAGGCTTTGGAACGGAGCAGGTGGAGGAAGAGCTGGCGTTGATGTATCCCAATCAGAACATCAAACGTATGGACCTTGACACTACCCGCTCTAAACACGGCCACCAGCGCATCATTAACGATTTTGAAGCCCGGCGTATCGATATCCTGGTGGGCACTCAAATGGTAACGAAAGGCCTGGATTTTGACAACGTGAGCGTAGTAGGTATACTCAGTGCTGACGGGTTCTTATCCTTTCCCGACTTCAGGGCTTTCGAGAGAGGTTTTCAGCTCATTGCGCAGGTGAGCGGGCGCGCCGGAAGGAAGAAAAAGCGCGGAAAAGTAATCATCCAGGCGCATAATCCCTGGCATGATGCGATCCGTTTCGCCCTGGATAACGATTATCTATCGATGTATAAATCGCAAATCCTTGAGCGAAAAAATTTCAAATATCCACCCTTTTACAGGATTGTTAGAATCGATTTACGGCATAAGGAAGTTGAAAAACTGAACAAGGGAGCTTTTGAATTGGGAAAAAACTTAAAGCACACCTTCGGGCAAAACGTCCTCGGCCCGGAATTTCCTGTCGTTCCGAGAATAAGGAATTACTACATCAAACAAATCATGGTAAAAATCCCTAAAGGGAAAAAACTGGCGGAAACAAAAAAGCAACTTTATCAAAAAATTGAGGAATTCAGGGATAACAGCAGCTACAAATCCATAAGGCTGGCCATTGATGTGGACCCGCTTTAGGGAGTTTACTAAAGTGATAGAATCGCCAACGTTATAACAAAAGCTCTGAAAGAGCGTAAAGTAAATAACTACAATAGTTTTGTAAACTGGGGTGTTCAAATGAATACTAAAACGCACAAATAGGCCAACTAGCTAGTTAGGAATTTCAAATGACTTTTGCAGTGGAATGATCAGATTCCTCCTCCTTCCATTGCGCTTCAATCCATAATGAAAAAGTCAAAGTTTGCAAAAGCGCAATTCCAGTCGTCGGAATGACGGGCATTGGGGGCGAAGGGAAAAGGGTGCGCTGACGTTATAAAAAATTTACAAAGTTGTCAGCGCACCCTTTTCCCTATCACTTACCCTCAAAATCAAGTCATTCCGACGACTCATGTTTCGCACTATCAGGCGTTTGCATTATCCATAATCATTAGATGCGAAACATGGGGAGGAGGAATCTCGTCATTACCTCTAATAAAGGCTCATTAAATCTATAATCTGTAAAATAACCCTCTTTGTTTAGTATTGAGTTA
Organism: Bacteroidales bacterium; assembly: GCA_021740175.1. Lineage (GTDB taxonomy): Bacteria > Bacteroidota > Bacteroidia > Bacteroidales > JAIPAH01 > JAIPAH01. The sequence goes on from JAIPAH010000011.1 coordinate 28,598, forward strand.
AACACCTCAATTTATAAAACTCCGGTTTTGTGATGAACCTTATTCTTCCGGCTCATCGATGACGATAAAAATATCTTCATTTTCCTTTTTCATAAGGTATTTCTCGCGCGCATAGCGCTCCATGCTGTCGGGATTGTTTTTCAGGGTTTTCAGTAAGGCGCTGTCTCTTTTTATCTCCCGCTTGTAATATTCTTTTTGCTCTTCAAGCGTATTGATTTTCTTATTCAGCGACAAACGGTGGAACACGTTAAAATTATCGATAAACAACATCCACACGGCAAAAAGCAATGTGATGATAAAAAATAGCCGTTTCCCATTCAGGTACTTTCTCATCGTTATTCAAATTGTTTTATAATCCCAGTTCATCGCTCACCGACCGCATACCGTCGAGAGACAGCTCCACAAATTCCTGCAGGGGTATCCCTATTTGCTCACATTCCCTGATGTGATCGCGTTTTACCGAAGCGGCAAAATGTTTCTCCTTCATCCGCTTGGTTATTGATTTCGGTTTCACGCTGGCGAGTTTCTTATCGGGATAAACCAGGGTAGTGGCCGTAATCAAACCCGTGATGGTTTCGGAGGCTGCCAGGCCATGCTGAAACTCCGTATATCTCTCTTTCCCGGAGGCTTCCTCGTTATGCATTTTGATAGCATCCACCATATCGTCATCCACTCCCATTTCCGTAAGAATTTCGGCGGTTTTCAGGGCATGGGTCTCAGGGTCATGGTCAACGAGCTCGGCATCCAAATCATGCAGCAAGCCCGTAATGCCCCATTTATCCACATCCCTTCCAAGGCGTTCGGCCACTTTTCGCATCACCGCTTCCGAAGCAATGCAGTGCTTCCGCATGTTTTCATTGGTAATATACTCTTTAAGTAATCCGAGTGCTTTTTCTCTATCCGGAACCATAAGCTTTTATTCGTTTTCTCAAAAATAAAAATTATTGATGAGTTTCGGCTACATAATCAAAAAAGGCTTTGACAAACCGCACGGCCGACAAAAACATTGTTATCCCCAATGTAATGAGGAAGGCGTGCAAGCCTTTGGCAGGAATCACAGGTATCATCGATACGCCGATACCCAGGCCTATCATAAACAACACCAAAACATAGCTTTTCCAGCTAAAAAAAGCAAACATACAGGGCTTATCATTAGTCAACCGCCATATACGGCTGATGTATTTATTGGTGATTTTTCTGAAAACAAAATAGTAAAACGGAATCACCCCGAGCACGCCATAAAATATAAACCAATAAGGCATTCGGATTTCCCCAAAGAAATCACAAGCTTTTGAAAGCAGCTTGAGGGATACGACCACCCAGAACAGCGAAGCTAAAAGAAACAAGGCTTTCCTGGGTACTCTCGGCGTAAGTTTTGATAATTTCTCTGTCATCTATTGCTCCTTGCTCTCTTCATAATGATGTTTCCAATACAGGTCATAAATCAGTCCGTCGGCCACTCCGATTTTAGGAGCCAGCACCCGGTCTGCTTTAATTACCTCCATAATAAACAAAAAAATCCGGGCCGCAGGGACGATCACATCCGCCCTGTCATAGCGAAAATCAAAAAATTTCATGCGCTCTTCCACCGTCATTTTGTCCAGCTTTTCCCAGGCATACGCCAGGTTGTTGTAGATGAGCACATTTTCATTGGGGCGTCCGAAAAGCTTAGTCAGTTTTTTAATATTTCCGCCCGACCCTAAAAGATTAATCTTTCCAAAAGCATAGTCGAATTTCATGAGCCACTGCTCAAGGTCTTTCCATACATCCTTATCCACTTTCCCATTCAAAAGACGGATTGTACCGATGTTAAACGATTTTTGTTCCAGCAACTCACCCTTCGACTTCACGGATAACTCCGTGCTTCCGCCCCCCACATCCACAAACAGGGTAAGCAAATCATTCCCTTCATCGGGTAAAGCATTCGTATTCCGGATGATACGGGCTTCCTCGATGCCATCAATCACGCGGATAGTAAAACCGGTTTCTTTTTCGATACGCTGCAGGATCTTTTTACCATTACTCGCCTCTCTCACAGCGGCGGTAGCGCAGGCGATATAATCTTCCGGCGCGTAGACATCTATCAACAACTTAAAAGCTTTCAGGGTATTGATAAAATTCTCTTCTCTTTCAGAAGTAATGAATCCCTCGCTGTATACATCTTTTCCAAGCCGGATAGGTACTCTTATCAAATTTTGCTTATTGAGTTTTATTCCTTCTTCTTCCCTGCGGGTCTCTGCTATCAGCAAACGGATAGCATTCGACCCTATATCTATGGCAGCGTATAACATGCGGCTAATCTTCTTGCTCTACGATTTTCGCTTTTGTTGAGTATTTCTGCTTCAGGTAGTTATATATTTCCACCTGCGAACGAACTTTCTCCTCCCGGCCGGTATTGCGGTATTGATTCGGGTTTTCCTTGCTGATATTACGGGCTTTCTGATTATCCTGCATCTGTATCTTCAGCATATCCATTAACTCCTGCTGGATGGTTTTGTCATATACCGGCATGCAGGTCTCTATCCTGTGGTCAAAATTTCGAGGCATCCAATCGGCCGAGGTGATATAAAACCGCGGGTCGTTATTATTATGAAACACCAGCACCCGGCTGTGCTCAAGGAAACGATCCACGATACTAAAGGCCTCGATATTTTCGCTCAACCCTTCGATGCCGGGGATGATCACACAGATTCCCCTGACTATGAGGGTGATTTTAACCCCCGCTTGCGAGGCCTCATAAATTTTTTCTGCAATAGTCCTGTCCGTCAGGTTGTTGAGCTTTAAAACAGCCCGGGCTTCCCGCCCCTGCATCGCATGCCGCATCTCGTTATCCAGCATCTCCATAAAAAACTCCCTCATATAAAAAGGGGCGGTAATCAATGCATTCAACTGCGGCTGAACATAGCGCTCCTCAAACAAATGGAAGGTACGATTGACATCATCGGCTATCTCCTGGTTGGCCGTAAGAATGGAATCGTCGGCATAGGACCTGGCCGTCGTTTCATTGAAATTGCCGGTGCTGATATTCACGTAGTTCATGTTCCCCTGCTCTTCGCGCCGCCGGATAAAAATGAGCTTGGAATGCACCTTGTAGCCCGGGATAGCCTGGATAACCTTCACCCCTTCTTCGCGGAATTTCTCGGTGAGCTGAATATTGGCCTCCTCATCAAAGCGGGCCTGGAGCTCCATAAAAACGGTGACGGACTTACCGCTCCTGGCAGCATTGACCAGCGCATTTACGACATTGGAATAACGCGCCGTGCGATAAAAAGTCATCTTAATGCTTATGACCTTCGGATCAATGGAAGCTTCTCTCAGCCAGTCCACAATATGCTGAAACGACTGATAGGGATAATGCAGGATAATATCTTTTTGCTTGAGCGTATCAAAAACACTTTGGTTGATGGGCAGGTCAGGGTGAAACATCGGCGGCATAGCCTCAAAATAAAGCTTGGGTTTATCAAAATCAGGAAATTCCATAAAATCCTTAAAGTTATGATACCGCCCGCCGGCACGGATATCATCATCATTTTTCAGGCTAAGCTTTTTCCGGAGTTTCTTGATGAGCTTTTCCGGCATTTTCTCATCATAAACAAAACGTACCGGGTTCCCCCTTTTCCGCTTTTTCACGCTTTCATACATGGTCTCTACGAAGCTCTTGGATACATCGTAATCCAAATCCAACTCCGCATCGCGGGTAAATTTGATGGTATAGGCCTCGAAGGTGTCAAAACCGAACACCCCGAAAACATCATCGAGGCAATAACGGATGATATCATCCAGCAGAATCATGTGATTTTCCCCGATTTCGGGGGGGAATGTAAAAAACCGCGAGTGAACCTTGGAGGGGACCTTCACAAGCGCATAATCGACATTATTCTCATCGCGGGAGTCCCGGCAAACCACTGCCAGGTAGATGGATTTATCTTTCAGGGTCGAAATATTTTCCAGCAAATCCAGCATTATCGGGAAAATATAGGGCCGGACTTTCTGGCGGAAATGCTTCCGCACAATCCTTCCCTGTTGCCGGGTAAGTTGTTTTTCATTAAGCAATACGATATTCTCCCGGTATAGTTCAAAGACTATCTTCCGGTACGTCCATGTAAAAGTACGCTCCTGCTCTTTCACAATCCGGTCAATCTCATCGAGCACATCCTGAACAGGCTTTGTATCCCGGCCTTCCAGCTCCCAGTATTTCAGCATCCGCTTCAGGGTGGCAATGCGCACCCTGAAAAACTCGTCCCGGTTGTTGGAAAAAATCCCCAGGAATTTCACCCGCTCCAGGAGGGGGGTAGCCGTATCCATAGCTTCCTGCAATACCCGCCCGTTAAAATGCAGCCAGCTTATCTCGCGATTTATCAACTTCTTATTATCAAGCGCTATCATAACTTCCCTAAACCTCTACCTTCTCTTATTCCTTTCCCGTATTTTTCAACATTTTGGGAGTGATGAAAAACCGGAGTCTACTATTCATTGAATCGATATCCTCCCACTTATCCGTGTTAAAATCAATGCAAACCACCGATGAAGTGGGTAACGAATCCACTTTGTCTATTAAAAATTGATTTGCAAAATTAGTCAAAGTTGGATTATGCCCGACAATCATCAGTGATTCAATGCCCGCCGGGAGATCGAAAAACAGGTTGAAAAGCCTTTCGGCATCGGAAAAATACAGCACGCTGTCTTGTTGAATTTCATCTTCGGAGTGGCGCAAAGCGTTTCCAATAATCCGGGCCGTCTCCATTGTCCTGACGGCCGGACTGGAAATGATCAAATCTACAACGGTCTCCCGCCTCAAAAGTTCATCAATGACTCTTTTGGTGCGCTTCTTTCCCTTTTCCAACAAAGGACGTTGCTCATCCCTAAGGTGAGGATAATCCCAGGAAGATTTAGCATGTCTGACGATATAAAGCGTTTTCATTGTTTACTCCTTTTCAATCAATGTTTCACCCATAAAAATAATGATTTTACAGGTTTTATGGCATAGCTAAATTAAGGATTTTCACCGGGTTAAAGGTAAAAATCGGTAGGGTAAAATATTCGGTCCATAGGGGACATCCGACATGCTCAACAGGACAGGGCACCATTAAGTTATTTATCCTGCACAGCGCACAAAAAAAGAGGCTGCCTCCGAAGAGACAGCTTCCAACGTATCCCCTCGACTCTAAGCTATAATCTAAACTTGTGGCCACGCCTGAAGCGTTATGGGGAAGACGGGCGATTGTACATCGACAACAACCTGGTGGAAAACAGCACCCGCCCGCTAGCTTGGGGCAGAAACAATTATCTTTCTAGCGACTCTCACAGCGCCGCCAAAATGCAGTGATGCTTTACTCGTTGCTGGCTACCTGCAAAATGAATGACGTCGAACCTTTCCAATGGATAAGAAAAACCCTTTCGGAGCTCCCGGATTATCCGGCCAATCGACTGGAAGGACTTCTGCCGGGAGAAAAATAGCAAATTGGCCGGCTAAATCATAAATGTAGTTGGCCGAAGGGATACCATTAACTAAAGTTTCGTACCTAAAAGTTAGGATTGTGAAATATTGATTTGCAATAATTTATCATTAAACAAGTTATAACTTAGTGTTTCTTTGTGTCTTTGAGCCTTGGTGGCCGTAATTCCAGAAGGCCCCTAAGACACAAGGGTAGAAAGTGAATCTTTAAGATCAAAGCTATATCTATAATCAATCAGATTGTGATTGCTATGATTATCCTGCCAGGCTTTTTCCTGATGGCTTATTTCAATGATTTCTTTTGTTGTGGTTTGCTGAAATCCTTCTGCAACCTGATTGAGTACTTCCAATTCTTTTTTAGAGAATATTTCTGAACTGAAGCGTTTTTCCTCAACAGGGAGAAACTGTTCCCCTACCAGATCATCAGAAAAGAACTTTTCTTGTTTGTTTATTCTGTTATTGTCCACTAAGAATTCATATAACCCATCATATCGGCTGGGGATCGGCCCCATGGCAATGGCTCTATATCGAGTGCCGCTTACTGAAAAACCTGTTTCCCGGAAATGCAGGAAATCACTGTAAAAAAGCAATTTATTTAATTTTGTTTTGAAAGGTTGCAGCCTTTTGCTGAAGAAGAGAATCATTTGTGTCAATTTATCCAGATCAGGTGTTTTATACCCGGTGAGGGAATTCGGGGTATCTGATCCCAGAAAATAATCTACAAGCCACCGAAAGTGTTTCTCCTCTTTACGTTGTTGGATTAAACGCTGAATACGGCTATTTATTTTATTTCGTTCGCGTTCGGCTATTGTCTTATTTTTCTCAAGCAGCTTTTGAAATTCGTGCGGATCTTCAATAAGGGTGATCAGGTTTGCATTGGATATGTTGGGGATTTCGCCGTTTTCGTAATTACGATAGCTATTTACCCCAAAACCTAAAATCTCGGCCATTTTTGCAGCTGATACATTATATATTTTCCTTGTTTTTTTGATTTGCTCCGGGAATGGAATAGCATGGTTTTCCCGGTATTGGTTAACAAGTTGATTGTAATTTAATTCAGCCTGCGCTTCATCTTCAAACTTTTCCCCTGTATCCTCGCATTGGTATGCGTGGAAAACCACTTCAAATTCTTCTTTGCGGAAAACCATCGTGCGTTTTTCCTTAACCACTTTCATTTCTTTTCCTGTAAATGGGCTTTTCATAGTTATTGGTTTTTTAGTGGATAACTCATGGGATATTCTGCAACATGAAATGAAATACAAACTGCTTTATTATTCTCTGTTCCCATACTTACCTTAATATAAATTTCATGGCTCCTTACGGTCTTTCCAAAAACCCACATGGCTAAAATGCCATGCATTTTTTCTTCTAATGGGCCTTCAACATAATCTTCGGGTTCCAGGTCTTTAATGATTTCTTCCCTTTGCGCCGGGGAAATTTCAAGTGATGCCAGTGTTTGCTGATTCTTTCCACGATCGTCAAGAAATAGAATTCCGAAGATGTCGATTTTGGTTCTTAGCTCATTTAGATATTGTTTAACCTCATGTTCTTTCGCCATTGAATTCCATTTACAAAGTTAGTACAAAATTTTATACTATGCAATTATAAAGTTGTATAAATACTTAATTAATAATTAAAACCCAACTATATGATTTAATTATCATATACATACATCACTCACTATCTCTATCTTCTCTCAAATAGATTTTTAGTTGCTTCGGATCGATACTTAAAAACTCCGCTCACTCATTCTTCCAGTGCTTTTGCCATAATACGGCCTATCCATCTTGGGGCCAGTTTGATATCATGTTTTAAATCCTGAGTTTTCTCTTTTTGCAGCACATTCAGAATTTTGTTTTCCTCTTCATCAGTAAGATTGTCCTGTCCTATAGCTGTCATAGCCATCACCACAAGCTTACTGATTTTGCCCCGCAAAGCCATTTTTTTGGGGCTGGCTTTGCGAAAGGTAATGGTGGCATGCTCCAGTTTAATGGTTCGGGCGGGTCCATCTGTGTAATACACAAAATTCATCGGGACTTGTGTACTTAAGCCCAGCTTGTTCTGTGCAGCCAATCCGGTGGGCAACAAGCGGGCTTTATCTCTTTTAGCTATAGCTTTAGCAATTTCTTCCGCACCGGGATAAACCTCGCCAATGTATTTACTTTTATAGGGTTTGGCATAGATTCCATGGGCTAATCGTTTGATATATTCCAACCTGGCAAGTCGATGTAAGGCAATATTAATAGCATCATTACTACCATAACTATTAAAATCATCTGGATAAAAAATAGTTCCTGCCTTAGCTTTATCAATATGTTTAATAATATTTTCTTCCACACTTGGCATCTTATAATTTCTATTATTTGTTATTGTAATAAATATAGTCAATATTTCTTACAAATATACATAATAATTATTACAAAAAACACCTTCATTACAATTATTATTCACAGCATTACCAAGACTACTACCTATACGTTTTATTCCCCTTATTATATCGTTATGTAGAAATAATATGTTGTAGCTAAATACGTTAAAATCTGACATTAATTTCCATGAAATTCGTTACAGAAAAAATAACAGATTGGTTACAGGACGTTAGGTCTTGTTTTCTTGTGCCCACCACACACAAAAAAAAGTGTGATCCCCCCACTTCGGAAGATATCACACCTTATCCTGTTTAAATTCTGAAAATCAATCAGCAAAATGAGGATATTCCCTCATCATAGCATTCACTTGCTTTTTGATTTCTGCCACTTTCGTCTCGTCGTTGATATTAGCAATCACGTCATCAATGAAATCGACGATTTTTATCATGTGCTCCTTCTTCAATCCCCGGGTAGTAATAGCCGCTGTACCTATTCTAAGACCCGAAGCGTAGAGGGGTGATCGGGAATCGAAAGGAACCATATTTTTATTCACGGTTATATCAGCCGATTCGAGGGCATTCTCCACATCCCGGCCTGTTACGTCGGGATATTTGGTGCGGAGGTCGATAAGCATGGAGTGATTATCCGTCCCGCCTGAAATCACTTTATAACCTTTGTCATTGAAATGCTTAGCCATCTCCTGTGCATTGTCGAGCACCCTTTGCTGGTATTGCTTAAATTCGGGCTGAAGGGCTTCGGCAAAAGACACGGCCTTAGCCGCAATCACGTGTTCCAGCGGACCGCCCTGAACGCCGGGGAAGACGGCAGATTTGATAAGGGCCGACATCTTCTTCACCGTTCCTTTCTTAGTGGTTAAACCCCAGGGATTCCTGAAATTCTCTCCCAGCAGGATAATTCCGCCGCGCGGGCCGCGCAGTGTTTTGTGGGTTGTAGACGTAACAATGTGCGCATACTTTACAGGATTTTTCAGTAATCCCGCAGCAATCAACCCGGCCGGGTGAGCCATATCTACCATAAAAATCGCCCCGATTTTGTCGGCAATGGCCCGCATTCGCTCATAGTCCCATTCGCGCGAATAAGCACTGGCTCCGCCCACGATAACTTTAGGCTTCTCTTTCAGGGCCGTTTCTTCCATCTTATCATAATCGATCAAACCGGTTTCTTCATCCAAACCATAGGAAATCGGCTGATAAAGGATGCCCGATGAATTGACCGGCGAACCGTGTGTCAGATGCCCTCCATGCGACAGATCTAATCCCATGAATTTGTCGCCGGGATTCATCACGGTCATAAACACAGCCATATTGGCTTGGGCCCCGGAGTGGGGCTGTACATTGGCATATTCGGCGTCAAAAATTTCTTTAACGCGATCGATGGCCAATTGCTCGGTTTCATCAACCACCTGGCATCCCCCGTAGTAACGTTTTCCGGGGTAGCCTTCGGCATATTTGTTGGTCAGCACAGAACCCATAGCTTCGAGCACCTGTTCACTCACAAAATTCTCGGAAGCAATAAGCTCTATACCGTCTAACTGGCGCTTCCGTTCTTTTTCAATGGTATCAAAAACTTGCGTATCTCTTTTCATAGATGGTTTATTTTGTTTTTCTTTTTTTGAGTATGTTTTCCCAACAGATAGTGTTCGTCATTCAAATGTTAAACAATCGATACATTGCAAAGGTATAATTTATTCGCATATTTAAAGAATAGCCGTGTTAAAAGTGTTTGAGGTTTGATAATTTTGCAGTTCAAAATTGAACGTAAAATATGATACCATTTGAAAAGTTTACCCTGGATAACGGGCTGAAAGTGATTGTCAATCATGACCCTACGACACCGATCATAACTGTGGATGTTTTGTATAACGTGGGTTCGAAAGACGAAGACCCCGACAAAACGGGCTTTGCCCATCTTTTTGAGCATCTCATGTTCGGTGGTTCCCGCAACATTCCCGATTATGATACGCCGCTCGAAAAGGTCGGCGGGGAGAATAATGCTTTTACCAATACCGATATCACCAACTTCTTCCTCAGCATCCCCAAGCCTAACCTGGAAACGGCCTTCTGGCTTGAGTCAGACCGGATGCTTGACCTGGCCATCAGTGAAAAAAAGCTCGAAAACCAAAAGAGCGTCGTTAGCGAAGAGTACCGCCAGCGGTACATCAATCAGCCCTACGGAGATACCATGTTGCATTTACGGCCGCTGGTCTACAAAAAACATCCCTACCGCTGGCCTACCATCGGGAGGGATATCAACCACATCGAGAAGGCTACGCTCGATGATGTCAAAGCGTTTTACGAAAAATTTTACAACCCTAACAACGCCATTCTCAGCTTGTCGGGAAATATCACCGCCGATGAGGCAAGACCTTTGATTGAAAAATGGTTCGGTCCTATCCCTTCCGGGGCTAACCACAGCAGGAGCCTGCCCCGGGAATCGCCACAAAAGGAGAAGCGCTTTCACAAGGAGGTCAGGGATGTTCCGCACCACCATTTTTACAAAGCTTACCGCATGGTAGCGCGCAACCATAAAGATTTCTTCGTGTATGATTTGATATCGGATATCCTGGCCAATGGCGATTCGTCAAGGCTTCATCAAAAACTGGTTAAAGAAAAAAATATTTTCTCAAATATAGATGCCTACATAACGGGCGAAATAGAACCGGGGATGCTGATTATCAGCGGAAACATAGCAAACGGCTCTTCGGCTGAGGAAGCGGAAAAAGCCGTGGATGAAGAGCTGGAGCGGCTCAAAAATGAACCGGTGGGCGATAGCGAGTTGCAAAAAGTCAAGAACAAAGCGGAAGCGACCATGGAATTCGGGAAGCTCAGTAGTTTAAACAAAGCTTACCTCCTGGCTTATTTCGAATTATTGGGCGATGCCGGCGCTATCAACGAGCAGGTGGAAAAATTCAGGGCCGTCTCGGCCGAGGATATTCTAAGAGTTTCACAAGATTCACTAAAAGAGGAGAATGCTTCGGTACTTTATTATTTATCAAAACATCTTGATAAATGAAAGCCGGCGAGCATTCAATAAAAAACGCAACTTTTAATGCAATCAACCATTTATTAACTAATAGAGTCTGTAAAAATAAATTGAATATAGCAGGTTAAGGGAAATATAATTTCCTGAAAATATAAACGTTATAAACCGGAAAACAAATTAATATGCCAAATCGAACCCAACAACCCGAGATACAAACGCTGGAAGATATACAACTGATAGATTATCAAACCACCCGTCTCAGCAATGGTATTCCTGTATTTATCTTCTCGGGCGGTAGCGAGGAAGTCACCAAAATAGATGTCAATTTTTATGCCGGATCATGGCACCAGGATCTGCCGCTTGTGGCGCCATCCGTAGGACAGCTCATGACCGCCGGCACCGGGCAGCGGACAGCCCATGAAATTGCCGAAACTATTGATTTTTACGGGGCTTCGCTCGTAAGTACGGCCGATCGCGACATGAGCATGGTCAGCATGCTGACACTGAACCGCCATCTCGATAAAATGCTGGCGCTGACGGAGGATGTGACGAAAAATTCTTCTTTCCCGGATAAAGAAATCGATATTTATGTCCGCAACCAGCAGCAGCGCCTTAACGTTAATGAGCAAAAAGTGAATTACCTGTCCAAAACACGGTTTGCGAACTATCTTTTCGGCCATGATCACCCTTACGGCAAATACCTGAAAGAAGCTTATTTTGAAAACCTCACCCGTCAGAACCTTCAGGATTTTCACCAAAAGCACTACAACGCGCAAAACTGCTATATCCTTATTTCGGGAAATGTTCCCGAACAAGCGCTGGAATTGACAGACCGTTACTTTGGGGGTGATGACTGGAACGGGCTTGCGGCTCCTGCAAAAAATTTTGAAGTGAAAAGCGCCCAACCCGGCGAATACCATATCCCCAAACCGGGGGCTGTTCAGAAAGCCATCCGCATGGGGAAGGTGCTCTTCGACAGGACGCATCCCGATTACCCGGCCATGAAAATTGTCAACACGATTCTCGGCGGCTATTTCGGCTCGCGCCTCATGAAAAACATCCGGGAGGATAAGGGCTATACTTACGGGATTTTTTCCAATGTCGTTTCGCTGAGGAATGAGGGCTATTTCGAAATATCCGCCGAGACAGGGAGCGATGTGACGGAGAAAGCCATAGAAGAAATCCGTAAAGAAATCGAAAAGTTACAAA
>JAIPAH010000121.1 GCA_021740175.1 Bacteroidales bacterium
CCTTATGACCCCTAATCCCGAAAGCTCTCGGGACTGAAGGGGACTTTGAAGATTTTTAGACTCGTCTCATCCATTATGAGTTCTTAAATCAACGATTTAATTTCCTTTTTATTCAATCGTCGATAAGAATTACCGAAGTGGGCTGTAATACTTAAATTTCCGGGTTCCCCTGCCAATTGCCATTTTGTGTGATGGGAGATGCCTTAATTGGTTATATTGAAGTTTATGCTTATTACATCAATATTGGAGCAATTTACTCCATTTCCACCGGTACAGGTCTCGATAGCAACATAATCCTCCCCGACATAACCACTATCAGGCTTATAATAATATACCGCACTCCAATTTGTACTGGAATCTCTAACTATTGTACTTGTTTGAAAATGTTGGGCTTGCGTTTGAATTGAAGCCCCTTCTTCATCACCGGAAATTTTCAATTTCCTGCATTCTTATCTACTAAGCCACGGTGGCTATTGGAATTATAGCATGTTGGCTCCGGTAATTAATTTATAGTCAACTCATTATCCGTTCTTAATTCCCCGTTGAATTTGTATTCAAAGTTTACAATTTCATCATTACAGCCTTCCCTTTCAAAAGTAATATCAGAGATTGTATCATTGTATGATGTGCCCTCGATGAACAAGATATAATTCGGTGAATTTTTTTCAAATTCAATTATAGCTGAAAATGAATTTGAGGCATTTAGTTCACTTAAAGATATAGTATCAAGTACCGATGAAATGTTGTTTCGTTCGGTTCGGGCGGCCTGTAATTGAGTACTGCCTGATAGGTTTGGATATTTTACTGTTAATCCTGCCACAGGATAGGGTCCATTGTTACAGCAAGAACTAACTAGGAAAAACGATAAAAAGATTAATGGTAATGATTTCATAGTTATTGAATTATAATTTTCAAAGTCAAACCTATTCCTGGAATTCTCTGAGCCTCCTCTACAAAGACATATTTATATTCTCCGATAAAAGATCGGGTTTGCTCTGCGATTGGGTTTTGCAGTAAGCTTCTCGGAGATGGGTCGTCTGCATCTAAATATAAGTAATCTTTATTCTTTAGAATTTTTTTTAGAAGCGTTGTTTTGCCAACTTATCGAGCACCAACAACAATAATAGCTTTTCCATTATTAAATTTCTCCTTTATTTTGTTTTCAATTGTCCTTGTAAACATTTTTTTGTTTATAAAGATAAGTTCTAATATTTCAATGACCAAAACTTATTACTAAAAGTCATTACGATGCCTGAGGCTTTCTTTTTTTGCTTGTGCATAACGTTTGGCGGTATACCCAGTGCGGTTTTCAAGGCGAAATCCTGTCTATCTACAACCAGCATCAAATAAAAGCGAAAACCTTTAAAATCTGCAACATCCCCGCATTGGGCATTACCGACTTGTTGGGGCTAGTAGTTTATCGAATCCTCATTATTTTCAATCAATATTGTATTTAATAAGTCAAGTGAGTAAAACCTTTTATTATCAAGAAAATCCAGAAAAATTGGCCTTAACTCTTGTATTAAATTCTTTTCTTTCGATTTTATAAGCAATCCGAGTGTACCTAAACAATTCATCCCAAAATTCTGAGCAATACGTCTTGCTTTCTTATCATCAATAAGTAGAAAGTCAGCTCCAAGTTCTTTGTAAAGTACTACTGCTTCTGATTCTCCATAATCCATTATGAATGTTAATTCATTGAATCCAGATATATCAACGACTCTGCTTTCGAAAAAATCCCAAATATTTTGGTAAAAAGATGTGCTTTTATGTAAGGTTATCTCCTCCCAAACTGCCCTTGGTATTTTTATATCATCAAATAACTGATTTAATAGTTCAAGTCTATCTATTAATGCTAATGAGAAAATGGGGCCTGCATCAGCTATTATCAATCCATTTTTCATCCTATTTTAAGTTTTTTAAATCCTCCTTAACATCGTCAATCTCCAAATTTGAAACAGAAATTCGATTCTCTGAAAGAATCTTTTCAAATTCAAATCGAGATAATCCGGCTAATTGTGCCGCCTTTCCTATTGTCAATTTTTCTAATTGATATAAACGCATTGCGTAGGAAATCTTAATATCCTTTTTTAACTCAACCTCATTTTCATTTAATGCTAAAAATATATCTGAAGGAAAATCTATCGGTATAATCCGCTGTTTATTCATATATTACTCCTTTTTCTACAAATTTACCTAATTTTTATTAAACCTAGGTAAATTTCCTGTCTTTTTCACTATTAGTTCCAACGGATAGCTGTAAGCGCCGTGCGGGTTTTCAAGGCACTTTCCTGTCAAGTTGAAAGAAAGTTTAATGGAATCACAAACGTTCAAATTCGCTGTTTCCCCCGCATGGCGTTTCCAGCCTGTTGAACTCATCAGCCTGAGGCTGAAGCTAAAGGTTCTTCTCAAGCCACCGGAAGCATAAGCTCATAACGAATTCAAAATTTTAAGTTATGAATAAAAGGTACAAAAAATTACGCATGGTTAACCAATCGACCCAATTCAGCACTATGGTATTTTGGCTTCGCGCAACAAACATACCGAGCTGAACCTGGCCAAGAAAGCCCATAACATGGTCCCCTGGCAAAAGGTAGAGGCCGCATGGATAGAAATCGCCGAAAAGAAACCGGGCATTTCCCCGGAGAGATGCTCGGTATGTCAGGGGACCCTGGAAATCCTCCATGTGCTCCCGGCCCAACGCGGCCCCCTGTAAATCAATTGAAAACCCATAGAGGGCAAACGTTGGTGGTCCGGAGGCTGAGTTCACCTGTCCGCCTCAGGATGAACATCAAGCATAATGAAGTTCGTTCTTTTTACTCGCCGGATTCATAAGTAGGCGGGGACAGACTTCATTAGTGCTTAAATGTTAGGCAATGTTATTTAATTCGTTGTTTAATTGGTTTTTTTTATTGCTGTTTTTCTGCAATAATTAAATAATTATTTGATAATTCCGAGTGAATACTAATTTTTTCAAAGCCTGCAGCAAGCAATTGTTCTTTGACTTCATTCGGGGCATATCTTAATTCAATTGATGGTCCATGCTCTGTTTTCTCTTTTTTATGGTCTGAAATAGCAATCTTCCCTTTAGGTTTCAACAATCTAAAACATTCATTCAACATTTTAGCTGGGCTATCTAATTCATGATGTAAATTTATCATAAATAGAAAGTCTGCAATATTATTATTCAACGGAACACTGTTGTCTTCCGTTTTCAATGGAATGATATTGTCATATTTTGGCGAAAGATTTTCTTGCATCCAATTAATCATAATCTCTGAAATATCGCAAGCGTAGATCCTGCACAGTTTATAAATTTCAGCAAAAGGAGCACTATAAAACCCTGTGCCAGCACCTAAGTCTATAATTACTTCAGGATTTTCTATTGCTGCCTTTTTTATAATAAATTCAGGTGGCAACGCCTTAAATCGCATTGGATTGTTTAATTTGTCAAGTTTTTTGGGATTGAATCTTTTCTCTTCCATATAGCCTATTAGCTGTTTTTTAGAAAAAGTCATATTTGTTTTATTTTCAAAAAGTACACGATAAGGTTTTCCAGTTAATAGCAAATTTACAACAATGTCAGCTTTTTTTCGACCAAAAGAAACTCGTCATTTTACACTTATATTAGTTATGGAGAAATATCTACGTGGACTCATTTTAAATTCAAACGTTTTCAGGAAAAAGTAGCTTTGTAACATGCAATAACAGGTGATGTTTAATTAATTTAGCGAATTGTTAACTAAATAACAACAATTTAATCATGTACAAAGCAATATCCCCCGAAGAAGCCGTAAAAGTCATAGAACCGGGCAACCGCGTTTTTATACACAGCGTGGCCCTGGCCCCGAAAGTACTGATAGATGCGATGGTGGCCCGCGCTCCCGAACTGCACGATGTCAGTCTACTGCACATCCACACCGAGGGTTCGGCCCCTTACGTGGACGAAAAATATGAAGGCATTTTCCATCTCGACAGTTATTTTGTGGGGGCAAATGTTCGTAAAGCTACGCAGGCCGGAAGGGCGGATTACATCCCGGTATTTCTGTCCGAAACACCGCAGCTTATCCGTGAAGATATCCTTCCGATAGATGTGGCGATGGTGCAGGTATCCCCCCCTGATAAACACGGCTATGTTTCGCTGGGTACGAGTATCGATTGTTCACTGGCAGCCGTGCAGAAAGCACGGCATGTTATCGCTGTGGTTAACAAGCATGTACCACGAGCCTGGGGCGATGGCATCCTGCATATTTCCGAGATTAATTCGGTTGTGGAACACGACAGTCCGCTGATTGAAGCGGCTTTTCCCGAGCCATCAGCAGTAGAACAAAAAATAGGACAAAATTGCGCTGAGCTTATCGACAACGGGGCTACTCTGCAAATGGGCATTGGAGCAATACCCAACGCTGTTCTGGCTTCGCTGGGGAATCACAAAAATCTCGGGGTACACACCGAGATGTTTTCCGATGGCCTGATACCGCTGGTTGAAAAAGGGATCGTTAACAACCGCGAGAAAAAGCTCGACCGCGGTCGTACGGTAGCTTCCTTTTTGATGGGAACCAGCAAAACCTACAATTTTGTAGATGACAATCCGGGCGTTGCCATGCGGGATGTGGCATACACCAACTCCGTAGCGATTATTCGCCAGCAGCCCAAAATGACGGCCATCAATTCCGCCGTGGAGATTGACATCACCGGGCAGGTATGCGCCGACTCGATAGGCTGCAAGCATCATTCCGGTGTCGGCGGACAGGTGGATTTTGTCCGGGGAGCCGGATACTCGGAAGGCGGAAAACCCATCATCGCGGTGCCTTCCACCACAAAAGATGGTAGCATTAGCAAAATCACACCCTTGCTCAAGCAGGGAGCCGGTGTCGTAACCACCCGCGCCAATATGCACTGGGTAGTGACCGAATACGGTACGGTGGACCTATACGGTAAAAACCTGCAGCAACGGGCGCGGGCGCTGATAAATATCGCTCATCCAAAACACCGGGAAAGCTTGGAACAGGCGGCCTTTGAGCGATTCGGCCCGCATTTTCTGAAAGTCGGCAAGCCCGTTACAACTTAGAAAATCATCCATTTAAAAGATGAACGGATAGCTATAAATACAGTAGGCGCTTCCACTATCGCCCTATAAAAGTACAAAATTTTCATTCATCTGTGTTCCTATCCACGAGCTATGGCGGCTATTGGATTTATAGCATGTTGAACTCATCAGCCTGAGGCTGAAGCTAAAGGTTCTTCTCAAGCCACCGGAAGTATAAGCACATAACGAATTCAAAATTTTAAGTTATGAGTAAAAGGTACAAAAAATTACGTATGGTTAACCAATCGACCCAATTCAGCACTATGGTATTTTGGCTTCGCGCAACAAACATACCGAGCTGAACCTGGCCAAGAAAGCCCATAACATGGTCCCCTGGCAAAAGGTAGAGGCAGCATGGATAGAAATCGCCGAAAAGAAACCGGGCATTTCCCCGGAGAGATGCTCGGTATGTCAGGGGACCCTGGAAATCCTCCATGTTCTCCCGGCCCAACGCGGCCCCCTGTAAATCAATTGAAAACCCATAGAGGGCAAACGTTGGTGGTCCGGAGGCTGAGTTCACCTGTCCGCCTCAGGAGGAACATCAAGCATAATGAAGTCCGTTCTTTTTACTCGCCGAATTTAAAAGAAGGCGGGAACGGACTTCATTAGTGCTTAAATGTTGTGCTTTCGTGCGTTATTCCAACTCCAATATATTCATTAGTTCGTGATTCAAATACAGTTTTTCTTTTCCAACTTTTACTGATTTCATGATACCTTTTTCTTCTAAGGCAATAAGATAGTTTCCTACAGTCTTTGGTGTTCCTAATCCAGCATCTATTAAAAATTTTCTTTTGGTATATGGAAGTTTAAATATTATCTCTATCAAATCCTTTGAATAGACTTTAGGTAATTCGGTTTTTATCTTTTCTGAAACTTTTTCCATTAAGTCCTCTACATCATTTAATCTTTTTAAAGTTTTATTTGCTGTAATTTCGACCATATCAAGCATGTAATAAACAAAACTTTCCCAGTCATTACTTTCTGTAACATTTCTAAGATTTCTATAATATTCAGGCTTATTGCTAATAATATAATCACTCAAATATATTGCAGGAATATCAAGTAGTTTTTCCATTTTTAAATAAAGTAGCAAAAGAATTCTTCCTGTTCTTCCATTGCCGTCTGAAAATGGGTGAATGGCTTCAAATTGATAATGCATTAGAGCCATTTTAACTAATGGGTCAAATGTTTTATTATTATTTATAAAATTTTCTAGGTTCGCAAGTTTTTCTCTAATAATGTCTTCACCTGTCGGCGGAGTATATATAACTTCACCTTTTGTATTGGAAAGAGTTGTTCCAGGTGTTACCCTGATACCAGAAGTATTTTGTTTGATATATTGAACTATCTCAATACAGAGATTAGTGGTAATAAAAGGTCGTTTTTCTAATCTTTCCAGCCCTAACCATAATGCTTCCTTATAACTCACTACTTCTTTTGTCGCAGGACTTTCAAAATTTTTTTCCGCTACAACTGATTTGTATAAATCGTCATTAGTGGTTAATATATTTTCAATTTCCGAACTTGCTTTTGCTTCTTGAAGGTGAATCGTATCTAAAAAAAGCCTTGGATTTGGTAGTTTCATTATAGCTCCATTTAACTGCGCTAATGCTCTGCTTGCTGAAATTGTTTTGTATAATACATTTCTGGTTTCTATATCCACTTTAGGTGGAAGTAAAGGTAATTCATTAAATGGTTCTTCTCTTTTAAAATTTTTCATAATCTATGGGTAATTTTTACCTTCTTTAATTTAACAGGTGTAAAATTAATAAAAAATTACACTCGTATCTACATGGAATGTAAAAATTACTCTCGTTGATTTGAGCATGAAGCACAACGGAAAGCTGTATGCACCGTGCGGGATTTTCGGAGACGCGTTCTCATCCCCCGTTACAAATTTTGCTAAAGCCGACAACCTTAGACGATTGAAGCCCGCCCGCATGGCGTATACAGCGTGTTAGCGTTTCATGCATTTTTCACACCGTACACTGCCAACTAGTTTTTGCCTGAATTTGGAATGTAAGATAGTTTGTTTGTCAGCCAATATACTTTTTTACAAAACATTGATTATTTTCTGCTCTGTTTTCTATAATTCTCAACAGCTTTATCAAAATCAGTTTTTTTCTCTTTATTATTCCATTCTGACCAGAAATCTATTGTACTGCTTAAAGGTCGATTATCTACTGATGGTTTATCAAGCATAATTCTTGAGGGTAAAAGTACTGCATCACCTAAAATAATAGTTTCTCCTATATCAAGAGTTGGCAAAATATCTGTAAAAACAGTTAAGTTGTCAGACATAAAGGACTTTACAGTATTCTGGTCCTGTTTGTTTGAAAGACGTAAAGACATAATATTATTACATTGACTTAATATCGTTTCACTTACGTCTGATGGTCTTTGACTAACAACAACTAAACTTACTCCATATTTTCTCCCTTCTTTTGCAACCTTCTCAAAACTTTCCAAGGCACGCTTTTCATTAGGATTACTTTCATCTTTTTTGGGTAGATACATATGAGCTTCATCACAAATTAAAGCTAGAGGATGACGCTCTTTTTCTTCAGTCCAAAATTGAATATTATAAAGTATCCTTGCTATTAAGCCAATAATTATTGGTAATACATCTGAAGGAACTTCACTAAAATCAATAACTTTTATTCCAGATTTATCACCTGCGAAATCAATCAATTGTTTAATTATTCTGGTCATTGCATCATATTCATCCATTTTATCTGGATACTGAAACATAAAACCATATCTTTTGTCAGAAGTCTTTAATTCTATTCTTGTTAAAAGTCTGCTAAATTTCCCAAAATAAGGACCCTGTTTCTTACTTTTGGAGCCCTGAATGTATTCATTATCTAATCTGCTTATTTCTGAAATAACTGAATTTAGGTCATATGGCACAGGACTATCAATTGTAAAAGAATTAATTATTTGTTTTTTACCATTAGCTTTTAATTGCTTTAGTTTTTCTTCTCCAACTTGTTTTTGAAAAATAGAAACTTGGTTATGCGCAGAGAATTCAGAACGGTCAATAAACATAGCTTGCATTTCTTCCAAGTTTAATAACCAATAAGGTAAAAAGAGAATATTATCATCATCAGTTTCTAAATCATCTGGACCTGCAATTCGAAGCTGTTTGGCAAATTTTAAAGGTTTATATTCTCCATGAAGGTCTAATGCTATTAGTTTTGTGGTTGGTAATTGTGATGCTTTTTCAAGGATTGAAGCTACTGTCCATGATTTTCCAGCACCGGTACTTCCAAGTATTGCAGCATGTCGTTGAAAAAATTTATCTCCATTTAATTGTGCTCTAGCTTTTTCGCTCAAAGAATATTTTCCTATATCCAAGGATACATCTGACTTTGATTTAAGGGATAACAAACCCATGAAACGTTCAAGGTTTTCCCCTTCAATTGAAAAAGCTTCAGCATCAATATCAGGTATTTCTTGTATTGATTTAGAAAAATAATTGTTTTCTGTACCTTTCTTACTCTTATAAGTTGCGATTATATTAATTGTTACAATATTTGATATATGTTCTAATATTGATTCTGCTGTTAGTGGGTCAGATTCTTCTGAGTCTTCATCTTTTGTAACGGTGTTTAATTGTTCACTTGATGGATTTTTAATTACCCGCTCAACAATTGCTATTGCCCACTCTTCTACAGATGATGATATACTAACAGCGATTAAACGACCAACTCTGGCTAGTTTTAGTTCTTTAGGTTTTACATCTAGTGTGAGTTTTGTTGTATCAACATATACAACTTTTCCCACAAAATCTAATTCATTATTAAATTGAAAGAGTTTTTCCATTGTTTATAATATTTCATTTGCAAATTTATCGACCTGCCAAATAGGTTTATCTATATAAAAGGTTTCTTTATTATAGGAAATGCTTGCTCCACCCTTATAGTTATCATAAATAGCAATAATATCAGAATTATCCTTTAAGATTTCTGAAGCATTACCAATTAAATCTTTTGTTACTATAATTGCTTTATGATTTTTTAGATTAATTTTCTGGCATATCTTCTTATCGATATCAATATCATTAAATCCATAACCAACAAAAAGAAATGTTTGCCCACTTTCAATAGCTTTATCCATTTCACTATAAAATTGCCGATTCTCAACTATTCTTTTATGTTTTGTTTCTCCCGGGGTTATTATAAATCTTTCATAATCTATTACTTCATCAAGATATGAGAGGCTATCATTTCGAAATACATTATCATTATGGATAAAATAATTCATTGATCCATGTACTTTATGGAGTTTCATGTGGGGAGCTACTTTCGAATAAGTTTTTTGTGTCTTATTATATTTAAAAAAGCGATTAAAAAGTTGCTCAGATTCTATCCAATCAAATTTCTTTTGAATACCACCATAAAATCCATCATTGTAATCAATACCGCTGAAAGACAATGCATTTTCAATAACCAAATCATAGTTTGGAGTAATAATATCTATTATTGGATTTGAAAAAGAAAACAAGTTTTTTAATTTATTAAATAACTCAATAATTGGTATTTCTCCTCTTGAAATTTTTGAAATATTAGCGTAGCTGACTTTTGAAACATGTTTACCCGTTTCTAGAATTATACAATCAAGTAAAAATTGAGATTTTACTGCATTTAATGAATTCTCAAAGTCAATATTTTTTGAAAGGTTATTTAAAACTAAAGCCCATTCTTTCTCTGCTTCCTTATCATGTTTAATAAGACTTGGAATTACATTTTTTAGATGGCGCTCAAGTGAACTCATGCTAAAATCATAGTCAACAGAAATTGAAGAACCAGTTCCAATAACTAAAATAAGCCGTTTGTTCAATCTCTCTTGTATTTCTTGATATATATCATTTATTTCCATGACAGTTTTGTTCTTGCTATGAAATATCTGTTAAAGGGTTGCTTTGCAAATTGGAACTAACAAATGTAGTATTATTAGGTTTATTTATCATATTTATTGTTTTATGCTACTTCTATGTCATCATGCATGAACGCTAACGATATAGTGTTTTATCAATCGTTCACCCAAAGGTAAAGAAAAAAATGGGCGGTGACTTTCTTACAAACCTATGAAATGCTACGTGAGGTGAATGATTGATAAAACAAGTTGAACGATGCCGCAGGGCTATGGGCGTAG
>JAIPAH010000122.1 GCA_021740175.1 Bacteroidales bacterium
CTGGGCCTGGAGTCCGGTGCGGATGATTACATCACCAAACCTTTCGGAGTAAGAGAATTCATAGCCAGGGTTAAAGCCATTTTCCGTCGCCTGGAGCAGGATATAAAAAAGACGAACCAAGCTGACACCAAACACTTGTCCTACGGTGATTTGGAAATTGATCTTGAAAAAAGGAAGGTGATGCTGAATGGTCAGCGCATCGATTTGACCCTTAAGGAATTCGATTTACTGGCTTTGCTGGCCGGAAACCCGGGCCGAAGCTACAACAGGGACCAACTGCTCAACGATGTGTGGGGATACGAATTCAGTGGTTATGAGCATACCGTGAACTCCCACATCAACCGCTTGCGGTCTAAGATTGAGCCGGACGCCTCTCATCCCAAATATATCTTAACGACCTGGGGTGTGGGTTATCGATTTAGTGACGAAATGGAATAAACCATGAATATGTTTAAGCAAAGAAAAAGTTTGTATTGGAGGATCAGCTTGGTTTTTTTGCTGATTCTGCTGCTGTTGGGGCTGGCTTACGTGACCATTACCACCTATGCGGCCAGCCGTTATTACCAGGAAACCACCCAGCGACTCAACGCCGATGTGGCTCAAAAGATGCTTAAAGAGGTGGACCCTTTTAAGAACGGGAAAGTCAACCAGGAAGCCGTTCCGAAAATCATGCACTCCATGATGGCCGTGAATCCTTCGCTGGAGGTCTATCTCCTCAACCCGGAGGGCGAAATTCTGAAGTACGTGGTTTTGAAAAAGAAGGTAAAACTGAAACGGGTCAATATCGAACCCGTTAAGGAATTTATCCGAACCGGTGACGACCACTTTGTTTTGGGCGATGATCCCCGGAATCCGGGAGAAGAGACGATTTTTTCAGCCACGGCCGTAAAAGAGGATGGTAAGTTGCAGGGATATGTTTACATGGTGCTGGTCAGTGAAAAGGTGGAAAACATCACCTCAGCTTTGTTGGGGAGTTACTGGCTGAAAATCGGCGCCCGCTCGTTTGTGATCACCCTGATTGCCGCTTTTGCCATTGGGTTGTTGCTGATCTGGATGCTGACGAAAAACCTCCGCATCGTTATCAACACGTTCCGGCAGTTTGAAAACGGAGACCTCCATGCTCGCATTCCCGAGAAAAACATGAAGGGTGAACTGGCCACACTTTCAGGAACCTTTAATAAGATGGCTGATACCATTGTCGAGAACATCGACCAGCTGAAGCAGGTCGACAACCTGCGCCGCGAGCTTATCGCCAACGTTTCGCATGACCTGCGAAATCCGCTGGCGGTGGTTCACGGATACATTGAAACGTTGATGATTAAGGACGATAAGCTCACCCCCGAAGAGCGACAAAAATATCTTCAAATCGTCCTCGACGGTAGTGAGAAACTTAAGAAATTGGTGAGTGATCTGTTCGAATTGTCAAAACTGGAAGCCAAACAGGTGCAGCTCAAGCAGGAACCGTTCATGATCAATGAGTTAATGCAGGATGCCGTTCAGGATTTGAATCTTTTTGCCGAAGAGAAACAGATTTACATCAAGCCGCATATCGATAAATCCCTGCCCCGGGTGTATGCCGATATTTCACTCATGGAGCGGGTAATTCAGAACTTGCTGAACAATGCCCTGCAATATACCCCGCAGAACGGTGAAATCGACCTGAAAGTCAAGCCGGAGAATGGTTCAGTACGGGTGGATGTTATCAATACCGGCGCGGGCATCCCTAAGGAAGACCTGCCGAATATCTTTGACAGGTACTACAAAATCAGCAAGGAGAAAAAAGGTGTGGAAGGCACCGGCCTGGGACTGGCTATCGTCAAGAAGATTCTCGACCTTCACAATATCAATATCCATGTGGATAGCCAGCCGGGCTCCTATACGCGATTCTCTTTTGCAGTGCCGGCCTATTCGTAGGGATTAAATTTTATTTATTTTGTTCTCAATCAATTCAATAAGTTCCTTTACAGGTTCAATATAAGGAGTAACCTTTTCTTCGTCAAAGTCAAATAAATCAGCATAGTCACCCTTTTGTCTCCATGTAAACAATTGCGAATGTAATTTCCCATACTCTATTGGTAATATACCAGTCTTTATGAAATACTCTGAAAACAGATTTTTTGTGCCATTATGGCTTTTCGATATTAAACCCGAATTCAGAAGCAAAGCGGTTATAGCATAAAAAGAGGCATAATATAGTCTATTTATTGAAGAATTCCATTTTTCATTCTCAGCTAATATTTTGGCATCATCCAAAGTTTCCCATGCTCGTGCAAGGCGGTATTTTATTAAATCATTCTTACTTCCGGTCATTTTATCTTTATCCCTTCGTTTTGAACATTTTCATGAAGCGGTGTTATTGAGTATTTGTTGTTCCAGTCTTTTTTGGTGTATATTAAAGGGGTTATGATTTCTCCTGTTTTAATCTCAATTTCATAGATTTCATCCATTAATCGGGTTTCAAAATCAAAAGCAAGGGACTCAGAATTTATTAAAATCAACACATCCCAGTCTGAGTCAGTCTTTGAATCCCCCCGGGCCTGTGAACCAAACAAATAGACTTCTGAATCAGGATAAATCCGGTTCAATACCTTATTGATTTTTTTCACTATTTCGTCACGCTTTCCCATATTACAAATATAATGATTATCAAAGCAAAAAAAGTTTTAATTCTGTCTGCAATGCGATTTAATTAGTATGATTTCAAATGTGAGACAACCTTTAAACATCTGTGATAATTTCGTGATCTCCTGCCTTTAGCTTTGTTTCATAAGTTAATCAATAAAAAGGAGATATTATGAAACGAAAAATGAAATTGCTTGCACTATTAATTGTACCGTTTTTTGTATTCACAGCATGTGATAAAGACGACGATGAAAATGACAACATGAACATGAAGGACAGCGTCACGCTGAACTTCCAGAACCTGGCACCTTCTGCCGAAGATGAGAAGTATGAAGGCTGGATTATCACCGACGAAGGACCGGTAAGCACGGGGAAATTCACGGTAGATGCCAACGGCAATCTCTCACAATCAACCTTTAGCGTGGACCCCGAAAAGCTGGAGATGGCCTATGCATTTGTACTCACTATCGAACCGGTACCGGATGATGATGCCGGCCCGAGTGCGATAAAAATACTGGGTGGAGCATTCTCGGGTAGCGAAGCCACTTTGGATGTGAGTCACAATGCTGCTCTGGGAAAAGAATTTGCATCGGTTAGCGGAGAATACATCCTTGCCACTCCCACTACCAACACTACGGACGATGAATTGAGCGGCGTTTGGTGGCTTGATCCTTCGGGCGACATGCCGGAGGCGACCCTGAATCTGCCGCAACTGCCCGATGGATGGACCTACGAAGGCTGGGCCGTGATTGACGGAATGCCGGTAACTTCCGGGAAGTTTGATATGGTGGATATGGCCGATAAGAGCGCTCCTTACAGCGGAAGCGATGGTTCAGGGCCTCCATTCCCCGGTGAAGATTTTGTGATGGATGCTCCGGACGGCCTGACATTCCCTACCGACCTTTCCGGAGGAAAAGTCGTAGTTTCTATTGAGCCCGATCCGGACAACAGTCCGAAGCCGTTTGCTTTCAAACCATTGATTGGAGACGTACCCATGGATGCTACAGACCATACCGTCTACGGCATGATGAGTAATGTCAATAACAACTTTCCTACAGGCATGGCGATGAAGGAATAGTTTAGTTTATGCAGGAGTAGTGATGGGCCTTCAGGGCCTGATAAAAAGGCTGCCACCTTTGTGGCGGTCTTTTTTTAGTTTGCGGTTCGGGGACAACTTATCTTAAACGCCTTAACATCCCAACATTTCGTGAATTCCGGATTCACTTTTACCATCATCGGCAATCGGCGCCGTCCCGGCCACAGAGATGATAGATCCCATTCTGACCGCACGGGAGAATCCGAATGGGCCTTCATACGGAGAACCTGATGAGATGTTTTGTCGTTGCATGGCTAAACGGTTTTGGGTTCCACTAAAATGTAACCACCTTCCTGTTTTTGATGAATTCGGTTAAATCCTTGCCGGTGTATTTGACTTCTATCCCCAAATCACTGAGATTGCCGGCCACACCACAATTATTAGCGCAGGCTTTACAAGCCAATACTTTAACGCCCGCATCCTGAATTTTACTGACATAATCCTGTAGTTCCTTGTCTTCCGAAAGAATTTCCTGGGAAGGGCCCCATATCAGTAGTGTGATATCTTTCCACCACTCATATTTTTTGGCGTTGTAGGTATACATCAGTATCATGTTCATGGCCACTTCCTTATCGCCACTGGTCCATACCACCACTAGTTGATCTTCCATACTTTTCTGCGTTGTATCGGGTTTGACATTTGACTGAATTTCATTTGCTGTGACGCTGATATTGCTGAGCAACAGGAAAGTTGCAAATAATATAGATAACATGATTTTAGCTTTCATAGACTTTTGTTTTAAGTTTAGTTGGGTAAAGATAAAACGAAGATAGCTGATAAGTCATTTATTCAATTTGATTTTTTTGGCCTTCCTCGATTTTCTTCAGATGGCAGAGCAGCAAATCCCCGGTCTGTCCGTCGCGAAGGTGCATGCCGTTTCCCTCGCAGTATTTGTAAAATTTACAGTCGGAACAAATGCCAGTTTTGGTCCAGTCGCGTTCGCGGAAGATTCGGTAGCGGTTTTGCCAGATATCAGCGAAATTATCCTTGTAGATATTTCCCTGGATGAAGTCTCGTGGCAGATTTGGACAGGCTGATATGGAGCCGTCGGCCAACACGGAAGCAATCTGGATTCCGGCCCGGCAGAAGAAAAAGTGGTCTCTTACTTCGCTTTCGTAATTTCCCAGGAATCCTTCGCAGCCATAATTCAGCCTGATTTCCCCCTGCTTGCGGGTTTGCCTGATGAAATCAAAGAGCGCTTTGAATTCATTGGGTTGAAGTTGGAGTGGGTCATTGTCTTTAGCCCTTCCGATAGGGGTGATCGTAAAAATCCGCCATTCCCTGACCTCCATTCCAATCAGCTTATCCCTGATTTGCGGAAGCTCTTCGAAGTTTTTCCGGTTGACGCAGGTGACCACATCGTGTCGTAAGTTCTTTTCTTTGGGAAGCAGTTTGATGGCCTCCAGTGCCTTTCGGAAACTTTGGTTATTTCCCCTCAGCCAGTTGTGTGACTTCTCCAGCCCGTCCAGGCTGACGGTAATCGACCTTAGGCCGGAATGCATCAAAGCATTGAATCTCTTTTCGGTTAGAAGCATGCCGTTCGTTACCAGTCCCCAGGGAAAACCCCGCTTGTAAAGCTCCATACCTGTTTTTTCGAGGTCTTTCCGTACAAGGGGTTCGCCGCCGGTCATCACAATGAGGGTTTTGTTGGGCTCGACCACCGGGGTCACATCGTCGATAGCTTTCAGAAAGTCTTTTACCGGCATGTCATTCACCGAAGCGTTCTTTGAGCAATCGCTGCCACAGTGAAGGCAATCGAGGTTGCATCGCAGAGTGCATTCCCAAAAAATGTATTTCAAAGGATGCAGTTTGCTCTGGTTATCCTTGTATTTCTTAAAGAGCTCTAAAGCAATCCGTTTTCTCAGGGAGAGGCGGGTAGCTTTCATTTTTCAGGGTCAAGCTTGATGTTAAATTCTTTGGATGTTTCGCCTCCATTCCAGTTTCCTGAACTTCCTGAAAAATCAGGGTTTGTAAACTTAACCGTCGTATCTTTCGTGGCGTAGCTGCCATGTTGGGTGCTGTCAACGTCCCGGAAGCGGATACTGAATTCCTGGCTCTCCGGGAATGCCTGGGCTTCGGTCTCATACCTCCCCTGGGCATTGCTATATGTGGTGTCATACCGCATGATCACCCGGATATTAGGGATAGGTTCATTGGTTTGCGAGGATTGGATTTTACCATTTACTTTAAAGGTAGCATACGGTACCCCGTACTCGGCTTTGGGTTCGGGGCCGGTGATTTCCTGGCAGGAACTCAGAAAGCCTAAAGCGCTTAAAAGTGCGCCTAAGACCAGATTATAGGAATTCAGGATTTTCGTTCGGGCCTTTTTCATTTGTTGTTTTTATGAAAGACTTTTTTCCCGGGGAATACGTTGCGTGCAATCCGGGAAAGGTTATAATATTTTGCATTTTGTCATGTTTTGACATGACAATGAATCAACAGCTAATCATATCTCTCTTTCAGTTTTCTGATGGTTTGCCGGTAAAAATATTTCAGTGAATCTTTGGGTTTCGAACCATAAAAAACCTTCAGATCATTCTCCCTGAAATATTTGTTTTCCACTTGTCCCACAACTTTATATTCCTCAAATAAATCTTCCGCATCACCAGGTTCTTCGTTGATAAAAATTACAGGGACGTTATCTATGCTGTCGGGCGCCCAAAGGATAAAGCTGTCGCTAAAGGATATGGGTTCGGGTAGTCCGGATTTTTTGCCATAAAACATTATGGCTCCGGCTTCGGCATAATCCTCGGCGTAGATGAGGCATCCGGACTTTGTGCTGTCGGGCAGCGAATGGTAAAAATCGGAGACCACGGCGCTAAGCTCTTTCCAGCCTGTCATGTCCGCGTAATCCTGTGGGATTTCATGGACTTTTCCGTCCTCCCAGCGGTTGGTGAATTCGGCTACCGGTTTTGAGTATTCGGCCATTTTTTCATGACTGAATATGGGCAAGCTGAAAGGCAGCAAAGGGACAGCAATCAGCAGGGTTAGCCCGATGGCGGCGTATTTCAGTGTTGGGTGAAAATATTTGCCGATGGCATAGCCGCCCAGGGCAAAAAGCATCGGGTAGATGCCCAGCGTGTAGTAAGACTTCCCCTGGAAGACAATCAGAATAAGGATGATAAACAGGTAGAGAAAACCCAGCGCTCTGTAATCTTTTTCTGCTTTGAAAAACAGGAAAACTATCAACCCGGTCATCCAGATGATGAGCGCAGGCAGGTTCATCACAAGCTGATCAATCAGAAAGCCGGAGATGGAGACATGGACAAACTGGGTTTCCTGGAGTTCGTTCATATGGTGGATTAACGGCCAGTTGTGAAAGTGCTGCCAGGCGATATTCGGGAGAATGATGAGCAGTCCGATAATTCCGCCGAAAACAAAATATTTGGAAAAAAAGAGGCGGCGATGTTTGGTTAAGAGCAGGGCCAGGAATGTGGCGATTATGAAAAAAGCGATGGAATACTTGTTCTGGAAGGCCAGGCCCCACACCAGGAATATCCATAGCCACTTTTTGGGGTCGGAAGTCAGGATAAGCCTGACCAACAGGTAAGCGGATAACAACCAGAAAAACTGGTTAAAGGTAACGGGCTGGAAGAGGGTGTTGGAGCGAAGAAAAGCGGGGGAGAGGATGAATGCTGCCGCGGCAATCAGTATGGCCCACTTACCTCCTTTCAACTCCCTGACAATTTTTGCGACAAGGACAACCGAGACGGCACCGGCCACTGCCGGAAAAAAGCGTAAGGCGAAGGTATTGTGTCCGAAAAGGAAGAGGGAGATCTTCGAAATAAGTGGCGTGAGCGGAGGAACCGATACGAAACCCCAATCGAGGTGTTCGCCCAGCGAATAGTAAAGCAGCGCATCGCGGTGCAGCTCGTAATTGGTGTTGGTGGCAAGGTGGATAACCAGCTTAAAAGTGGCCAGACCGATGATAAGTAGCCATTCCTTTGAAAGTGAGTTTTTCATAACCTAAAAATATTAAAATCATAGTTGCTTTCCTGTTTGTTTTGTGTGTTTGACGAAGGCAAAATTAAGAAAGTTGGTTTAGAAAAAGTTTCCTTCCCGGACTATTACCCGTTGCCTAATTATGATTTTATTTCAGTAAAAGGAGAATTTCCCCAGATGTGAGAGATGAGAGTGCAAGAAGAATTCACGCAAAATGCGCAGAGAGAAGAAGAGGTGAGAGATGAGTAGTGAGTGATGAGAGATGAGTTTTTAGGAACAATATCACGCAGAGTGCGCAGAGAGTATAAGAGTTAGCTAAATATTCACATTTATAGAGTATTGGATAGTAAATTTTATTCCAAGACTGTTTTTGTAAGTTGTTATAAATCAAATATTAATCTTTTCCAATTGTCTTAACGGCTTTCTTAGTGAAACTTTGTGCCCTGGTATCTTAGTGGCCTTCTGGTATTAGCGCCACGAAGGCACGAAGACACAAAGATACACTAAGTTTTAATTTACAATTAGATAATAATTTATTGAAATACATCCATTTGCTATTTCAAATTTTAAGTGCAAAACTTAAGGAGATAATTCTTCTCTGCGGTCTTTGCGCTCTTCGCTTTGCGGCCTCTGCGTGAAAAAAGAATATCACGCAGAGTGCGCAGAGAATGTTTTGGTACTTACTTGTCGGATTTCAGGATTTTTCTTGATACAGTGATGCGGTTGTTCAGTGTAATTCGTACCAGGTACAGGCCTTCTTTGAGAGGATGCATATCGAGTGTTTTTTGTGACCATTTTACATCATACTGTCGGCCGCTGAAATCATACACATTAATATCCTTAATCTTCCTTCCCGGATTTTGCTTATTGAGCTTTACGCTGCCATGCGTGGGGTTGGGATAGATCGAAACCGGTGCCGGACGTTTCAAATCGCCTGTCCCGGCAATGAGATTGTTGACCGAGGCCAGGGTGAAAAACAGCACATCGGTGGTGTCATTGTTCGCCGTAATCATTTGATGGGTGGTGTGGGTGAATTCGACGGTATCATTCGAATCCATATAAAATGGCCCTTGCTCACCGCCATAGGCGGCATCAAACCATCCTCCCGGATGCCAGTCGGTAACGAGGCTTTGCTGAAGGCAGTCTTCCGTAAAAAGCGAGCTTTCCCAGTAAACTTTCAGGGGATAATTGACCTCAGAAAGGTTAATAGCCGAAACCAGGGGAAAATTTTCCTCGTCGCATTCTTTTTTCTTGATTTGGGTTTTTGTTTGGAAACCCGCATCACCCGGTAAAAATAAATCCACATCGGGATAGTTGAAATCCGATATTCGCACCTCAAAATCAGCAGAGAAGGGGGTGTTGCTGATGTCTTCCTCGCCAAAGGAGGCATCGATGGAATCGGTGGCTTCGGCATCATAGCCGAAGGTTAGTGTGTCATGCTGTCCGCTGGCATCCTCAAAATACATTGTAAAGCTGAATTCCTGGCTGTAGCCAACTTGGAGGAGTGCCAGAGCTGCGATAAATATAAAAAGTCGTTTCATAATTGAATGGTTTTTAATGAAAGTAGCAGTCTTCATATCTGAAGACCAACCATGAACTATAATGGTTGTCTACTCCGATAGACAATTCCAGAAATCGGAATGAACCATATCCAGCCCTACTCCGGCAAGAGGAATAAACCGCGTGCTTTTATCCTCAAAAGCCACATAACCCGCATTGAGATTCAGTAAGTCGGAGAAAGCGGTCTTATTCTTTTTCACATAGTTCACAAATTTTCAAGAGAAAAATACAAAAAAATTCGGCAAAAGGTGATGCATCAATATTTTTTTGACTGTCACCAATTGCCGAAGTTATTATAATGGGATTTACAAGAATATATTGTAAGAGAAATATATTTATGCGTATTGATTCTTTTTCTTCTTCTTCTTTTTCCCGCCTTTGCTTCCACCGGTGGGTTTCTCCCCGGCAAGCTCTACTTTGACGCGTCGACCATTGAACTCACTTTTCTGAAAAGCATTCAGCACTTTGGTCTTATGTTTTTCTCCTACTTCAAAGAACGAGAAACTGTCCAGTACATCAATGGAACCAATATTTATATCGCGGTCCTTTGTATTTTCATTGACCATGGAGATAATTTGCTTAGGAGCAATGCCGTCTTTTTTACCCATGTTCAAAAACAGCCTTGCAAATGAGCCGTTCTCTCCTTTCTTACCACGAAAATTGCGGTTATTGTCACTCCCTTTTCTATTATCTCTTTTGCCGGATTTTCCTTCGTCTTTAGCATTAATGTCCCGGGCATTCTTGTAATAATCCAGGAAACGGTTAAACTCCAGCGAAACGAAGCGTTTGATGATTTCTTCCTTACTCAGCCACTCCAGCTTTTTGTTAACAGTTTCCATAATGGAAGCGATTTGGCTTTCATCAACTTCCACATTCTCCATTCGGT
>JAIPAH010000123.1 GCA_021740175.1 Bacteroidales bacterium
TTATCCACTACACCTACCGTTGAAATGGCCGTCACCGAAATGAAAGCGGACGGAGGAATAATCATAACTGCAAGTCATAATCCCGCCCAATGGAATGCTTTAAAACTTTTGAATCATAAAGGGGAATTTATTTCTGATAAAGAAGGCCACAGGGTACTCGATATTGCTGAGGAACAGGGGTATGAATATGCTGCTTTCGATGGGCTGGGAAGAATTACCGAAATATCGCGGATGATAGATAAACATATAAACCAGATTCTTGAACTGCCCCTGGTTGATGTAGAAGCAATCAAAAAGGCCCGGCTGACAGTGGCTGTGGATGCAGTCAATTCCACCGGCGGTATAGCTATCCCGCTTTTACTAAAGAAATTGGGTGTAGAGACCGTATTACCGCTTTACTGTGAACCTACCGGCGATTTTCCGCATAACCCCGAACCGTTACCGGAGAATGTGAAGGATTTATCCGCCAAAATCCGCGAAAATCAGGCCGATGTTGGATTTGTGGTGGATCCCGATGTTGACAGGCTGGCCATTCTTGCAGAAGACGGCTCTATGTTTGGCGAGGAATACACATTAGTAGCTGTGGCAGATTATGTGCTGAAAAACAAAAAGGGAGACACAGTGTCAAACATGTCCTCTACGCAGGCTTTACGCGATGTTACAAAAAAACATGGAGGCACCCATTACGCTTCGGCAGTAGGGGAAGTGAATGTTGTGGATAAAATGAAAGCAAAGAATGCTGTGATTGGCGGGGAAGGCAACGGTGGGGTTATTTATCCTGAATTGCATTATGGCAGAGATGCCCTGGTGGGAATCGCTTTATTCCTTTCTCACTTGGTAAAGAGCGGTAAGAAAGTCAGTGAGTTGCGTAACACCTACCCGAATTATGTGCTTTCGAAGAATAAAAAGGAACTTACCCCGGAAATGGATATTGATAATATCCTGAAAAAGGTAAAGCAAAAGTATGAAAACGACTATCCTATCAATACCGAGGATGGCTTGAAGATCGAATTTGGAAACCAATGGGTGCATCTGCGCAAATCGAATACCGAGCCCATTATTCGCATATATAGCGAGAGTGGTTCCAAAGAAGAATCGGAGAAACTGGCGGAGATAATCATAAAGGAAATCGAAACCTTTGCCGGAGCATAAGGAGGTTCAATGCCAAAACGAAAAAAGACGAAATACCGGAAAATCACCTTTAAATTAACCGACCGGCAGCGAAAATCGCTGGAAGCCTATTGCCGGGCTATTAATACAACACCGGTAATGTTTATAAAAGACTCTATCCGTCACGCTCTTAACGGACAACATCCGCCGGACCAAGGCAAAAATCAATCCGGGATATCTTCCAAACAAATCGACCTTGAAGAATTAATTCAACAAATCAGTGAAGAGGAGAATGTACCCTATCAAAAGAGAGATAACAATTCCTCAGGTGAAAACGATTCACTCGGATGAGGTATCTTCATAAGGCGTACGATTCACTATCGAGCGGCCAAGCGTTACTTCATCCGCATATTCCAAATCATTTCCAAAAGAAACCCCTTTAGCGATGGTGCTTACTTTGACATCGGTATCTTTGATTTGCTTGTAGATGTAAAAGTTGGTGGTATCCCCTTCTATGGTGGTAGGTAATGCCATAATCAATTCCCGGATATCTTCTTCCCTGACACGTTGGATTAATTTTTCAATGGTCAATTCTTCCGGGCCTATCCCTTCCATAGGCGATATAATTCCTCCCAGCACATGGTAAAGGCCGTTGTATTGCGAAGTGTTTTCAATGGCCATAACGTCCCGGACATCTTCTACAATGCATACAGTGGTATGGTCGCGCTTATGGTCGGAGCATATATTACAAAGTTCACTGTCAGAGATATTATGGCACTTCCGGCAGTAGGTAATGTTAGAACGCATATCGATCAGTGAGCGCCCCAATACTTCTATATCTTTTTCGTCTTGCTTAAGCATGTGCAGTGCCAGACGCATTGCCGTACGGCGCCCTATACCCGGAAGCTTTGACAATTCATCAACGGCTCGCTCTACTAATTTTGATGGAATGTTTTCCAATGGTATTTTTTTTGGCAAATTTATAAAACTTGCGTTTTAGTTACCTTTGATTAAAATTATTCGGGTGATACTTCGTTGAACATACAAGAAAAAAATATCGGAAAATTATTTAATTTTGTCGATAGGAGATACACTGGCGCTGCATACGTGTCTGGCATAGAATATTATTAAAATCTAATGTAAAATCATTTTCTTTTTTATGAAAAGAAATGTTGAGACCAAAAAGCTATTGCTTCCACTTTTTTTCTTCTTGCTAATTTTTATCCTGACCCCTTTAACAGGCTCGGCTCAGAATTATGACAAAGAACAATCACACAATGAAATGGATAGCCTGGGGAGGAAGCACGGAGCGTGGATAAAAAAGAACAGGCGAGGAAAGGTGGTCTACGAAGGTACATTCAACCACGGCGTTCCGGTGGATACATTTACCTATTATTACCCGGAAGGCGACCTAAGAGCCAATATGTATCATACCGGCGATGATAGTACGGCTTATGCTACCCTGTATTTTGAAAACGGCAACAAAAAAGCAGAAGGAAAGTACATTAGCCAGGAGAAGGATAGTGTGTGGACATTTTACCGAAAGAAAGGAAGTTTGATAAGCAAAAAGAAATATGATAGCGGCAAGCAGGACGGAGTATCCAAGTACTATTATGATTCCGGGGACTTACTGAAAAAGACTGTTTTTAGGAATGGCGCCAGGGATGGGAAAGAGATTGTTTACTACCGGAACGAGAAACCGGAAAAAATCCAGTTTTATGCTGATGGAAAACTGCAGGGTGAAGCGACAATTTTTTATCCGAATGGAGATACAATGACCTCCGGGATGTATGAGAATGATCTTAAAACAGGAGAATGGCGCTATTTTGATAAAGATGGTAAACTGGAAAAAGTCAAGATTTACGAAAAGGGTGAATTAATCAAGGAACAAGACTTTTCCTCGTCCGAAGATTCGGATACAATCGATTGAAAAAGCAGTTTCTAAGAATGTTGTCCCAAAATGAAACACCGGGATGAAACCTGTTGCTTTTTTAATAAGAAGGTCATTAGCGATCAGTAAGTTTAAGAAAGCAATGTACTAAAAATAGATTATTAACAAAAAACGGATTATGCCATTACTGAAAATACATACAAACGCAAAAGCCCCTTCGTCCAGGGAACAAATCCTGAAAGACACTTCTTCTTTTGTGTCCGGAATGTTGGGAAAACCGGAGAAATATGTTATGGTAAAACTTGAAACGGAAAGCGCCATGTTTTTCGGCGGAAATGCTACAGGCGCTTTGCTGGCTGAATTGCGGAGTATTAATTTGCCCGAGGATCAAACCAAAGAATTTTCGGAAGAATTAACTGATTATCTGAGCAAAATATTCAATATCAGTTATGAACGTATCTTTGTCATCTTTGATAGTGTTGATCCGCATATGTGGGGCTTGAACGGTAAAACTTTCGGCCGTTAAACCGAGACATATTGCTTTAAGGTGTTCACTAGCATTTCTTTCTGGATGGGCTTTTCAAGGACTTGTTCGTAGTATTTATCCGGGTTTTCAAAAGTCTCCAGCACATGAGCATTAGCCGTCTGGAAAATGATGGGAAGGCTCTTGTTTTTGTTCTTGAGTTTTTTACTAAGCTCCAGGCCATTCATTCCCGGAAGTTGAAAATCCATCAGAACGAGGTCAACATCATATTGATCGCATAATTGCAGTGCTTCTTTATGATCGCGAGCCCACAGAATCTTTGAATTGAGAGATCTTAACATTCCCTTCAATACAACATAGTTTAACTTGATGTCATCGACGATTAAAATCGTTATTGCTTGTGTTTGCATGACAATACAGTATTTTCCCATACCCACAAAATACTGTGCCAAATAAATAATCTATTAATAATCAGACCTATAAAATGCTGTGAACGGATAAGGTCATCCAATTTGAAACACGCTGTTTCAAATTGGGACAAATTGAGGGTGTTGAGGCGTTAACCCAGATACTACCTGAAATAGTATAGTGAAAACAATGAAATTCCCTCCCTAAACTTACGGCACGCTCGGCCAAATATCTGTCAGATTCCTCACGGCATCACTCCGCGATCACTTCGTGATTTGTTTGGTATGACGGTATTTTTGGGAAAAACAGGGAGAGGAAAAAGGGGATCAATAGATTCCTCCTCCTTCCATTGCGCCACTAGCTTTGATAAAGAAGTCAAAGGATGTAAAGGCACAATGCCAGTTTGGAATTTATTTTTCGAAATTGATTTATCCCGCTATATGGGGATAATTTTTTCCTTGTTCCGGATAAGCTCTTATCCTCGTGTAAACACGATGGTATTGTCTTCCGTGAGCTTGTCGTTATAGTAATAACCGTCATCTTCAAAAAGTTTGAGTTGTTCCGGGTCGCTGATACGGTTTTGGATGACAAAACGGGTCATCATGCCGCGAGCTTTTTTGGCATAAAAGCTAACCACGCGGTATTCGCCGTTTTTGTTATCTTTAAAAACCGGCGTAATTATTTCAGCATTTAATTTAGATTGATCAATGGCTTGGAAGTATTCGTTAGAAGCCAGGTTGATGAGGTAAGATGCCCCGTTTTTATCCAATATGGTGTTGAGTCCTTCGGTAATAGTGTCCTGCCAGTACTCATATAAGTCTTTCTTTCCGTTAATACCGAATTTGGTTCCCATTTCCAGGCGGTAAGGTTTCATTAAATCCAATGGACGGAGCATACCATATAGCCCCGACAAAATTCTTACATGGTTTTGGGCGAAAAGCATATCTTCTTCATGAAGTGTTTCGGGTTGCCAACCCTGGAAAACATCTCCCCTGAATGCGTATGCCGCTTGTTTGGAATCAGGCTCATCGGGCGAGCCGGGTTTTTGCCATTCCATGTAACGCTCTTTGTTTAGATTGGCCAGATTTTTACTCAGTTTCATCATCCTGCCGATTTCATCGGCGGACAACTTTTGCAATTCATTGATAAGTTGTTGGGACCTGTCCAGATAATCTGGTATAGTATAGGTTTTTACCGGCGCAGGATTTTTATAATCCAGCTTTTTTGCGGGTGAAAGTACTATCAGCATTTTTTTATTTTTATAACAAATCGCTTTTTAAAAAGTTGAGCAAATTAAAACCGCAGTAAAATTCCT
Organism: Bacteroidales bacterium; assembly: GCA_021740175.1. Classification (GTDB taxonomy): domain Bacteria; phylum Bacteroidota; class Bacteroidia; order Bacteroidales; family JAIPAH01; genus JAIPAH01. The sequence goes on from JAIPAH010000123.1 coordinate 5,209, forward strand.
TTCAATCTTTCTTCCGATTCACAACATATTCCGAATAATCTATGATGACACGGGCTCGCTTTTTGCTTTCCTTGATTTCCTTACCTATGGATTTCATATCACCAGTCAGGGACACCGGTAACTTTTGGTTCTTTACATCGAAGATGATTTCGAGCTGGTCCGGTAAATCATAAGGATGACCAGCGTAAGAGAAATTAATGGTGTAAGAACCGGATTCTTTGGTAAAGGTCTTCATCCGGTGAAGAAGATGGGTTTCGGGATTGAGATACATCTTGGCCAATACAATATCCAGGCTGTCGTTATTAGGAATTACTTTAACCATTTGGGTTTGAACAGAGTCTATCGTCTTTGTGCCGGCGTTTATTGCACTATAATCGGTTTGCAATAGCTCCAGGTATTCCATTTCCATACCTTTCCTGGGTAAAAGGGCAAAACCACCGGCGCTGAACTCAAACTTATCGGGTTGTTCAAAAAATACGACGGCTTTTCGGTCTTTGATATTGATGAAGTCTACATCCACCCTGATATTTACTTTGGCTTTGTAATCGTGAACCTGCAGCATGTGGTCACGGAATTTGTCGAGAAGATCCTTCGGGTTATTGCCGGAATACGCTGCAGAAGTGCCTGCAAAAATCTGTATGAGGATTATTGCCGCTAAAACTATATAATTGTATCTGTGCTTGTTTCTCATATTTTTAACTTAAAATGTCTTTTCGATTGAAATAAACGAATGTAGTACCCAGGAAAACAACGATGTATGTTAGTTCAACAATGATGGCGCGGGTAAGTTCAACCGTGTTGATGTCATGCTCGAAAAACAGTTTCCATGAGGTCAGGTAGTTGGTGAATAAATAGGGATTGACCGGCTCCATGAGGGTAAACCCAATGGTACTGATGACCGTGATGCCGATGATGATGGCTACCGTACCGATGATCGGGCCGATGGAGTTGTCGGAAAACGCCGAGAGCATAAATGATAGCGCCGCAACAGCAGTCATGGTAATGATTCCGAAACCATAGGCGGAAGCAAAACGCCAAAGGACATCATCGGAGGAAAATATGTTGATAGTGCTTTTCAAAACAATCAGGTCACCCGTGCCAAAAATCGCCAGGCCCACTCCCAAACTTAGAATCAACATGAAAATGAGTAGTGACATCGTATAAATCCAGCCACTTATAAATTTGGATGTCAGGAGTTTGGTGCGGCTGACGGGTCGGGTGAGCAGCAACCGGAAAGTCCCTGAATTAGCCTCGCCTGCCAGCAAATCGCCGGTTACCAGGGCGATTAAAAACGGAATATGGATAAACAAGCTGTTGAGAATGATATGGGTGATGAGGTAAGCGTTGATGAGATTGCCCTCGAAGACGAAGTTTTCTTTCAGATGCTGAATAGCAAAATCCAGAATCTCTCTCCCCTCAAAGTAAATACCGATTTGAATGGTGACTACAATCAGCGCAATGGCAGCAAAACCGATGTAGGTTCGTCCTTTGCTGAATATTTTGAAGAGTTCTATGCGTATCAGATTACCCATGTTGCGTAATTTTTAAGAAATAGTTTTCAAGCGATCGAACGGGTTTTATGCCATAAACATCCACCTCATTGTGTGAGAGGTAATGGGTGATTTGCGGGATTTCGTTTCGTTCGATTTTCAAAATAATTTCCCCGGTTTTTTGATTGTTTTCAAGTTTATTCGCCCAACTAGTCTGACGAATCAGTGACAACGCTTTTTCCACTTCTCTCACCTCAAAGGTAACTACCATGTCACCCTGGTTCAGTAATTCATTAACATCTCCTTCCACTTCGCTACGTCCTTTGTTAATAATCACCATGCGATTGGCGATTTCCTCAATTTCACTGAGGATATGGCTGGAAAGCAAAACAGTAATTCCTTTATCGCGGTTGATGGTTTTTATCAGTTCCCTGATTTCCTTCTGTCCCTGCGGGTCAAGTCCATTAGCCGGCTCATCAAGGATAATGAGTTTCGGGTCATGGAGAAGCGACTGTGCAATCCCCAGGCGTTGTTTCATCCCCTGCGAATAGGTTTTGACCTTGCTGTCGGCCCGCTCCGATAGTCCAACCAGCTCAAGGAGTTCAGAAATTTTTTTATCAGGATTTTTAATTTTGGAGATTCGGCTCAGAATTTCTAGGTTCTTACGGGCCGGCAGGTAATCGTAAAAATCCGGGCGTTCAATTAAAGCGCCGATATTCCGGAGCACTTTGTTTTTGTGAGTTCGGATGTCGTATCCGAACATGTTGATGTAACCGGACGAAGGCCTTACTAGCGACAGCATCATCCGGATGCAGGTGCTTTTGCCGGCCCCATTCGGTCCCAGGAAACCATAGATATCTCCCTCGTAAACATTCAGGCTGAAATCATCCACAGCCGTAATGTTTCCGTAGGTTTTAGTGACCTGTCTTAATTCAATGTATTTTTCCCGATTCAATGGTTTTAATTTTTACAAGAAACAGCAGGAATCAGGTTTTGTTTAGAGATTATTTTTAAAAGTTAAACAGGAGTGGAGTTTGTAAGTTCGTGATTTTCTTGTTTTTAAGTTTTTTCTGCCGATCACTACCGACAATGTTAAGATAAGCTTTGGTCAAAGCGTATTCTTTACGCCGAATTTTCCGCAAAGACAAGAAAGCGGTTGGTCAAAGCGTCTTCGCTTTGACCCATACATTCTTGCAGCCTCCGGCTGCCTGTAACATAAACAGACCAATTATCATAAGCTACAAAAATAAAAAACGACGAAAAGCAATGATGGAAACAGGGGAATCGGAAATATTGAAGCTGACAGATTCCGGAATGAAGACACCGTATCGTCAGAGTTCATCATCGTGTCGGGTGCCTGAATTAGAAATTGTTAACCTTTGTTAATGAAGAATTTAATGTTGCACGATTAGATTGCATATTAAAATTCCATATATTAGCTTGACATTAATGCCTAAAAACCATGAAACAGTTATTAGTAATTGCTACATTTGCATTTCTCACAATATCAGCTTTTTCTCAGCAGGATAAATTCACAGTAGAAGTAAACCTAAAAGATGTACCTGATAGTGCTTTAATAAGATTATCGTATTTTGAGGAAGGCCAAAGGTATAGTCAGGAAGTGGATAAAATCAATGAAAATACTTATGCAGGGAGTTTGTCAGAAACAAAGCCTTTATACCTCGCAATTCATGACCATACAACAGGGAGACCCATTAAACTCATCCGTCTTTTTATTTCAAATGAAGATGTGACAATCTCCGGTACCCTGGACAATTACACAGTAACCGGCTCCGAAACCCAGGACGTGCACGAGAAATGGAGGAGAATGACGGAACAGGCGTCGACTGAAAGAAGAAAAGCCATTGGTAAGTTATACAAGCTTGATCAGCAGGGAAAGGGCGATTCGGCATACAGAGAACAATTATCAAAGAGATATCATCACTATAGAAAACTTGAAGATAGCCTTACAAAAGTATTTGTTTCAAATAATCCCAATTCTCTGACATCTGTTTTTTTATTGGATGGAATAAAAAAAGACTTTCCTCCCGATACAATCAGGGCTTTATTTAAAAAAATCCCTGGGAAATACCATAATAATAAGTATGGAAAGGATTTAAAGCTATTTACTTCGATAAAGCCTCTGGAAGCAGGAGATGAATGGGTTAATTTTTCAGGTTTTGATGTGGAAGGAAATGAGATAAGTTCTAAAGATTTACAGGCTATTCAGGATAAATTTGTTTTACTTGTCTTTTCCTCGCGGGGGTGTTTACCATGTCAACAAGCCATTCCGGAATTGAAAGAAGTTTATAAAAAATACAATGATAAGCTTGAAATCGTTACCTACGCCCAAAGCATGTCGACTGAAGAAGTAGCCGAAAAAGTGAAAAGAATGAATATTTCCTGGACTTATCTCAGTTCTGAAACATACGACAAGAAAACCATGTATAAATACGGTTCGCATGGCGTTCCCAAGTTTGTGTTGATTTCCCCTAAACGTCAAATTGTCTATTCGTGGGATATGGGATACAAAACTGGTCAGCTAACCCCAAAGGTGGAAGCGTGGCTCAGGTAATCTTTGGCTATATAATCCTGAATAAGCCGGAGAATCACCTGACCAATTTAAATCTCATTCGTTTATTCTGGCAGCGTAGCTATTAATAAGCTAATAAGGTTGGGGTTGTCGGGTGGTGCGGATTACCTACTAAGGTTTGCTGAAACGGATAAGGTTTTTCGTAGCAGGCCTTTTCGGTGGATTCCATCACCGGAGCCATTCCCCATCGGGGTCTGCGACAGAAAACCTTATTCGCCGGCCTCTTCAACCTTAGTAGCAGTGATGCAACCCAGCGATTTTTTAACCTTATTACCTTATTTCTGGCAGCATCTTGATTAATAAGCTAATAAGGTTGGGGGTTGTCGGGTGGTGCGGATTACCTACTAAGGTTTGCTGAAACGGATAAGGTTTTTCGTAGCAGGCCTTTTCGGTGGATTCCATCACCGGAGCCATTCCCCGTCGGGGTCTGCGACAGAAAACCTTATTCGCCGGCCTCTTCAACCTTCGTAGGCATGAGGTAACACGCTCAAATTGAATCTTATTACCTTATTTCTGGCAGCGTAGCTATTAATAAGCTAATAAGGTTGGGGGTATCGGGTGGTGCGGATTACCTTAAAGAATGAAGACGGTGAATCGATGACGCTTCGCCGAACACTCTATGATCCTAAATGACTCCTTCGCGTAAATTCGCCAAAAATTCGTGTGGTTGCCTAAATATGTTGACCTAAATCGAGTTATAAATCAAAACAGTCAACATGGCAACGCGAGAGAATTATAAAAAATTAACCGAAAGGCAGCGTAGAAATCGTTATTTTAGTGAAGAATTTCGCCGGCAAAAAG
>JAIPAH010000012.1 GCA_021740175.1 Bacteroidales bacterium
TCACCCTCCGACCCGAAAATATGCTTCATGATACCAAGGATGACAGGCTCCCCGTTTTCGTCAAAATAAGCATCAAAGGCATACTCCTCGCCATTAATCACTTCTTCGGCAATAAATTGCGTGGTATTGAGAACAGCATTAGGGTATATCTTTTGATAACCGGTAATGTCCCTGTTGATTTTCTTTACGATATCCGGCCAGTCTGAGGGGGTGGTGACTTTGTAAACGCCCATGCTGAAAAACCCGACGGCCGGCTTAATGATAAACGGAAAAGGAAAAGCCGTGACATCAATGGTGTTGAGATCGGCAAACTGAATCGTTTTAAAGAAAAAATCCGGGTACATCTCTCTTGTTAACTCTCTGAAACGTATCTTATCCTTAAAAAGGGCGATATTTCCGGGCAGGGAGGTAAAATCAAGGTGTTCGCTTATCCAGTGAATGGAATTTTCGGAGGCTGTATAGATGCTGAAATTGTTGTTTTCCGCAGCGTTCTTGATTACTTCGGCCGGGGTTATAAAATTGAAAGGGCCTTCACCCAGCAGCTCTTCGGCTAATGGTGTTTTGAGTACAGGCAGATAATGCTTTTTCAGCGATTCTATTAAAAAATCCGATATATAAGGCTTATCAACAATAATCATTGTTTTGAATTTTAGAGCGGCAAAAGTAAAAGAAATTCTCCGGTTTAAAGCAACAATCTACCTATTACCACGCCCGTATGATTTATTGAGGGTGTTGAAAAAATGGCTTCATGCAGGGTTGTTTTGAGTCGACTTTTATATTAATTTTATAGTATTATTAACCAAAATACTTTATTATGAGTAAAACAAAACGTATTCTTATTGCAACGTTGTCGGGGGTATTATTCGGCTTTGTATGCTTTGGCCTTGCCTCCTCCGGGCCGGAAACATTACCCACACCGGTAGCACTTCAGATTATTCTGAGCCGCACGATTATGGGATTTGCCATTGGTATCAGCGTGTTGAATGTCCGATATTGGTGGCTTCACGGTTTAATCATGGGATTAATATTCAGCATTCCGTTGGCTGTTAGTGGATTAATGACTGAAACGGCTGAGTATAGTGCAACCACAATCTTAATATCTACCCTTGTATTGGGTATGATTTACGGTGTACTTATCGAGCTTATTACATCCGTTCTCTTCAAGGCAAAAATGCAGCTACCGGGGAAAACCTCCTGAGGTTGACGGGTTAGAAGTTTTACCGGACTTTACAAAGTTAAGTGAGCAGAGTCCCGCCCGAGCTTACAATGACTCGCGCTCGGGTCGGAATCTCATATTACTAATAGGAAAAAAGTTGTGATAGACCTTTATAAAAAAAGCTAACGTTCAGAGCTTTTCTTACGACCTGCCTGTTTACCCCTCTAAATCTCCCCTTCAAAAAGGGGAGATTTTAAGAGTGAAACGTCTTGGCTGACGGATATGGGTATAAATTAGAGAATTGCATTTTGACAGGAGATTAAAAACAACATCAGTTCAAAGACGGATCTCCCCCTATCCATTCCTTCAAAAGCCTGTAGACTTTTTCCTGCTGATTTTCGGGTAGGTTACGAATACGAGTACGATGGCTTCCCTGGGATTTGATGATTTTATGAATGTTTGGATTGTTTGCGGTTTCAACGGCTGTGGCCGACCAGGGGTCGTTTTCCCCGTAGATATAGAGCATTTTCTGAGCCTCTGTCTGAAGCCATCGGTGAACTTTTTGCATTTTACTGTAATTATACTTTACCTCCACAGAATCGGGTAATGCAAACATGAAAGTGTTATCGGAGACGGCAGAAATCAAATCGCCAAAAGGAGATAGGTCATAACCGTAGTAACCGATTTCGGTCATTGCCTGGTAGAAGAAGGGGCGCATTCTTTCCAAACCCCGGTTGGCAAAATAATCCAAAGGAGAAACCCGGACCAGGTGCCTAAATTTCGCTGTATCACTGTCATCCCCGGAAGGGATGTCTTCACAGCCGATATGACCCCACTGCCAAAAAGCAAAGGAATATTCGAGAATCACCATTTCATAGGCCGTTTCCAGGCTGAAGGGATAGGAATAGTTGCTGCTTTCCACCTTATCACTGAACATGGGCAGAAAAATGTCCTTTTGCTTCAGCATAGATTTTTGAAAATCCAATATTCTTTTGCGGCATGAATCCGTTCCTACATTTTCAAGGAAATCATAAACCCGTTTATCTTCAAAACTAAAGTTCAGCGGACAGACATATCCTACGCTGGCGTCCACATCGTCGGGGTAATAATACCGATGGAAGATAACGGTTTGTCCGCCTTTACTAATCCCAGTGTTTATCCATTCGGTATTTGTATAAATTTTTTTCAAGATTCTAATAATCCGGTGATGGTCAGCAGCCGCCTGTTTAGTGGTCAGGTGCTTCCATTTCATTGGTTCGGGGGCGGATTGTCCGAAGTAACGGTGCTCCACTGTGATTTGGTTAGCTTGCAATATGGCACTGAGTTCATGAACATATTTGGAGGAGATAGCATAATTAGCCGAATATCCCTCGGTAATAAATACCATCGGCTTTTCATGATCGAGGTGCGAAAGGAATACCCTCTGGGTAAAAGAAGGGCCTTTAGGATGATCATGGTCAACGGGTTGGCGTACCATGAGCATATATTTGGATTCAAACAGAGAATCGGCATTCAGTTCATTGACATCTTCTACTTCGGGGAGGTCTCTTAACCTTTCGAGAAGCTCTTGGTTTTGTGAAATCCCTGTTAAGGAGGCAACAGAGAATAAGAAAGTCAGGATAAGGGAAAGGATATTTGTGTGCATGGTTTTTAATTACAAATGAATAATTTTTTTATCAGAAATCTATCTCATTTCCAATGTCATTTTTTATGGCCATATCGAACACCGGCATGAAAAGATGGGTATTCTCTCCATGCGCCAATTGCTGCCTTTCAGGCATCATGAAGTTGTTTTCTTCAGCTTTGTCAGCCGCTCTTTCGATGACATCTGCAAAATTCACATTTTCAGCCAGCCGGTGGATATCATCAGCATTTAAAATACGCATGAATCTCTATTTTTGATAAAAATAAAAATTTTTCAATTGATTCATTAAGGTGATGGAAATAGAATCACACATCTCTATTTTCAAAAGAATCCCGAAGGGCAACATTATTAACCCCTTAGAAATGCTAGGTACTCATTAGTGTGAAGCAGGAAGAAGTGAGTGGTGAGTGATGAGTAGTGAGTTATTCCGGATTTCGATTATCCGAGATCGGATTATCGTGAATTTTGGGAAGAGAAGTTCAATGGAATTTCCCTTCTCCCCGGGGAGAAGGGTCAGGGATGAGGGGAAAGAACCGCTCATCTTATTGATGAAGCATGCCCCCGCTTTTCGAGTATCAGTTCACCCCCTATCTTCGGGATAGGAGCCGGGAAGCTTCATATGTCTATGGCGGCCAGAGGCCGCAAGAATTCAGGGTCAAAGCGAGGACGCTTTGACCAACGTCACAGGTAGGAAGAAGGAGTGAGCGGTGAGCGATGAGTGGTGAGTTATTCCGGGTTCCGGATTTCGGGTTTCGGATTCCGGATCATCGGGAATTTTGGTAAGATAAGATGAACGGTATTCACCTCCACCGGAATAAGCCAACTACCAAGACCTTCCATCTTCCCCCTGCCCGCATAGCCTTGGCAAAAAGCCGGAAGGTCACTCATCAATTCATGCATCCATCCATTCAATCATTCAACCATTCAATCATTCAATCATCCATCCATTTCTCCTACGAAACCTTCCCCTCTCTAATCCGTTGCACCTGCGCTGCAAGCATACCGCCCAGCATAAGACCGCAGCCTACCAGGATACGGATTGTTACGTCTTCCGATAGGAGCATCCAACCACCCAATACCGCAAACACCGATTCCAGGCTCAAAATAATGGCCGCATGAGCGCTTGGGGCATCTTTTTGTGCAACCACTTGCAGCGTATAAGCTACACCGGCGGAAAATACGCCGCCGTAAACAATGGGGATGGCAGCATCAATAATATCCGCTAAAAAGATTTCTTCATAAAATAATGCCACTATCAGGCTTAGCAGGGAAGTGGTAAAAAACTGGATAATGGATAGCCTAACAGCATTGAACTTCGGCGTAACCCAACCGATTATCAAAACATGTATGGCAAAGAAAAGAGCACAAACCAGCTCCAGCAAATCGCCATAATTTACTGAGAAATCCCCTTCCACGCTCAGAAAGTAGAGGCCCGTAACGGCCAGCACCGCTCCAAGCCATACGCCCTTGCCCGCCTTAGCACCCCAAATCAGTCCCAGTATCGGCACGATGATAACGTAAAGTCCTGTAATGAAACCGGCTTTCCCTGCAGTGGTGTATTGCAGTCCTACCTGCTGGAAAGAAGAGCCCAGGAATAAAGCGACTCCGGCGAGCGCTCCAAAGTAGAGGATATTCCAGCCTTTCCAGCCCGGCACCTGTCGCCGGTTGGTTTTCAATGTAAGCAAAGGCATCAGCGACAACCCGCCCAATGCAAACCTTACGGCATTGTAGGTGAAAGGCCCCACATACTCCAGGCCCGCCCGCTGGGCCACAAAGGCAAAGCCCCATATGGCGGCGGTTAGCAGTAAAAGCGAATCGGCTTTGAAGGTTTTTAGGTGCATTTTCGGATATTTTTTAAGCTGCAATATGAGAAGGATATTTTATAAAATGAAGTTAACGCGAATAATTTAATTTGATTAAAAAATAAAATTGGCAAAACCCGGATAAAGCTTATCGTATTTCATATATTTGATTGCATGCAAAACAAAGAAACTGTAACATTAAACCGGGACTTCATTGAGCAAATCACCAAGGTTATTGCATCGCTGAATATTCGCCCTTCCTTTTATGAAAGACCTTTTCTTTCAATAGATGTGGAAAGAGAAGTCAGACTCAGAGGCTATTTTTATGCGGTAGCCATTTGTCATCAGACCCACAACCTGAAAAGTGAGCAAAAGCAGCTTTTTGGCTGGGATTACCTGGAGGAGGGTTTTGTAAGAATGATGCGACAAAACCCGGATTGGTGGAAGCCCAAAAATCTTTACCGTTTAAGAATTCATGAGATTGCTGACCGACTGGCTCACTGGTTTTCAGATAAGAATGACCGAAGCCATTCCACTCTTAATCGCCTGGAAGAACGCAGTCACTTGATGAAAGATGTGGGAAAGTTCGTTTGGGAAAATTATGATGGCTCCTTCGAAGCTCTTTTTGACAGGGCAGGGGAGAGGCTTTGTAATGAAGGTAAGGGCATTTATGAAGTAATGCCCGCCATGGAAGCATTTAGCGATCCATTGCAGAAAAAGACGACTTTTCTTATGAAGTTGTTGCAGGATGCCGGGATCTTAAAGCTTAGAGATGCTGAAAATATTATTCCCATTATGGACTACCACATGATGCGGGTTTTGTTGCGTACTGGTGCAGTTGAAGTCAAAGACGGGCAACTTCGCGACCAGCTTATTCAGAAGCAACCCTTAGACTCGGATAGAGAAATAAGGAATACTTGTGCTACAGCGATGCAGAAAATCGGGTTGCAATCCGGCCATGGGATATTGGAAATGAATGATTTTTTCTGGACGCTGGGCCGTAGCTGTTGTGCCGAAACCACGCTATGTCGCGACCGGGTTTGTGCAAAAAATCCCTGCACTTTTGAAAAGGTGGTAAATATCAATGATCATTCCCGTTGTGTGTTTGAGGATATTTGTAAAGGGGCAGTGGATGAGAATTACCGGAAACTCTGGCAACCGGAGGTGAAAACGCATTTTTATTGAAGATGTATTTTCTGCAAACTAGAGCAGTTTTCGTTAAGATTCAACATTCAGTGTGAGCTTTTTTCCAAAACCATCGCGAATAATCCGCATTAATGTGGATAACCGGATATCTGATGCATCATTTTCAATTCTATACTTTATAGACTTATTTTTTCAGATATTTGCCCCCTTAAAAATGAATGCCTTATGAACTGGATTGAATGGATTGGCTACGCCGCGTCTTTTGCGATTTTGATATCGTTAATCATGACTTCGGTCTTTAAACTGCGGTTGATTAACCTGGGTGGGGCGCTTCTTTTCGTGGTATATGGGTTGCTGATTAAAGCTTATCCTGTGGCTTTTATGAATGGTGCCATTGCCCTGGTGAATATTTATTACCTGCGCCGGATGACCCTGCAAAGAGATGATTACTTTTCCGTGATGGAGGTTTCTTCTTCAAGCCGCTATATTCAGCAATTTTTAAGCTTTTACATCGAGGATATCCGGAAATTTCTGCCGGGCTTTTGTGCTGAAAATGTCACAAAGGATGAGTGCTGGATATTGCTCAGGGATATGAAGGTGGCCGGAATTTTTATGGGAGGTCGCAAAGATGAAAATACCATGGAGATACACCTTGATTATATCCTTCCCGATTACAGGGATTTAAAACTGGGCAGGTTTTTGTATGAAACGCATAAGGACATATTTTTGAAAAAATCGTATAAGCGTTTGATAGCCCATCCCGGTAGTGAGAAACACAATAAATATCTCAAAAAAATGGGTTTTAAAAGCATTAATCATTATTTTGAAAAGGTATTGCAATAACTGAACCTGTAATAATTCATAAATTTGATACAAAAGAACTAAAAATGCCCGATTGTCCTTTTTGTGATGAATCGATACACAAAGCCGTATTTGCCGAAAGTAAACATTGCCTGGCGGTTTACAACCGGTCGCCCATCCTTCCCGGTCACTCGATGGTAATTCCCCGAAAACATTACCATACGGTACTGGAGTTGCCCGATGAGATCTATTCGGATATGATGCATTTTATGCGGACAGTCTCCGGCGGCCTGGTCGAAGCTTTCGGGGCCACCGGTATCAACTGGACGTTGCAGGAAGGCGAAGATGCGGGACAGACGGTAGAACACCTGCATTTCCACCTCATACCCCGTCAACCTAAAGACCTACCCCAACCAGGAGATTGGTATCCGCGACTTCGGGAAAATGAAGCCATTGACAGTGATAAACGTCCGAAACTTTCGGATGAGGAGATGAAGAAAAAGGTTGAGAAGTTGAAGCCCTTCTTTCGGTAAAAGGTTTGTAGGTTACTATGTTTATAAGTTTGTAAGTTATTTGTGCTTAGGTGTTTAAGTGCTTATGTGTTTAGGTAAGCCGCTATGCGATGATTGCGTTTTAACCCGAGATTCGAGACTCGAGACTCCAAAACGGATACAAAAACACAGAACAAGGAACACAAAACAAGGAACAAGGAACACAGAACAAAACCCTACTCCCTCAACACATATTCCGTAATTTTCTCTAGTGTATCCGGATTTTTCACTCTGACTTTAACTTTCTCGCCGTTTACATCAATCAACACTAAGGCATTCTGCGTGGAGAATCCTTTCACATGCTCCATCCATGGTGTTTTTTCCTGCGCATAGTAGGGAGCACCGGCCGCCCCGTTGTTGATTTGGTAGAACTGACGGTCCAGGGGCAGCTTTTCATGGGGATAATCTTTCGGATACCTTTCCATTTCGGGTTTGATAGTTAAAAGATTGTAGTTATGCTCATCGCCGGTCAAAAAAGCCACCGTTTTTTCCGAGCGGTTGATAATAATGTCCATTAACTGGTCTCTGCGTTCGATGATTCCTTTTTCGTAAGTTTGATTACCTACAACCGGCCGTGGCTTATTGTTCCCGTCATACCACATATCATCGCCAACATGTCCGCCATTGGGGAAAAACGGGGTGTGAAGGGTGACAAATACATGGTCGACGGTTTGATCTTCTTCCAGTTTGGTGAGGGTTTTATCCAGCCATTCCATTTGCTTGTCCATGATGTAAGCGTGAATATTTCCTCCTGTATAATTATGATTATCAGGGGCATACCAGTAATCACTGTTCAATACAACCATCGCTGTATTGGCATACTGATACCAAAACGCCGTCTCTTTATAGGACGGGAAGTCCTGCTTGTCCGGGTTGGGATCATACTTTGAACCATCCTCTGAAGGCGGTCCGTTTTCAGGGTTTACAAAATTTTCGCGGAAAACCGATTCAGCGGAATTGGTCTCAAAGGGAAAGTGATCGAGCATATAATAGCTGTCATCTCTTTTATCGAGGAACTCATACCCATAAGCTTCATGGTTTCCAAAAGCTTCATAAACAGGGAAATGATGAGCAAACGGCTCAATAGCATGTTTCCAGTTAGCGTACTGGAGATTCATGCGCTCACGGCTGTTTTCATACCCATTAATCAGATCGCCGGTGAATTGCATAAAAGCAACCTCCTCCGCCATGGCCAGTGCGCCGATTTTCTTAACGATGTAAGCATTACTCCCTGAAATATCCCGTTCACCGCCGCCCTGACCGGCACGGGAGTCACTTGCGTAAGCAAAAGTAAAAGGTTCCCTGCTGCCGGGCCGCGGAGCGGTCTTGAAAGTGAAAGAATACGATCGATCCAGGTACTTTACCGTATAATCATATTTTGAATTGGTACTTAGTCCGTCTACTTTTAATTCGTGATGCCGGGCTTTTTCCTTATCACCGAAAGTCTTACCATCGATTTCCACCGAAGCTTTCACGGGCCGGGTTATATCAAAAGATATTACGGCGCTGTGCGGAGTAACCCTATCAACAAAAGGGCCTTCTATCATCGTTGGCACGTAACTGAAATTCTCGTTTTCGTACCGGAAGGAAAGTTTCCCGTCGTATATAAAATGCCCGTTTTCATCAACTATCCGGTAACCTAATGTCCCTTTACCTGTATCTTCCCAGCCTACCATATCGTATTTTCCGCTAAAATTACCCGCAATATCGATGTAGGCCTTTCCTTTTTTGATGTTTGCATAGCGTTTAAAGAAAACCGGTTGGGGATAACGCGCATCATTGTAATTGATAAATCCGAAGTATAACTTTCCGTTTAGCTCCTTATATTTGAAATCGAGTTGAAACCCGTTTTCATCCCCTTTGGGATTGCCAGCAAGGTCGCGGAATCTAAACTTGTTGTCCGCCTTTCGGGCATAAATTTTTTCTTTCCCTTTTTTAAGATAAACGCCTTTTTCATTTTTTCCCAGGTTTTTATATACATCCGGAACTTCCTGGCTATAGGTGATGCTTCCTAACAAGATGAAAGCTAAAACAATGGTTAATCGCATGACAATAAAATTTGATTCGCGGCTCAAAGATACTAATTGTGATGGAAAAAATACCTATAGTTGATTTAAAGGAAATTGGCGTTGCCAAAAAAGCCAGTTGCTAACCGGTTTTTATCGCCTTAGCCATTGTCTAATAATTTTCTGAGGTGTTTACGTACATACTAAATAGAACCATCACTAAAAACAGCAAGATTTCTCCCTCCGATACTTCGCTTATGTTCAGTATCTACGGTCGAAATGACGGATATTTTGGGACGTTTAGGGGGAGAGAAAAAGGCCCACAAAAAGCGCTGCCCTTTCCGGCGCTTTTTGTGGGCCTTTTTCTTTGTCTACATCCCTAATAATCTGTCATTTCGACGACCCATGTTTTGCTTCATGATAAATTGGCCATCACTAATTCGTTAGAAGCAAAAGATGGGGAGGAGAAATCTCTTTATTTCCCCCAAAGATGTTTATGAAATGCATCATCGGGAAATCACTAAAATGGCAGTTTAGTAATTATTTGAACATCTCAGTTAACTTTTAAGCAACCGAAACATGGACTTAATCACTTCCTTCCTTCCCATTCCTCATAAAACCTTTCCAGGAATTGTTCCATGAATGCATGACGTTCCCGGGCGATTGAATGTGCAGCCTCGGTGTTCATCCGGTCTTTGAGTAACAGTAGTTTTTCGTAAAAGTGGTTGATGGTCGGTGCTGTACTCCTTTTGTATTTTTCGAAGTTATCATGCTGTTCCACCGGAATTTCAGGATTGTATAATTCATGATGTTTGCTTCCCCCGTAGGCAAAGGTCCGGGCCACACCGATAGCCCCGATTGCATCAAGGCGATCGGCATCCTGAACAATTTTCCCCTCGAGGGAACCCATCTTTTCTTCTACTTTAGCTCCTTTGAATGAAATATTTTGTACGATATGCAACACCTTATCGACAGTAGCGGAGCTCAGGTCATGTTTTTTCAAGAGATTTTCTATTTCCTTTTCCCCCTCTTCGGGATGGTCCATTAGTTTGTGATCGGCCATATCGTGTGTTAAAGCGGCTAACTCAATAGTGAAGGAATCGGCCTTGGGGTAGTGTTTGGACAGATGCCGGCTCATCTGCCATACCCGGTAAATATGCCACCAATCATGACCGCTCCCTTCTCCTGTAAATTGTTGCTTCACCTCATTCGATACCGCTTTTATCAAGTCCTTGTTATTGTCTAAACTGCTTGCCATAATTGTTAAACGTTTTTCATTTTAATTTAAACAAAATAAACATACTTTCGTTATGAGATTCGGAAATTAAACAAATGAATTATGAAAACAAACGGTTCAGCCATCAAAAATATTCCTTTTGAAAAGATAGCCCGGATGGAATTTGAAGGAGATAACCATGTAGCGACTTCAACGGAAACTCCAATGCGTGATGACGCTTTCGAGCTTAGCGATGAAGAAAAAATCGCCTTTATCGAAGATCGTTTCCGGGATATTATGGAAACCCTTGGCTTGGATCTTAATGACGATAGCCTGGCAGGAACACCCCATAGGGTAGCCAAAATGTTTGTCAAAGAAAAGTTCAAAGGGCTCGATCCCAAAAACAAGCCCGACATAAGGGCATTCGAAAATAAGTACCAATACAATGAAATGATCGTGGAGAAAAACATCACGGTCAATTCCAGTTGCGAACACCATTTTGTACCGATTATTGGCAAAGCTCACGTGGCGTATATCTCCAGCGGAAAAGTGGTGGGATTGTCCAAGCTTAACCGGATTGTGGATTATTATGCCCGCCGCCCGCAGGTCCAGGAGCGTCTGACTCGCCAGGTTGCCGAAGAAATCAAACAAACATTGAATACGGAGGATGTAGCCGTTGTGATAGAAGCCGGTCACCTATGTGTGAACTCGAGAGGTATTGAAGACCAGTCCAGCTCCACCGTCACAGCAGAATATCTTGGGTCCTTTAAAGATGAAAACAAAAAACGGGAATTTCTCGACTACGTTAAGATGGATTCAAAGCAATAATTATACTCGTAGCTCGGTTGATTCAGCTATTGTGCCCGGATAAAATTTGGCTATTTTTGACTTCAAAAAAATGAAAAGAATACATCCTTTTATCCGGGCACTCGGGGTTTTTCTTATTATAACCGCTCCCATATTATTTTTGCCGAAAGGCGATTTTGTGCTTTGGCTTAATGATCTTCACACGCCTTTCTGGGACACGTTTTTCAAATATACCACTTATATTGGTGACGGGGTTGTTCCGGCCATTATAATCATTTTGCTGCTTTTTGTAAGCTATTACAAAAGCCTCGTCTTTACTGTCGCCATCCTTTTAGAAACCTTGATTGTACAAGGTATCGGCAAGCGCGGATTTTTTTCCCACCTGGTACGTCCTAAAAATTTCTTTGGGGAAGATGTAGCTCTGAATTTCGTGGAAGGAGTAAATGTCCACGGTCATCATACTTTCCCTTCCGGGCATACAGGTGTGGCTTTTGTATGGTTGTGTTTCCTGGCACTTACCATCAATAGGAAATGGGGCTTACCACTTTTCCTGGTGGCACTCATAGCCGCTTTGTCGCGAGTTTATATTCTTCAGCATTTTTTTGTCGATATCTATTTCGGGGCTCTTATCGGAACAGCTTCGGTATGGGTAGTCAAATACTGGTTCGACAATGCTACACAACTCGGTGAAAAACCGGCTTGGCAAAGGGGATTCCTCGGAGATCGGCTGAAGTTTTAGTTAACCCCCAAACAAATACCCGGTCATACTGTTGGTTCCAAAAATTTTGAGCTATAGAGCTATGGATGCAGAAGAATATCTTGCAAAAGCCCGGACATATTATCATAAAGTAGGAAGAGAGAATTTCTGGAAACTGATAGATGATTTTTATGAAAACCTGAGACATGATCCCTTGTTGAGGGACATGTATCCCGATGACCTGGAACCGGCGAAGGAAAGGTTGTTTTTGTTTGTCATTCAATACTTTGGCGGGCCTCAAACTTATGCGGAACAACGCGGTCACCCTAAATTAAAAGTCCGGCATGCCCCTTTTCCAATCACCGACGAAGCACGAAAGCACTGGATAGGGCATATGAGCGATGCTATACTCAAAAATCCGATGGATGATGAATGCAAAGAGTTTATCATGGGATATTTCGATCACACCGCCCGCTTTTTGATGAATCGGTGAATGAAGCATGATTTGAGCATTCATCACCTAATTCACCCAAGACCTTTCTCCTGCCCTCACCCCACAAGCCAGCGCAAACAGTTGTAAGGTCGGGCCGATAACCTGCCAGCTCTTTGCTAGAGTCAAAAGGGAGGGCGAGAGATGGCAGGTTTTTTTGATGAACCGAGCTGATAAACAGGCGCTAAGCCGATTATGCTGGTAGAAAAAAGCCTGATTACTGAAGGTTTCATTTTACGTTAATAAAAATAACGTATAGTCGTCTAAGCGCCTAATAACGGTACGTTCCACTATCTTAAACACAAAACAAGGAACAAGGAACAAAGAACAAGGAACAAGGAACAAGAAACAAACCTTCTAAAACGCTTATCTTACCTCGTCAGCTTCTTATATTTCAACCGCTTGGGGATGATGTCGCCACCGAGGCGCTTGCGGCGGTTTTCTTCGTATTCGCTGAAAGTACCTTCGAAGAAATAAGCCGTGGAATTGCCTTCGAAGGCCAGGATATGGGTGCAAATCCGGTCGAGGAACCAGCGGTCGTGGGAGACGACCACGGCACAGCCTGCAAAATTCTGAATGCCTTCTTCCAGCGCCCGCAGGGTATTGACGTCAATATCGTTGGTCGGTTCGTCGAGGAGCATGACGTTGGCCTCCGTCTTTAAGGTCATGGCCAGGTGCAGCCGGTTTCGCTCACCCCCTGACAAGACACCTACTTTCTTTTGTTGGTCGGCTCCGCTAAAATTAAAGCGGCTGACATAGGCGCGGGCATTAATAGAAAGCCCTCCGATTTCGAGCGTTTCATGGCCACCGCTAATCACTTCATAAACGGTTTTTTCGGGATCGATATCGGCATGCCGCTGGTCGACGTAGCCGAGTTTAACGGTATCACCTATCTTTAGCTCTCCCGCGTCGGGCTCTTCTTCGCCCATGATCATGCGAAACAATGTGGTTTTCCCTGAGCCGTTGGGGCCTATGACGCCTACAATCCCGGCTTGTGGGAGGTTAAAATTCATATGTTCGAAAAGAAGGCTATCCTCGTAACCCTTGGCCAGGTCTACCGCTTCAATCACTTCTTTCCCAAGGCGCGGACCATTAGGGATGGGTATCTCCACTTTTTTCTCTTTTTCTTTGATATCTTCCGCCATCATGGTCTCATAGTTATTCAGGCGGGCTTTCCCTTTGCTCTGACGTCCCTTAGCATCTTTTTTAGCCCATTCCAGTTCGCGGTTTAAGGCTTTCTGGCGTTTAGACTCCTGCTTTTCTTCCTGGCGCAGCCGCTCCATTTTTTGCTCCAGCCATGATGAATAATTGCCTTTAAAGGGGATACCTTCGCCCCTGTCGAGTTCCAGTATCCAGCCGGCTGCATTATCCAGGAAATACCTGTCGTGGGTTACGGCAATTACGGTTCCTTTGTACTGCTGGAGGTGTTGTTCCAGCCAGTGGACCGATTCGGCATCCAGGTGGTTGGTAGGCTCGTCGAGCAACAGGATGTCAGGTTCTCTCAAGAGAAGGCGGCAAAGGGCTACACGCCTTCGCTCTCCTCCTGAAATAACGCTTATGGGTTGATCGCCGTCGGGCGTGCGCAGTGCATCCATCGCCTGTTCAAGCTTGGAATCAAGGTCCCAGGCTCCCTGCCGATCAATCTCTTCCTGCACTTTGCTTTGTTTTTCGATGAGGGCATTCATTTTGTCAGGGTCGTTCATGATTTCCTCATCCATAAACTTTTCATTGATCTGCTCGTATTCTTTTAACAGGTCGGCGGTTTCCTGTACCCCTTCTTTTACCACGTCTATCACCTTCTTGTTTTCATCAAGCTGGGGTTCCTGGGGAAGCATCTCAACCGAATAGCCGGGCGAAAAATGTACTTCTCCCTGGTACTGTTCATCCTCTCCTGCTATGATTCGCAACAGGGATGATTTACCGGCGCCATTCAGACCCAAAACGCCTATTTTAGCCCCGTAAAAAAAAGAGAGATAAATATTCTTTAGAATTTGTTTCCCCTGGGGTGTCTGTTTGCTCACATCCACCATCGAAAAAATTACCTTATTGTCTTCTGCCATAATGTGTTTCTTTTGAAAGATGCAAAAATAGTGAAAATTAAGAAATTGAGGTTATCATGATGGTGAACCTTTTTTTATCTGTTTATCCTCCAAATCACTTTCAGCTCTTTTACAAATCATTGTTTGTGTTCAGGTGTTTAAGTTGTTTTTTTGAATTCAATATGTAGATTCCTCAGCCACATGTTTCGCTGTTAACATTTTAGAAAATAACAAATCATGGAATGAGCGAAACATGGGCTTCGGAATGACTTGTCTGGACGGAAAGGCAGGGAAAAAGGTTCCCAAAAAAAGCCGGAAAGGGCAGGTTTTTTTGTGGGCCTTTTTTCCCCCCCCAACCTCTTCAAAACCCCGTCATCCTATATTGTACTTTTGAGAAAACAAACGCTGTTTTTGGGCAGTTAAGCATTTTCAAATCATTCATTTTTTAATAAGTTTGTTAAACGTGTCAAAAGACCTTAAATTAATTTTTGTAAATGTTTAAAACCCCAAAATCTATATTTATGAAACGCAAAACCCTGTTATTCCTGAGTCTATTAGTTTTTTCAAATTCTCTATTGGTTGGTTCTACCAATAATATTTCCAAACCCGCTTTTCAGTCGGCCACTGAACAAGACAGTGCCGACAATATCCAAAATAAAAACGATACGCTTGAAAATGGTGATAATTTTCAAAGAAGAATTCCTTCCGAAACCGCTTTCTTCCATTCAGCTTTCCACCTCCGATTTTAATCACGGCGCTCTGCTATCCCCTTTGGAAATGATTAGGGGAAAAGTCCCCGGCATGAGAATCAGTCGCCGCGATGGTTCTCCCGGCAGTTATTCCCGGCTTGATATCCGGGGAACTACTAATCTGAGTGGCTTAAGTACACCTTTATATGTCATTGATGGCGTCCCCATTGATCCGAAAAATTACACCGATACTCACAATCCCCTGCTATTTCTGAATAGTGAAGACATCCGGCAAATCAGTGTTCTCAAAGATGTTGCTGCCACTACGCAATATGGCTCGCGGGGAGCAAACGGTGTTATTGTTATAAACACAAAGTCCCCCTCTGTCGATTCTTCTATCCATGTGCGTTATCAAGGTGAGCTGGGGCTGGGAACGAATCCCTCGACAATTCCGGTAATGGATGGCCCTGCCTACCGTGATCTTATACAGGAAAAGTATCCGGATAAAGAACAGGCGCTGAATGCCCTTGGTGATGCCAATACCGATTGGCAGGATGCTATTTTCAGAAGAGGCTTTCACCACAATCATCATATTGGATTTTCAGGGAATATTGCTTCCATATCAATGCCATTCAGGGCTTCAATCGGGTACGATAATAATGAGGGAACGCTTAAACACACTTCCCTTGAGCGTACCAGCGGCAGTGTAAGGCTGAGGCCTTCTTATCTCGATAATCATCTTCAGATGGATATCAACTTAAAAGGTGTTAAAATGGATCGGCAGCGTGCAAACAGAGACTATACAAACACTGTAGAAGCGCTGCAAAATGCCTTGCTTTTTAATCCCACCCAGCCCATTCATACTTCAGGCGGGGAGTATTACAGCTATTCGGAGGGAGCTGAATCCGATTCTCCGACTCCTCAAAATCCACTGGCACAACTCGATAAAATCAATAACACCTTGTCAGAAGATTACCTATTTACAAACCTGGGATTGCGATACCAAGTGCATTTTTTTCCGAAAATTTCGTTAAATCTCCATTACGGGGGTATGGACTATGATCAAAGCGAAAAGGTCGGGATACCGCCCGAATTGTTCTCGCCGAGCAATGGAGTTGCGTATGATAGAGATAACTCGATTAACCTAACCGATCGGGTCTGGCGGGGTTCACTCAACTACTCCGAATATTTCAAAGAAATTCACTCCAGCATCGATCTGAAAGCCGGATATTCCAATCAGGAAAACAGAAGAGAACAACACGACACCATCCGGCGCATTGATAATGGCAATAATGGGGAAATTGAAGGTGATAGAAAGTTCAGTTTTTTGGAGCATACTAGAACATCCTTGTTTGGAATGCTCGATTTTGATTATAAAAATCGCTATTTTTTGAGTTTAGCTTTTACTCGCGAGGGCAGTTCTATGTTTGCAGAGGATTACAAATACCAAAATTATCCGGGTGCTTCTTTTGCCTGGCGCGCGGACCGGGAGCCATTTTTCAAAAACACGGATTTTTTCGATAAGTTGAAAGTGCGATTGGGTTACGGTAAGAGCGGTCGGATTAACCTTAACCAGCCATATGGTGGTGACGGATCCTTAAGTATAGATCTCAGGATGCCTGTAACAACTTCCTTAAATGCAGGAATAGAGTTCAGTATGGCAGAAAGCAGGGTTCATGGCACTATAGGCTGGTATAGCCGCGAAACCGGCGATATGTTAGTGAGGCTTCCGAGATTGCTTGGTAACGAAATTTTTTACAGGTGGGATAACAGCGGCCGTATTGCGAACAAGGGGTTCGAGTTTTCTCTCAATGGGTTACCGGTTAAAACAAAAGATATCCATTGGCATATGGGAATCAACCTAACCACCAATAATACCACCATCGAATCGATCATAAATAGTAATAACGATTACAGCAAAGTTACCGGAGGAATTATAGGAGGAGTAAGACAAGATGTGATGCTTCAAACAAATGACCATCCGGTTCGGATGTTTTATCTCTACGAGCAGGTTTATTCTTCCGATGGTACTCCTATT
Organism: Bacteroidales bacterium; assembly: GCA_021740175.1. Taxonomy (GTDB): domain Bacteria; phylum Bacteroidota; class Bacteroidia; order Bacteroidales; family JAIPAH01; genus JAIPAH01. The sequence goes on from JAIPAH010000012.1 coordinate 17,084, forward strand.
GAAGGATCATATGATGACAACGATAATAACGGGATTATCGATGAAGATGACAAAAGTCTTTATAAAAATGCTTCACCGGACTTTACAATAGGCTTCTATACAGATTTTAAATACAGAAAATTTAGTCTGAGTCTCACAGGAAGGATCTGGAGTGGAAATTATTTATACAATAATGCCGCCTCAAACCATTCTGCCTATTCAAAACTTTACCATGAGAATGGATATTTAAGAAACATCGCTACCGGATATACGCATTTCGATCAAAGACAACTGCTGTCGGATTATTATCTGGAAGATGCCTCATTCCTGAAACTTGATAGAATTACCCTGGGCTATAATTTAAAGGGTATATACAATGAGAAATTGGATCTTAAGGTTTATGCTTCCATCCGGAACGTATTTACTATTACCAAGTACAAAGGCCTTAACCCTGAAATTCCTTCCGGGATAGATTATCTGCGCTATCCGGTACCGAGAGTTTTCAGGCTGGGAGTTACTGCCGATTTCCTTTAAGCGAAATTGGGCGGTTTTAGCGAGCTGACTATTAACCGGGAAGACGAAAAAAGGGGATTATTTATCAAAAACCTCAATTTATAAATTCCAGATTGTCCGGCGAGAAATAAGGTTGTAAAATGATATGATTTTTTGAGTGTATCCATGAACGGCTCATTCAACTGATTTATTGTCCTGGAAAATAAAAACAAACTCCAACCACATTGTAAAAATCTTGAATCATTTAATTTTGCCACTTATTTCAGCAAACGATTTAATTATTAATGATGTCAATAATATTGATAAACATCTTAATCACTTTTCTGTTAAAAATAAATACACAAATAGTTATATAAGTTAAATCATGATTATGAGAAAATTAGTTTTTACATTAGGACTGCTGTTACTTTTAGGAAGTGTTTCATTTGCCCAGGAAGGCCCTTCCTTCAAAGTAACCAAGGTAAAGAAAGCGGCATACTTTGATGTATCAGAGCCGCTAAGGGATAAAGAACCTATCAAACCTTCAGAGCGCGATCGAAGCTGGAAAGACGACATTATTCAAAACGAGTTTATTCCACCGCAGGAAAAAGATAATCGAGATATCGAAGACCCTGTTGTTCAAAAGGACAAAGGGTCAAGGGAGATGAGAGGCCCTATCAATAATTTTGAAGGTACCGGAAATCTGAATGGTGTATATCCCCCGGATACCGAAGGGGATGTTGGCGAGGATTATTATTTTCAGATGATAAACCTGTCATTTACGATTTACGATAAGGAAGGGAATACCGTTTATGGTCCGGCGGACAATTCAACTTTGTGGGATGGTTTTATCGGCCCGTGGACAGGATCCAATGATGGTGATCCCATTGTAGTGTATGATGAAGAGGCCGAGCGCTGGGTGGCTAGCCAGTTTGCAGTGGAAACTTCCAACGGTCAGTATTACGAACTTGTAGCCGTCTCTCAAACTTCCGACCCCACAGGCGAATATTACCGTTATGCTTTTGAATATGATAACTTTAATGATTATCCTAAATTAGGAGTATGGCCGGATGCTTATGTGGCTACCTATAATATGTTTATAGGTAATTCTTTTCAAGGAGCAGGTGTGGCGGCTTTTGACCGGGAGGCTATGCTTGCCGGCGAAGAGGACGCTGAACAACAGTTTTTCCAACTGAGCGGTGAATACTACGGGGTGCTCCCGGCAGATTTTGACGGCCCTGCACCACCTGATTCTATTCCTCATTACGTGGTACATAACAGTAATGACCCTCGCGAAATTCAGATATTTGAATTTACCATTGATTGGGAAGAACCAACCAATTCAGATATAACCCTTGAACACAGCCTTGAGCCTGAAAGTTACACCACGGCTTCAACGAATGTTCCTCAACCAAATACAAGTACAGCTTTGGATGATTTTATAGGTCAGATGATGTATCCTTTGAAATTCAGGAAGTTTGATGATCATCTTTCCATGGTTATGAACCATGCAGTTGTGACTAGTTTCCAGGCAGAACACGGCATTCGTTGGTATGAAGTGCGTAATACGGACGGTGAATGGAATATCCATCAGCAATCTACGTATGCGCCTGATGACGGTTTGCATCGTTGGCTGGGGAGTATTGCGATGAATGGTAACGGGGATATAGCTCTTGGCTTTTCAGTGTCGGGTGAAGAAGAGGTCTATCCTTCTGTCCGTTATGTGGCCCGCACTTCTGGTGGCACACTGGGAGAAATGAATACGGAGGAAATTGAAGTAGTAGCAGGTACGTCTTCCCAAACAGGCATAGAGCGTTGGGGGGATTATGCAGCCATGAGTGTCGATCCTTCGGACGATTCAACTTTCTGGTTTACTTCAGAATACATTACGGGTCCATGGAAAACCCGTATCGTGTCTTTCGATTTAGAAGAACCCCAAGAACCTGTTGTTTATGCTGGTCCCGATACCACTATCTGCGAGGATAATTCGTATAATACCGAAGCGGCAAGCTCGCAATATACGAGTGACCATCTTTGGGAAACTTCCGGCGACGGGGATTTTCTGCCGAATAATGAAGAATTGGTAGTCAATTACCTGAGAGGTAGTCAGGATATTGAGAATGGTGGTGCTGAATTGTCTTTAACGGGATATGGCTATGATGAAGGTCAGCAGGACCAGGATACAATGTATCTTACCATTGTTAGCAACCCGCAAGTGGAAACCGGCAATGATACAACAATTTGTAATACATCTACTTATTCAACAGATCCTGAGGTGAATAGTGCCTTGATGGTACAATGGGCTACCAGTGGAGACGGTGAATTTGAGAATCCGACACAACAGAATACCGTTTATTATCCGGGAAGTGGAGACCTTGATAACGGAGAAGTAACACTTACGCTCTCTGCTACGCCTCAATCACCATGTACCGAGAGTGCTTCGGATGATGTAACGATTACTTTTGATGTTTGTACGGATGTTGAAAGCATTTCGGCGCAAAGTGATGCTCTTACTATTAATCCGAATCCCAATCAAGGCAAATTTACTATGGTTCTGGATTCGAAACTTTCAGGAAAAGCAAAGATTACTGTAAGAAACACATCCGGCAATGAGGTCTTCAGAAAAACCTTGTCCAAACAGGTAAATAAACTCCGTGAAAACATTGACCTCTCCAATCTTCCTGATGGAGTTTACTTTTTAAGATTGCAACTGAAAAACAAAGCTTTTGCTGATAAAATCATTATCAGGTAGAGCGTTTGTATAACATATATTTTGTTTCAATAAAAAAAGACCGGAATCTCCGGTCTTTTTTTTATGAAATCCATTCTAAATTACTGATACTTACCTAATTTATACGGATTCCAAATTATTGTAATGATTGTCTGATTCTCTGAATATTACAATGATTAAATTAATATTCTTTTTACAGACAAACACGTATCTGTTTCTTTGCCAGTTATATGTGGTGGTTTATATACGTTAGTCCTTCGTTTACAACTTTATTTTTAGTTTTTACATTTGTCCAGCAATTATTTAAAGAATTCCATGTAAATGGTAGAAACAAAAAAAGTATAATATCGTGGATGAAGTAGTAATATATGCGGTCGTTTCAATGGCGGGCTTGGGAACAGCAGCCGCTGTTATCCTTTATTTCATTGCCCAAAAATTTAAAGTCATTGAGGATCCTCGCATTGACGAGGTGGAAGAAGCTCTTCCCGCTGCTAATTGCGGGGCATGTGGTTTAGCAGGATGCCGTGCATTTGCTGAAGCTATTGTAAAGAATGAATCGCTTGAGGATATGAATTGCCCTGTAGGTGGCAATGAGGTGATGGAAGAAGTGGCCGGGATTATGGGCCTGGAAGCTGAGCAAAAAGACCCTCTTGTAGCGGTAGTGCGTTGCAATGGCTCAAAAACCAATGCACCACAAAAAGTCATTTACGACGGGCCCAACACATGCCAGTTTGCTCATGCTTTATCAGCCGGTGAAAGCGGATGCCCTAACGGTTGTCTTGGTTGCGGGGATTGTGAGGAATCATGTGATTTCGATGCGATACATATGAATCCCAAAACAGACCTCCCGGAAGTCGTTGAAGAAAATTGTACGGCATGTAATGCCTGCGTGGAAGCTTGTCCGCGCGATATCATAGAACTACGACCTCAGGGCAAGAAAGGCAAACGAACTTATATTTCTTGTGTTAATACGGAAAAAGGCGGACCGGCCAAGAAACATTGTTCCGTGGCTTGTATTGGTTGTGGCAAATGTGTGACAGCTTGTCCTTTTGATGCCATTACCATGGAAAATAACCTGGCCTATATCGACCCGCATAAGTGCAAGAATTGCAGATTGTGTGTTCCGATTTGTCCTACAAATGCTATCCTTGAAGACAACCACCCGGAAATGAGTGAAAAAATCGTTGAAAAGGCGAAAGAGAATCTTAAGAAGCAAACAGAGAAAAAGAAAAAGGCTGCAAAAGAAAAAGATAATGAAGGTTAATCAGGTATAAAAAATGGATACCATGAAAACATTGAAAACTTTTAAGTTGGGGGGGATTCATCCCCAAGAATATAAAATAGCAGCGGATCAACCTATTGAAGTACTTCCTATTCCAAAAACAGTTGATATTCCGGTAGCTCAGAACCTGGGAGCACCTTCCAAAGTTGTGGTAAAAAAAGGAGACCAGGTAAAAACAGGACAATTGATTGCTAAAGGCGAAGCTTTTATCTCAGCCAATGTGCACGCCTCGGTATCAGGAAAAGTAAAAAAAGTGGATGATGTACTGGATGCAAGTGGATATAAACGTCCTGCGGTAACCATACAGGCAGAGGGTGATGAATGGGAAGAAGATATCGATACAAGCGGGGAGATAAAAAAGGAGATAACTGCTTCACAGCAAGAAATTGTTGATAAAATTCAGGAAAAAGGTATTGTAGGCTTGGGAGGCGCTACTTTCCCTTCTCATGTCAAGCTGAAAGTCCCCGAAGGAAAAACGGCCGAATACCTGATTATCAATGGTGTGGAATGCGAGCCCTTCCTGACTTCCGATCATCGGCTGATGGTTGAAAAAGGGGAGGAGCTTATGGTTGGCATTGAAATCCTGAAAAAAGGCCTGGGTGTCGAAAAAGTTCTTATAGGAATAGAAAATAACAAACCGGATGCGATAAAACATCTTTCGGAAATAGCGGCACAGTACAACAATATAGAAGTTCATGCTTTAAAGGTTAAGTACCCTCAGGGTGGAGAAAAACAGCTCATTAAAGCGCTTTTGGGCCGCGAAGTACCTTCAGGAAAACTGCCTATAGAAGTGGGATGTGTTGTCAACAATGTAGGCACAGCCTATGCCGTTTATGAGGCCGTCCAAAAGAATAAACCCCTTATCGAAAGGGTCGTTACCGTGACCGGTAAAAAGTTGGAGAAGCCTTCTAATCTGCAGGTACGTATTGGGACACCGGTAAAAGATTTAATCGATAAAGCGGGCGGATTACCCGGAGATACCGGCAAAGTGGTTAACGGGGGCCCGATGATGGGTAAGGCGCTCACTTCGCTCGAAGCCCCGATAGTAAAAGGAACTTCCGGTGTTATTGTATTTCCGGAAGAGGAAGCTAACCGTCCACCCCTAAAAAGTTGTATACGGTGTGGAAAGTGTGTTGCCGCCTGTCCTATGGGATTGGAGCCCTTATACCTGGCTCAGTTATCCGAAAAAGAGCTGTGGGAAAGGGCAGAAGAAAATCTTATCATGGACTGCATCGAATGTGGTTCATGTCACTATACATGCCCCTCAGGCCGGCCCTTGTTGGATTATATCAGGGTAGGAAAAACGAATGTAGGTCAAATGATTAAAAACCGTGGAAATTAACAGCATAATATGGATAAATTAGTTATTTCTGGTTCACCACATGTTCATCAGAACACGTCGATCCCTAAACTCATGTACATGGTAGTTATCGCTATGATCCCCGCCATGTTGGTTTCGTTCTATATGTTCGGATTGGGCGCCCTTCGGGTGTTTCTTATATCAGTTTTGTCCTGCTATCTTTTTGAATATCTTATTCAGCGCTACCTCATAAGGGGGCCGATAACTATAAATGATGGTTCCGCCCTTATTACCGGGATTTTATTGGCCTTTAATGTACCTTCCAGCGTTCCGTGGTGGATGATGGTTGTAGGGGCGCTGGTCGCCATTGGAATGGGTAAGATGTCTTTCGGCGGATTAGGTAAAAACCCGTTTAATCCAGCCCTGGTAGGCCGGGTGTTCATGTTGATTTCATTCCCGGTAGAAATGACACGTTGGCCCAAACCCATTGTATCGCGGGAATATTTCTCCTTTGCCGGCATGGATGATAAGATACTTGATACGGTAACAGGCCCCACACCATTGGGTAAATTGCAGGAAGAAGGTGTGGAAGGTATCTCTGAATCGTCCGGATATGCTGATATGGTGCTTGGTCAAATGGGTGGCTCTATGGGTGAAATTTCAGCGATAGCCTTGGTCATCGGAGGGCTATATTTGCTTTATCGTAGAGTGATCACATGGCATATTCCGGTAGCCTATCTCGGTTCTTCTTTCGCCCTGGCGGCAATACTGTGGTTTGCCGATCCCACTCAGTATGCCGATCCCTTCTTCCACTTGGTTACGGGTGGCTTGATACTGGGCGTTTTCTACATGGCTACCGATTATGTATCCTCGCCGATATCGGCTAAAGGACAAATTATCTTTGGTGTGGGAGCAGGGGTTCTGACAATTATAATACGTGTTTTCGGCTCCTATCCCGAAGGGGTCTCTTTTGCCATTCTGCTTATGAATGCAGCAACCCCGTTAATTAATAACCGGTTTAAGCCCAAACGATTCGGGCATAAACCGGCAAAGGCAGCTTAATATTTGAAAAAAACAGGTATAAAAAACTATAAATCGAACATCGATGAGTAAACAGAAAAAACCTGAATCAACTTTTCCTAACATGGTTATAGCTCTATTGCTGGTGACCATGATTGCCGGACTCGCCCTGGGAGGCGTGTACGTAGTGACCAAAGAGCCTATTGCAGCGGCTAAAAGAGCTAAATTGGAAAATGCCCTGGGGAAGGTTTTACCCGAATTTGATACGCTTAAGAATAAAAAAGTTCCGGCCGTTAACGGGAACGATTCACTGGCGTTCTATACAGGTTACCGAAACGGTAGTGAAGTTGGAACCGCCGTTAAAACATATACAGAAAAGGGTTACGATGGCCGCTTTGATATAATGGTGGGCTTTACCCCCGACAATCGCATAGAAAATACGGCTGTGTTGAATCATACTGAAACGCCCGGATTGGGTGATAAAATCGAGAAAAGCAAATCGGACTGGAGCAAGCAATTTAACGGGAAAAACCCGGAGCAATTTCAGCTGAAAGTTAAAAAGGATGGGGGCGATGTGGATGCCATTACCGCAGCCACTATCAGTTCAAGGGCTTTCTGCGATGCAACAAAACGTGCTTATGAAACTTACGAAAAAGAAGGAGGAGTGAAATAATGAATCAATGGCAAAATTTTACCAAAGGATTTATCAAGGATAACCCGGTTTTCGTTCTAATGCTGGGCTTATGTCCTGTACTCGGTGTAACTACTTCGGCCATAAACGGTTTGGGTATGGGACTGGCTACCACTTTTGTATTGTTGATGTCCAATACCGTGGTTACGCTGATCAAAAGTTTAATTCCTGTGAAGGTAAGGATTCCATCCTTTATTGTGATCATAGCTTCATTCGTAACAATTGTTGAATTAGTGATGCAAGCCTTTTTACCCACCCTTTTCGAGCAATTGGGCTTGTTTATTCCACTTATTGTGGTCAATTGCCTTGTTTTAGGACGCGCTGAAGCGTTTGCCTCTAAAAACGATTTTATCTCTTCGGTTATTGACGGACTGGGTATGGGACTCGGTTTTACCTTTGCCCTCACGCTTTTAGGTGCCGTGAGAGAAATACTGGGTAGCGGAGCTATTTTTGGATGGGAATTTGTTACAGGTGACGGCATGCTGGTATTTGTCCTGGCCCCCGGAGCTTTTATTGGCCTGGGTTACCTGATTGCCATCATGAATAAATTCAATAAAGCATCATAAATTAAAAACCCTGGAACCATGGATTATATTATTATCATCATAACCGCAATATTTGTTAATAACATTGTACTGGCTCAATTTCTTGGTATTTGCCCCTTCCTGGGCGTTTCCGGGAAAGTCTCCACATCGGTGGGGATGAGCGGAGCCGTGATGTTTGTTATGACCATTGCAACTATTGTAACATGGCTGATACAGAACTACATACTTATACCTTTCAGCCTGGAGTTTCTACAAACCATCACTTTCATCCTCATAATTGCCTCCCTGGTACAAATGGTGGAAATTATCCTGAAAAAGGTAAGCCCTCCGCTTTACCAAGCTCTGGGTATTTACCTTCCCCTGATGACAACCAATTGTGCTATCCTCGGAGTGGCTATCCTCACCATGCAGAGTAATTATAATCTTATGGAAGGTGTGGTTTTTGCCATTGCCAATGCTATCGGTTTTGGTCTAGCGCTGTTACTTTTCTCCAGCATACGCGAACATCTTGATTTATTGGACGTGCCGAAAGGGATGCGTGGCGTACCGATAGCCTTTGTGGCTGCCGGTATTTTAGCTCTTGCTTTTATGGGTTTTGCCGGACTGGTATAAAAAACAGAAAAAAGACGAATTAAGAGCTGCTCGCTTAAAGAAACTACCGGGCAGCTTTTTTTTATTTTAATAGTGGGATGCTACAACCATCTTTTTATTAAATTTGATACATCAAAACTTATACACTATGGATCTGGACGTAATCATAGACCTGAATAACTTGTCGGTATATCAAAATGAATTCCTTGTCCTGCAAGATGTAAATCTGACTGTACGAAAAGGTGAATTTATTTATGTCATAGGCAAAACCGGTACCGGAAAAAGCAGCCTGCTTATGACGATATATGGAGAATTACCCGTGCATCACGGATCAGCCTTAGTATCAGGTTATGATCTTACAAAGCTTAGAAAAAAACAGATCCCTTATCTACGTCGTTCTATAGGCGTTGTCTTTCAGGACTTCAACTTATTAACCGACCGGACGGTGAATAAGAATCTTGGTTTTGTATTACGAGCCACCGGATGGAAAAACAAGGAGGCGATGGATGCGCGCATTAACAATGTGCTGGAAAAAGTAGGTCTTGCGACCAAAGGTCATAAAATGCCCCATCAGCTTGCCGGCGGAGAACAACAGAGGGTGGTCATTGCCAGGGCATTACTCAATGACCCCGATGTTATCCTGGCCGATGAACCGACCGGAAACCTGGACCCGGAGACTTCTGAAGGAATTATGGAACTACTTTTTGAAATATCAAAAACCGGCAGGGCTGTCTTGATGGCCACACATGATTATTCGCTTTTTCACCATTTCCCTGCCAAAACAGTGAAATGCGAAAACGGAACGGTGAAACACTCTGAACATCAGATTCAATAGCTGACGAATTTTACCAAGCTTTATGAATATTAGGATTTGTACATCCCAAGCAATAACAATACTAAACCGAATCGCAAAAAATGGAGAAGCTATGAGAAAAACATGGAGTTTTTTGATTTTGTTACTTTTCATCAGCACCACTATCTTGGCTCAGCCTCAGCTTGAATGGGAGCAAAGCCTCGGCGGAACAAGTGCGGATGTAGCCAAATGCATTCAGCAAACTTCTGACGGAGATTACATCGTTGCCGGCTATTCCAACTCCTTTAACGGCGATGTTGTGGGTAATCACGGTCTTTATGATTGCTGGATAGCCGGATTGGATGAATCGGGTGACTTATCATGGCAGAACAGCCTGGGTGGAAGTAATACGGATAAGGCTGAATTTATAAAGCAAACCTACGACAAGGGCTATATCATTGCAGGCAATACGCAATCCAATGATGGTGATGTCAGCGGTCACCACGGCGATTATGACTTTTGGGCTGTCAAGCTTGATTCTACAGGTACGATGGATTGGCAAAAATGCCTGGGCGGAACGGAATGGGATTACGCTTACGCCTGTGAGCAAACCATCGATAGCGGCTATATTATGGCAGGTCATACCTTTTCTAACGACGGCGATGTAAGCGGCAATCATGGCAGTTATGATTATTGGGTGGTTAAGATGAACGCTGATGGTGATATAGAATGGCAGAATTGTCTCGGCGGAGGCTCTTCCGATGAAGCTTACTCTATTCAGCAAACCTCCGACGACGGATTCATTGTTGCAGGCTACAGCATGTCGGATGACGGGGTTGTGAGTGGAAATAACGGCATGGCCGATTATTGGGTAGTTAAACTGGATGCTGCGGGTGATTTGCAATGGCAGAAATGTTTAGGGGGAACCAGCTATGATGAAGCAGCTTCGGTTCGGCAAACCTCCGATGAAGGTTACATCGTGACTGGTTTTAGTTCGTCCGAGGACGGTGATGTTAGCGATAACTATGGTTATGATGACTATTGGGTGGTCAAACTCAATAATTCGGGGGAAATCACCTGGCAGCAAAATTATGGAGGTAGCGATGAGGATTATGGCCGTTGTATACGTCAAACTACTGACGGAGGCTATGTAATGACCGGGCGATCCCGATCCAATGACGGGGATGTAACAGGCAATCACGGCAACTATGACTACTGGGTGGTCAAACTAAATTCCTCAGGGAGCCTATCATGGCAGGATTCCTTTGGGGGAAGCGCTCATGACTGGGGTCATAGCGTTCGGCAAACGTCCGGCGAAGGTTACATAGTAGCCGGCGAATCGCAGTCGGCAGACGGGGATATTACAGATAGCTGGGCCTATAAAGACTATTGGATAGCTAAATTAAGCCCCACTACTACTGATATCAGTTTTAGCAAAAACAGGGGCGCCAAAGGTTACACAATCACCTCATCGCCCAATCCCTTTTATTCGCAAACAGATATTGTCTTCACCCTCCCGCAAAGCGGCGCGGTGGAATTGACTGTTTATGATATTAATGGCAGGAGTGTTAAAACCTTGACCAAGCAAAAATATCAAAGCGGCCAGCACAAATTAAACTGGAATACACGGAATGATGCAGGTCATAAAGTTACCCGGGGAATTTATTTTTACCAATTACGGGTAAATGGCCAAATCAAGGCAGTGCAGAAAGGGATACTTATAAAATAAATATAAAGGAGATGTTCCGGAAAATGGGTGCCATCTACTTATAAGGAGATATTCCGGTTGTTTCCCGGTTTATCAAATTGCTACCCGACTGAACTGTAAATTGAATTTTTTCTATTTACTGGTATATGAATTTTTTTTGTTACATTTACTCCCTGTAACAAAAGAGCTATTATAGTCCCCCTTGTTAAAAAGCTAATTCAGGTTAGCGGTAAAACAATTTTCTCCAATAAAACATTATACAATAATAATGATCTCATTGTAGGTCGCGAAACTTTTAGAATGCAAAGTTATTTGAAACAATACAATCTCAGGCGTTGCTTTTCAGCAGGGATTTTTGTGCTGCTGTTTGTGCTAATTATTGTTCCTTTTTCCCGGGCCTACACCCAAAGCTCTTTGGATTCTCTTATTCACCAATGGCAAAAGATAAAAATAGATACCACCCCCCGGGAAAAAGCAAAATTGCTTAACAAGATCGGTGCTGAATTAAGATTTTCCAATGCTGATTCTGCAAATTACTACTATAATAAAGCACTCGAAATAGCCCGTGAGAACGATCTGCCCCACATGATTGCCAAATCGATTAGTGGCATCGGCTACGTAAAATATGTTGAAGGAGAATATGATTATGCCATGGAGAATTTTATGGAAGGCATTGAAATCTGGGAAAAAACTGACAACCAAAGGGGTATCGCCAAAGGTTTGAATATTATCGGACTGATTCAAAACATGCAGGAGCATTATCGGCAATCTATCCGGAACCATCAGAAATCACTGGAAATAGCTAAACAAATTTCTGACACATCTTTACTGTCTCATAACCATTTCAATATGGGGATATCATACTATTCTTTTAAAAAATACGACAGTGCTTTACTGCATGCTCAAAAGGCTCTGCAGCTTAAAGAAGAAGCGGGGAAGCCCAAAGAAGGCCTTCGCATGGTTAATTTAATGGGGAATATTTACGCTGATATAGGGAAGTATGAAAAAGCCATTTCTGCACTTACCAAAGTCATTAATGCCGAAAATTATGATAATAAATGGGAGATCAGTTATGCCATGGCCGGATTGGCTAAGGTATTCAAGGAGACAGGTGACCTTGATAAAAGTATTGACTATGGTATACGTAGTTATGAGTTGGCTAAAGAAGTCAATGCAAAATGGGATAAACAGAATGTAACAAAAATTCTTGCAGAGGCCTATGCCACAAAAGGGGAGTATAAAAATGCCTACCATTATCATAAACTTCATAAAAAATACAGCGATAGCATTTTTAATGAAAAGCGTGAGAATAAGATAAATTATTTGCGGTTAAAACGAGAAGAATCGAAGAATAAAGCTCTTGCTAAAGAAAATCGCCTGCAAGAGATAAGAATAAAAAGGCGAAATCAACAGCTAATAGCCGGTGTGGCTGGGATTGTGGTTTTAATAGTTTTAGCCTCCCTGCTTTATCGGCATAACCGTCTGAAAGCCAAGTTTAATAAAAATTTACAGCACAAAAACGCGGAAATAGCCGATAAAAACAAAAAGCTTACGGAACTGAATCTTGCCAAAGACACGCTCTTCCGCGTCATTGCCCATGATTTAAGAACTCCAATCAGTGTGGTGGTTTCCTATACTGATTTAATTAAAGAGGAATTTGATGAGTATGAAAGGGAAGAGCTGCTTACTATTATTAAAAGAATTCATTATTCATCTAATGAAGGTTTGAGATTGCTTGAGAATCTGATGACGTGGGCTCGATCGCAATCCGGTTCTATTGCTTGCGAACCTCAACCAATAAATGTCGCTGAAATTATTCAGGAAAATACAAACTTGCTGCAAACTAATTTTAAAGATAAAAACATCAACCTGGTAACTGATTTATTCAAAGACAAATACTTGTATGCCGATTATAATCTCACTTCTACGGTAGTTAGAAATCTCCTTTCAAATGCGATTAAATTTACTCCCGAAGGGGGAAAAATTATTATTGCAACCACACACGAAAACGGTAAGCACAAAATATCAGTGACAGACACAGGTATGGGCATTCCAAAAGGAGAACAATCCAAATTGTTTAATGTAGGTGAAACCAGTAAACGGAAGGGTACTAACGACGAAAGAGGTACCGGGCTGGGCCTTGTTATTTGCAGGGAATTTGTCGAAAAACAAAATGGCCGGATATGGGTCGAGAGTGAAGAAGGGAAAGGTAGCCGCTTTAACTTTACATTACCCGCTTATCATCAAAAAGGATAGGGGTAAAAACTATCATATAGCTTTGTGGAATTCTGAAGCAGGATGAGTGAACCTCGTCCTGAATAATTTTATTGGTATATGCAAAAATAGCATTTTTATAAAAGTTTAATATTCATGTTTTTTAAAAGAGATGCGAAACTTTTATTGTGGAATTAATTTCTCGGATACATTTTTTGATAATATTGATAAATAGTTATCTTTGTTTTAGACTAATCATAAGTATAAATTCAGAATGCGTGTCGATAAAACTATACTCCCTTCTATTATCCTGGTATTGTTTTTTATAAAACCGGTAAATGGATGTGGTGTCGATAATCTGAACCAGGTGAATTCAATCCTCTACGGGATTTTTAATTTTCAGTTTGAAAAAGCCCGACACCTTCTTGATTCCGGGATTTTTGGGAAAAAGACGGAACAATTTCTCCAAATAGAACTGGCATGGTGGCATGCTATTGAGAAGGGGAATGATAAATCACTGCATAAATTCCGGGATCGCATTGAAAGCCAAAAAAAACAATATACCGGCAACTCAACACAATACCTGATTTTGCAGACTTACAAATTGCGTTACGATTTGGCTTTGAACAAATATCCTGCTGCTCTAATCGATTATGTTAAGCTCAAAAATCTGTTGGAGGATCAAACACCTCCTACTGATTCAATCTCACTGCATGGCCATTTATATTCACTTTATGTAAGTCTTATTGAATTAGTAGAGACCTCTTATAATTTAAACCCTTTTAAAGCCAATATTGACACACAAAAGAAAAATCATATTCAGAACCTGGAAAACCATGCTGCAAGTAACAATTTTATCAGAAGTACGCTGGGAAAATATTTTTTATTCAAATATTATTGCGATATTGCAGAAGAAACATCCAGGGCGGAAATATATAAAAAAAAGCTTCATGAGCGGTTTCCCGGGAATCCTTGTTTCAAGCAGGAACGGGGACAACAGGGAAGTGCTTTAACAAAGAATACAAAATCGGAATAATTTTAAATCATATTTATTTAATTACTTTTAAAACAAATGTTTAACCAAAAATTCAGTCTTATGAAAAAGTTATTACTTATTGCAGTGCTATTCTCTTTTACTGCTTTATTTGCTGAGCAAGCGAATGCTTCGAAGTATTCGATTGATCAGGATAAAGTAGATGTATTATTTGAGAATGCCGACGAAGCCCAGTTCAACATTTTTACCGAAGCAGAAGCCGGTCACCCTAAGCTTGTTCCCCAAAAAGTTGATGGTAAAGATCCTATGGTAGCTATATTACTCGACTTTTTTGTCGGTGGACTTGGGGTGCATCGTTTCTACCTGGGAACTAAGACAATGACAGGTGTGGGTTATATCCTTACTTGTGGCGGAATATTTGGAGTTATGCCGCTTGTAGACCTGATAGTTCTTGCTGTTAACTACGAGGATATTTCACCCTATGTTGATAACCCGAGTTTCTTTATGTGGTAAAATGAAATATTACAGGCCGGTTAATATTTTTCCCGGCCTGTTTTTTTCTATTTGGGATGCGAAAGTGAATAAGATGCGAATTTTCAAGTTATTTTTGACCGGGCTGTTGTTGTTTGTTTTCTCTTTACCTGTATTGCCGCAATCAGTACAGCGTGTAAGTGTCCAAATGAAGAGCCAGGTTCTGAAAGAAGGGAAAAAATACACCCAAAAGGCAGATTGTTATTATTCGCCGGCGAAAGGAATCTATGTAACCCATTATTACCAGCCTAAAGAGTTTATTAAAAAAACCAACCGGAAAGGGGAAATGATGATTTATTTTCCGGAAGAAAACGAAGTTTCTATAAAACAAGACTTTTACTTTTCTTCCGAGAATGAATTGCTGCATTATTTTATCAATAACCTTACTGAAGACCTTGGGCTGCGTAAAGAGGGTTTTAAAAGGGTCAATACCGAATATGAGGGAGAACATATGGTGACCATCTGGGAACCTCCTGCTAAAATGGAACTAATAACAAAAGTAGAGCTGGTGTTTAAGGATATGATGCCTGTTTTTTCGGCATACATTAACAGTGACAGGGACACCCTTCGAAAAATCTATTACAGCGATTATTACGAAAGCACTGAGTTTATGTTACCTACCAGGGTTACCGAGATATCATACCGGGAACAGGATTCTATCGTAAAACGTACCATATACTCCGACATAAAAGTCAATGATAAAGTAACCCCCTATTATCTGAACTATGAAATTCCGGATGATGCAAAAAGAATGGAGGATTCGTATTAAGCTGTTTATCATAATAACGCTTTTCCTTATATCTGTTTTTAATGCTACAGCGCAAAGGAGCGGGGCAAAAGAAGACCTCCGGTTTTTCAGAAATACGACCCATGAGAAGAAACATTTCCACAAAAGAGGCTATTTGATGAAAGATGCGTCCAGCAATTTTGTCAAATACAACCCTGTAAGTTTAACACTCGGCGGGTTACTATACATTTATCAGAACAGCATCTCCCGGCAGTTTTCGGCAAATTGCCTCTATCATCCTTCATGTTCCGATTTTAGCAAGCGAGCTATTTCCAAATATGGTTTTATCAAAGGCATTTTGCTTTCAACCGATCGCTTGACACGCTGTAACAAGATTGCCGGAACAGATATTCATCCCATCACCCTCAATGACAGTTCTCAAAAGTCGCACGACCCTGTGAAGCTCTACAAATGAGATATTGGCTAACCTCTGCTTTTATTTTCCTGCTGGTGACGGCTTTTTCGCAAGAGCCTCCATCAACGGGTTTCCTTCGGCATTTAATGGACCGGGAATATTATAAGGAAGTGGTATACCTTCTGGAGCAAACCGATTATGATGATGCATCCCTTGCCCGCAAAGATAGCATCAACTACATAAAAGGGTGGAGCTTGTATTCCATGAAAGCATTGCAGCGCTCAGCCGGCGTATTAAAAAGCGTTTCCCGCGAGAGTCCCTATTACCTACCCGCTCATTTTTTTGCGGCCTACAATCATGCACATCTCGGTCAGTATGGGACAGCCGGGCAGACCCTGGATAGCCTCCGTCTTGAAAATAGCAATATGGCTTCGCTAAGAGCATTTGAAAATGCCGGCATCGCTCTTTTGCAAAGAGATTATAAAGCATTTGAAGACCGCTTTAATCAGGCGGACACCTCTTATTATCCGATAAAAAAAGCTTCCGATAAAATGTTGGACTTCGCGCGTGATTTGGAATCTCACAGGAAGAAATCACCGGTGGTTGCGGGAGCGATGTCGGCTATTGTTCCCGGCGCCGGAAAGATCTACGCCGGCCAGACCGGTGAGGGGATTTCTGCCTTTCTAACGGCTGGAGGCCTGGGATTTGTTACCTGGGAAAATTATCACAAAAACGGATGGAAGGATGTTAAAACCTTGCTGTTTGGGGCTGTCTTTGCAGCCTTTTACGGGGGTAATATTTACGGAACGGTAGTATCGGTAGAAATTACGGAAAATGAATTTCAGAAGGCGTATGACAACAAAATCCTTTTTAATCTTCACATTCCTTTGCGGAATGTTTTTAACTAAGGTAAGCGGTCAACCGGAAGCTTTGCACCGGGCTGACAGCCTTTTCAAAGAAGGTGCGTTTTTTGAGGCTTCTATTGCCTATGAGCGAACGGTTTATCTTCAGCCGGAGAGCAAAGTGGTTCACCGGGCCCGCTACAAGAAAGCTGTGGCTTACCGTCATTTGCATCGTTATGAGGATGCCCTCCGGGAATTGGATCGCCTCCCTCTGTTTAGTATTGCCGATACGCTTAAGTCGCGGATATTATATGAGACCGCTTTTAACCACCTTTTGCTGGATAAGCCGGAAGAAGCTTTGTGGAATTTCCGGCGCCTTGAAAAAACACGAGAAGAGCCGCTCCATTCCTCGATGATTCCTTTGAAAATTCTTATACTGAATCATAATCGGAAGTGGGAAGAAGCCAAAGGAACGCTTTTATCTCTTGTGGATTCAATGCCGCTTAGGCCGCACAAAAAGCAATCGTGGAAAGACAGCATAAAAAGCTTATACGATGAGGATTCGCTCCCCAAAAATTATTCGGAGGAGAAAGCCAAAAACCTCTCGCGATTTATTCCCGGAGCAGGCCACATATATACCGGTTATCCCTGGGAAGGAGCGGCCAGCTTCCTGCTTAACGGCGCGGCAATAGGGTTTGGCATCCACCAGCTATGGTATAAATATTACTTCACGGCCTACATCACCGGATTCGGTATTTTCTATAAATCCTATTTCGGCGGCATGAAAAGAGCCGCCCACCTGGCCGAAATTGCTCGTCACAATGAGATGAAAAAGTTCAATGATAAGTGTTCGGCAATGATGATGCGGATTCTGAAGTAGAACGAAGATCAGAAGGAAAAAAAGTAGGGCTGAAACTAAAATTATTGTTATTTTAGTTTACTATATAATTCAAAACCCTATGCCATGAAACACGTAATACTATTCATAGCCATCTTAGCTTTGATTCTTGCATCCTGCAACAACCACGATGGCTACAAAATTCAAGGCCACATCGCCGGCATCGACTCAGCCAAAGTATACCTGGGAACCAAAGATTACACCCGGCAATACTCAGTCAATCCAATTGATTCAGCTACCCTAGTGGATAAAAAATTCGTTTTCGAGGGCTCGGTCGATGTCCCTGCCCTGCGCTACATTAAAGTAACCCGTCAGTTTGGCGATATCCCGGTTTTTGTGGAAAACAGCCGGATTAAGGTAAGGTCTTCGGAGAAAAAATATCCTGAAGCAACCATCTCCGGATCAGACATGCACAAACATTACGAGCAATTTCTCAGTAAAGCGAAAGCGCATGAGAGTAAAATGGATAGTCTCCGCAGGCTGAGCCAATTGGCGAAAGATAGATTGGAACCAGAGGAAAAGCTTGAAAAACTATCGAACCAGAGACGACAGGTAAGTAGAAAAGCCGGTGAATTTTATCAGGATTATATCTTATCTGAGGCGCCTTCTCCTGTCAGGCTCCAGGCATTTCAGCGGATTAATTCCAACTCATTCCTTTCAAGAAAGTTACTGGACTCACTCTATCACTCCCTTGACTCAAGCGTTTATACAACAAAACATGTAAAGCAACTGAAAAAGCGCATTGAGTACCTTGCAAAGGTGGAACCCGGCCAACCTTATATCAATTTGACTCAAAAGGATATTGAAGGCAATAAGGTCGCCCTTTCCGATTATGTGGGTGAGAATGAGTATGTGCTGCTTTATTTTGTATGGCGTTGCCCGCATACCGGCATTATACCCCGGGGATTCAAAGACCTCTATAAAAAATATCACGACAAAGGCGTTGAGTTTTATGGGGTTTACACCGACACTGCCCGGTTTTTATGGAAGAATTCGATCAAAAAGCATGACATCTCCTGGCCCTTCGTATCCAATCTGAACGGAAGCCAATCAGAGGTCTATGAAAAATACAGCCGTTATAACACACCTTATCGATTTCTAATAGATAAAGAGGGGAAGTTTGCCGGGAAGTTTCTGAAAACTCAGGAGATTGAGGAGAAGTTGGAGGAGGTGTTGTGAAGAAAAATATTATTAAAATCTTGGAGATTTGAAAAACAATATTTATCTTAGCTATAGACTAACTATTTTTCATAATATAAAATATCAATCAAAGAAAAGATATTTATTTTTTTAATCATTTATCCGTTGAATCTAATTGTACTTAATTATGTATTTAAAACTCACGGCATTATTTTTACTTATAAGCATGCTTCTACCTTCATGCGAAGAAAACAGTGAAATATCACCCGACAAAAAGCTTCAGAATTGCGCTATAGATTACCTTTATTTCAAAGATAACCATCTTTTCAGAGGAAGGGATTATGGCTTTCCGGCGGCAGAACCTTTAGAACTCAAAGTACGATTTGAGTATGAGAATGGAAAAATTGTAAAAAGCACTGGGGGATTTTTGCCTGTTCCGGATGGGATGGATTTAACTAAACTCATCTTTTCATCCGACCTATATGATTCCATCGTACATCAAAACAACACCCTTAAGGTGTATACAAAGCCTGAGGTTGAATATGTCTTGGATGATGAGCCTTCTAATCCAATTATCTATAAGACTGATAAAAATAACCGATTGCAAAAAGTCATCCGCCGCGATAGTACCATTTGTAATTATTTCTACCGGGATAATTTGATCATTGAAAAAGACAGCGAGAATAACATTCGTAGAAAATTTTATTTTGAAAACAACAACCTTGTAAAAGTAGAAACTGAAGATACCAATAGCGAGGGAGTAGTTGATTACCGGAAAAAAATTCTTTTCCAGGATTATGATAACAATCCCAATCCACTGAAGAACAAGTATCACATATTGGGGGCTTTTTACCGGGCATTTTCAGAAAATAACTATGAAGATATCCAGGTTTATGAGTATGAAAGAAGAGATGGGGAAATGAAAGTCACAACAGATTACTGGTATGAAATACCGATTGATTATGATGATGGATATCCGAAATTCGGGGATTATTTATAAATGATTATGAAAAGAATACTGATTTTAACCTTCTTTTCAGCTTTTTGCTTAGTTACTTCAGCCCAGTCTTTTTCTTATTACAAAAACTGGCATGATTTGAATCTGCAAAACAAGCCTGAATACGTAACGGAGATATCCACATTCTCCCTCGAGGATTTATATGAGATGCAGCAGCTGGACTCAATTGAATACACTTTTTCTTCTATGAGTTCGGTAAGAAAATATGCTTTTGATTCTTCAGGAAGAATCACTAAAAAATATCGCGAAAGAATCCCTGATAATCCCGGAAAATGGATTCATCTAAAAAATAGCCATAAGAAAAACACTGACGATTCAACTTATATTTATGATACTATCCACGACGGCACCTCCAATCTTACAAAGAAACTCTACTTTGATCAACACGGTTTTTTGACGAAATTAATCAGAATAAGGCCTTTAAAAGATACTACCATTTATTCCAGGGATTCCAACCATAGAATTATCAAAATTTACAATCATTCATTTGGCATTGATACGGAAACAATATCAAAAAATTATTATGAGTTAAATTCGCATGGGGATAAAAAAGTTGAGGAAAGATATACAAAACATCACTTTTTAAACTTTTCTGGCGAGACTAAAACTGATAGGGATACATTCAATTACCGATACATATACGATTCAAAAAGTAATTGGATTATCAGGACGAAGATGAAAAACGATTCTATCATAAAAATCACTGAACGCGAGATTGAATATTAAATATCCGATATACGAAGATAAATATTAACGTAACGTATTGATTATTAATTAAATTCCGACTCCTTTCTCCAACCTCTCCAGCACTTCCTTCTTATAACTCCGGCTGATGGGTACTTCTTTGCCGCCTATCTGGATGTCTTCATGCGTGAAGGATTCGATGCCGGTCAGGTTAACGATAAAAGAGCGGTGGACCCTCATGAACTCCTTTTGCGGAAGTTTGGCTTCGATATTGGAGATCGTTTCGCGGGTGATGACGGTTTTATCCTTCGTATGGATTTTGACGTAGTCGCTCAGGCTTTCGATGAAAAGGATTTCCGGGAAACTCACCTTAATCATTTTTCGGTCGGACCTGACAAAAATATAATCGCTTTTCTCGCGAATGATTTCCTGATTTGCTGTTTCGGCAACAGAATCATTCTCGTCCAGGTACTTTTTGATGGCCTGCAATAGTCGTTCAAAGGAGATGGGTTTGAGCAGGTAGTCTACGGCTTGTAAATCGAAGCCGTCGACGGCATATTCGCGGTAAGCGGTCGTGAAGATGATTTTAATAGATTTGTTGATGGATTTGGCAAATGACAAGCCGGAAACCTCGGGTAGATTGATATCCAGGAAAATCAAATCAATTTTTCGTGAATTAATGATATCAAAAGCCTCAGGCACGCTCTTGCAGCAGCCAGCAACTTCCATGCTTTTGATCTTACCCAGGTGCTCCACTAAAATCTCCCGGGCGATACGCTCATCGTCAACTATCAGGCATTGTGTCATTTGGGGCGTCTTTTTGGGTGTTCAGGTTAAAAATTATCAGATAAACCGAATACTGTTTATCACGGGTTTCGGCCCGGAGCCGGTAATCATCGCCATAATGCAGTTCAAGGCGCTTTCGAATGTTTTCCAGTCCGATGCCTCTTTTCTCGGGGTTGGCCTCATCAGCCAGTATGGTGTTGCTTATGGAAAAATCAAGTCGTTTGCCGGTTACGGCAATCTCAATATCTATACTTAGAAAACCGTCGACAAGGTTGCCATGCTTAAAGGCATTTTCCACAAAGGGAATCAACAGCATTGGGGCAATCTGAATTTTTTTATCAATAGTCCCTGCTTTGAAAGATACCTTTAGCGTCTCTTCAAAGCGGATACGTTCGAGTTCGATATACTCCCTGATGTGGGCCACTTCGTCGCTCAGGCTGACCCGCGGCTTGCTTACCTGGTAAAGGATATAATCGAGCAAGTTGGATAGCTTCAGGATGATGTCGGGCGTTTGTCTTGATTGTTTGATGGCAAAGCCGTAGATTGTGTTCAGGGTGTTGAATAAAAAATGGGGATGTATCTGCATCTTCAGGTAGCTTAGCTCCTGCTCCTTGAGTTGTAGCTGCGTGGTAAGGATTTTGTTTTGAAGCTCCTTGTTCCGGGAAATAGTTTTGAAGTTGTAGTTCAGTAGATTGATTAAACTTACGATCCCTACCACAAGGTAAATCAATATCATTACCGACACAAAATTCTTGGCCATGGGTGGCATCGAGCTCACCTCAGAATCAAGAATAAAAAACAGGCAGGCATAAATGATCAACACCACCACATAAGCCGAAAACACCAGGGTGTAAAAGCTGTACAAAGCAAAAAGCCCGTATCTTTTATCCAGCAAAAATTTGGGTATCAGCCGGTAGACCATAAGGTAGGTGACAAACATGGTCACAGGCAGCAACGCACTTGAAAACCACAGGATATACACCCGGCCCTCCGTGTTGTAGCTGAAAAAATACACAAAGAAAAACCACACAACCACCCAAAAAGCCAAGTGAAGTAGTATTTCCCTGAAAGGCAGATGTTTTAGTATGGTCTTGGATTTCATTGTCTTATAAATCATTCATTATATCTAAACAATATTAATGAATTTTATGGAAATGGTTGTTTCTTGTAGACGAAATGCAGGTTAAGTAGGGTATTTTTCGGGGGTTGATTTTTGAATATTGAGGCCTTTCCTTTAAAATACCGATAGAAGTGATAAGGGAAAAAAATTCTATCTGATGTTTCGATCCGCTTAGCATCTCCGGTTGGAGGACTTATTGAAGGAAGGGCAAGATAGAAAGGAACAAAACACGCTACGGAGTGTAACCAGGAGGTCCGCGCCCGATTTTAAAGGAAGCTTTTTTACTGTTGATTGGGAGGTCTCTCAGTCGCTACGCTCCTTCGAGACGACTGGCTGTGGGGGGTAGGACATGGAACCCGGCGGGCAAAAGCGGCCGGAATGGGCAGCCGCTTTTGCCCG
>JAIPAH010000013.1 GCA_021740175.1 Bacteroidales bacterium
GAGAAAGTTTACGCAAAACACGTAAGAAAACATAATAAAATTATTGTAAATTTGTCAGCCCATCGTTCTTTTGAAAACTGAATCCTCAGGGGGGTCAATATGGCCGGATCGGGGGGTCAATATCACCGGAATATGCAATTATGATGCCACGGATTATAATACCTCATATTTTTGTTAACCTATACTTAGTAATAGTTTTGTAACAAAAGGTAATTTAATATCTTATATTAATTGCGGGGGAGATCAAGCTCTAAAACCAACAACAACACCCATGTTCATATTGATAATGTTTTACCTTACGTTGTATTGCTTTAAGTTCCCCCATTTTTTAGGACAGGGTATTCGCATTAGTAAGGTTATTTTTTGATCCTTTTTTTAGTAAGCAAAAGAATAAATAATACAATTAATAGAGATAGGAGAACTATTATTAACCTTGGTTTAAAATCTAAAAGTGTTTTATGATAATCAATCAGGCCGACTAAATCTGCGATTACTGATATGAAAGCAAGTCCTGTAAATATTACTGCAACAAAATTAAGATAAAAGCTAGTTTTTTCAGATTTTTCATGTTTTGAAGACTCTAATGTATTATAAATTAATTCATTTGAATTGTCTAACTCAGCTATTAATTTATCTATATTATGATCTTGGTATAAATTTTCATATATTGACCTTGTAAATTTATTTGAGGAACCTTCATATTGTTTGGTTTTTATAACTTTTAATTTAATATGATTCATATATTTTCTCAATAGCAGAGAATTTATGATTAGTTTATTATTTAAAATATAATCCTGAGTGATTTTCTCTATGTTTCGATTAGCACTTTCAATTATTGTTCTATAGGATAAGACATAACTTACTGGTTCTAATATATACGGTTCAATTTCACTTGACTTACAATTATTCGGCAGATACCATCTGTAGAGATTGGTATAAATTTTTTCTAGTTTGATATTATATCCATGCAAAGTATATTTTTTTAATGAATCATTAGAAGCTTCAACATCTTTATCACATATTATATTCGAAGTAGCCCAAGCTCTCCATTTCATTTCTTTGTGAAAATTTTTTTGATTTGGTGTGGATAGCAAATCGTAAGTAATAGGTGAAATGGATTGCAAAATTTCTTTTCTCTTAAATTTTTCTATTAAATTATAAATTAAAATATCAAATTCGTGAATAGCATTAAATAACATGCTACTAAAATCCACTAAGGATGATAGATCAGCAATTTCATCAGATAGCTCATAAAAGTGATTAACAGAAATCATCCCATTTGGTAGAATATAGATAAGTAATTTTATTGGGTTTGGATACATATTTGATTTATATTTTTCAAAAGAGAAACTATCATCAAGTACTATACTAAGACAATAAGATTCATTATAGTACATAGTTTTGAGAGGAAAAATATTATATTTTACTGTATGATCATTAATTTCAATATAACCATTTGATTCTAAATTTTCAAATAGCATTAAGCCTGATGGGAAAATTCGAGTTTTAATAATTATGTTCATAATGCGTAGCGTTTGTTTATACTTCCAAATTTAATGAAAAAATTATATTAAAATAAACAGTCATTTATAATTTACAAAAATTCAGTTCCGTATGGCGGATTTGTCGCGCCGGGCTATCACCCAGATTGGTCTGATGAACTCTGCGTTTAATATCGAATTTTTCTACGATGCTACCGCTAACCAGGTCTACCTGCTTGAGATCAACCCGCGTATTTCCCAGGCGCATACGGATATTTTCGAAAAAGTGCACGGCATTTCTCATCATCATATCATGTTAAACCTGGCACTGAACCGTCGTCCAAAAGCATTGGATTACAATGGGAAGTTCCGGAAAGGCGCTCACTTTATGTTGCGTACGTTTGAACCGGGTGTGGTACGGGAGATCCCGTCCGGGGAAGAAATTGAAACTTTGAAGAAAAAATATCCCGACTTAGCGATTAAGCTCAATGTTAAAGTTGGAATGAACCTTGATGAGATGCGGGGTCAGGATAGTTATAGTTATGAGCTGGCTAATATTTTCCTGGGCGGGAAAAACCAGGAAGAGTTGCTTGAGAAATACAACGATGTAGTCGAAAACCTCACTTTTCATATCGATTACGTGGAAGAGGAAATGCTTTACTAAGTTGGGAGGTTTTTGAGTTTGTAAGTTTGTAAGTTTCTATGTTGGTAAGTTTGTAACTATCTTGTAAGTTGGCAGTCAGCAGTTGGCAATTTTTGTAATATTTTATTTTTTATTGCCAACTGCCTATTGCCAACTTCTTTCAACAACTGCCAACTGATTATCCGCATTTCTTTTGCTGAATTGCGCTTATGGTTTGTGTATGCAACTCACCTCCACACACACCTCATCCTCAATGTCCAGCATAGCATTGATCAGGCAGGCTTTCTGAAAATTAAAAATATCGCTTTCGCGGATGGGCGCTTCTTGGATGATGCTCCTGTCAAGGTAAAATGCTCGCTTTGTCCCTTTTAACAAGGGATTTGAAGGGGTGACCCACTTAACGCCATCAAAAAATACAAGATTGGCGTAGGTGGTATCAGTCACCCATCCGTTTTTTATTATGATGATTTCCTCGCTTTCTTTTGCTCTTGATTTCAATTCTTCAAGATGTTTGCGGTCAAGATACTTGAAAGAATAATCGATGTGATCATCCCTTACTATTTGAAGTGAGCGGATTTCTTTGGGGTGATATTCTGTAAAGGTGATTTCTTCAATTTCCCGGCTGTAAACGATTCGACATTTGTATACCTGGTTTTTCCGGAGGTCTCCCGGGAGTGGGATTTGAGACAAGTCCATCTTATCATTCGCACCGAAGAGTTCCCGGCGGCTATGGTTCATCCGGGCTTCGTGATAGGACCGGTTATAAATTTTTCCGTGTTTGATTTTTATGGTTTCAAGCAACCGGCACATAGACTTTGTCGATTAGTTCGCGGTATTCCTTTTCGGCTTCACTGCGGGCTGTAATGCCTCCGCCGCTATGGTAAAAATACCTTTCTCCTGATTTCTCGATGAAACGAATCATCACAAAACTGTCCAGGTTTTTTCCATCGAAAATCCCCGCAACTCCGGTGTAGTAGCCTCTTTCCTGCTGCTCGGCTTCGCGAATGATTTCCACGGTCTTTTTCTTGGGAGCCCCACTGATAGAACCCGCCGGAAGCAAGGTTGTAATAATGTCGCCTATTCGCAATGGATAATCCTCAGGCAAATCTCCGCAAATTTCCGAACTGACCTGAAGCAAATCCTTTTCCGACGTACGAAGGTAATCCACATAACGGAATTTTGTTACCTCCACGTTGGTGGACACCATGCTTAAATCGTTACGAATCAGATCAACAATCGTATTATGCTCGGCCATTTCTTTGGCATCGTTGAGGAGTTGCTCCCGCGCATTGGGTAGCGAGGCATCAATCGTTCCCTTCATAGGAAAAGATTGGATAGTCCCGTCTCTTATCGTTACAAACGTTTCGGGGGAGAATACGACAAAATGGTTTTGAATAAGTAATTTATATTTGGCTTTGCTTATGGCAAAAACATCTTCCAGACCCATGTCAAGCTCAATATCTGTGGAAAAAGTCAGGTTAGTCAGGTAGGAATTACCGTTAAACTGGTGCTCCTGCACGATATCAAAAGCTTCCCGGTAATCCGCGAAGTTTACGGGATATTTCTGCAATTGAAAAGCCAAGTCTTTGTTCTGATGCGAAGAGCTGTTTGAATGATTGGCAATGTCATATTTGATAACGGAAGCGTCGATTTCATTCAGAGGAAATACCAAAGGTCTTTTCATCTCAAAATCGATGATGAAGAGGAAAGGGATGTCCCTCGCTCCGCATCTATTCATTTGATTAACAACTTGATTCATACTGCCTAATTTAGTTACAAAACTAAGAAAAAACCCAACCGGCTTTTGAATTAAGATGTTTATTGCATCGTAAAAGCATTTGTCGCAAACGTTTGCAACGTATAATAAATGGAAATTTTGTCTTTTTTTTAATAAAAGAGTTTGTATTAATTTATCTTTATAAAAGCTAATTAAGAGTACAGTTAATAAAGCCTTATGACCCATAAATCTTTTGAAGGGGACTTGTTTAAACTGCTGATTTTTAGCACTTCCTCTTTAGTCCCGAAAACTTTCGGGAAGGTATATGATAAAAATCAGTGCTTTAAAGGCTTTTAAGACCGAACTTATTAAATAAATCAAAAAAAACTCATTTCTATGAAACAACTACGAACTACTATTTTAGTTATAACGATTATTTTAACGAGCTTCCAAATGACCTCAGGACAGATATTTGATGGGGAAGGACTAAATATGCCGGGTAGTTGGGACGGATGGAATAATCCGCCTAATAACCCGGTGTTTGCCAGTGAAGCACAGACTGACTATGGAGAACTCGGTTTGATACCACTCGGACCACCCACAATGTACCAGACCACTTTTGAGGTGGCATCTGATGGTGATGTGACGGCAGGGGATTACCAATTCAAATTTTCCAGCGGTCCTTTGTCGAGCCCCTGGAACAACGTATGGGGCAATACCAATACGACAATCAATACTATACAGGAATACCAATTTGGTGGAGCGTCAAATAACACCATCACATTGGCCGACAATCAATGGTATGTGATGAATTGGGAAAACACGGGCTATGAAGATACGCAGGCGATTTTCATGGAATTGGAAGCGCAGCCCGCCGAATTTTTGAGTGTATCGCACACACCCGATGAGCCTGCTGCCTCAGAGGAAATCACCATTAATGTGGAAACGGATGCCAACCCCGGTCCCGAGCAAAATGTTTATGTCCGGTACACGGAAGATGACTGGCAAACTTCCTCCCTGGAAGAAGTGATATTTAGCGGGACATCAGGAGAGGCCGTGCTATCAGGGTTCCCGATTAATACCACAGTGAATTACTATGTATTTAGTACCAATGTGGAGAATCCCACCCAGGATTTTGATATCCGTACTATTCGTTTTGATAATAATGGCGGCGATAATTATACGATAGCTGTCTCGGATGAGTATCCCGTCACTTTTAATGTTACAGGTGACGGCGAGCCGGTGGAAGGCGCTCTCATAGATATTGACGGAACACAGTTGACTACCGATGCCGCCGGTAGTGCCTCCATCAACTTAATTAACGGAACTTATCCATACACCATATCTGCGGATGGGTTTAAAGACACTACTTCTACCGTCACGGTAGACGGAAGTGCCGTTACCGAGAATGTAACCCTTACCGAAGGCTATGCCGTCACCTATAGTGTAGATTTAAATGAAACCGCACCGGCTGATTTCGACCCAGCCACAGATGAAGTATACGTCACCGGTAGTCCGTTTGGATGGACTACTCCCGGTAGTGACGGATCATTGCAATTAACCGACGGTGATGATGACATGGTCTATACCGGCGAGGCTGATGCGGCTGTTGGGATTAGCGAGTATAAATATTTTTATATCCCTGAAGGCACCGGTTCAAGCTGGGATTACGGCGAATGGGGTAGCGAAGGGAATCGCACCTTTGAACTCACCGATGCTCCCATTACCCTGGATGATATATGGGGGAATTTCCTGGCCGAATTCCACGTCATCAACGAAAGTGATGAAGATATTGAAGGCGCCACTATCGAAATTAATGGTGAGAGCCTTACCACCGATGGCTCGGGAATGGCATCGACAATCCTGCCTCCGGATAATACCTATGATTACGAAGTATCGGCTGAGGGATATTCCAACGCTTTGGGAAGCCTACAAGTGAATTACCAGGATGTATACGAAGAAGTCACCCTGACAGAGCCTACCAGTTTTATGGTCACCTTCCAGGTATCAGATGGCGAAGCCCCGGTTGAAGGAGCGCTTATCAGCATTGACGGCAATGAGCTGACTACAGACGACACCGGAGAAGCTTCCGTGGAACTGGATAACGGCAATTATGCCTACACGGTCACAGCAGACGGATACATGGACAGCTACGGAGAGGTTACGGTCGATGGAAGTGACGTGACGGAAGATGTTGTCCTCACCGAGGGATATGCGGTCACCTTCAATGTGGATATGAGTGAAAGTGCTCCCGCAGATTTTGACCCGGCCACCGATGAGGTATACGTCACCGGCGGTCCGTTTGGCTGGAGCGAGCCGGGGACCGATCCTACGCTGGAGCTGACCGACGCGGATGATGATATGGTTTATAGCCTGGATACGGTTGTAGCCGTCGGCACACATGAGTACAAATACTTTTACGTACCCGAAGGCGAAGGCTCAAGCTGGGATTACGGCGAATGGGCCGGTGGTGATAACCGCACCTTTGAACTCACCGATGCTCCCATTACCCTTGATGATATATGGGGGAACTTCCTGGCCGAATTCCACGTCATCAACGAAAGTGATGAAGATATTGAAGGAGCCACTATCGAAATCAACGGTGAAAGCCTTACCACCGATGCCTCGGGTATGGCATCGACCATTTTGCCACCAGATAATACGGAAGGCTACGATTATGAAGTCTCTGCCACCGGTTATGCAGATGCGTTAGGAAATATTATGGTGGATTACCAGGATGTTTTCGAAGAGGTGACGATGTCGCCACCGGCTGAATATACCGTAACGTTTGATGTAACGGCTGATGGTAGTCCGGTGGAAGGAGCAGTCATTGATATCAATGACACCCAACTCACCACGGATGCTTCCGGCGAAGCGACCATTGAACTGGAGAACGGAAACTATCCCTACACTGTCAGCGCCGATGGATTTATGAACGCTTACGGGGATGTTACGGTCAATGATAACCCTGTAACTGAGGAAGTGACCATGTCAGAGGGTTATGCGGTCACCTTCAATGTGGATATGAATGAATTCACTTCCCGTGAATTTGATCCTGCAACCGATTCGGTATATGTCACCGGCAGTCCTTATGATTGGAGCGAGCCGGGTACCGATTCCACGTTACTAATGACCGACCCCGACGATGATATGGTTTACAGTCTCGATACTGTAATAGCCGTAGGTAGCCATGAATACAAATATTTCTATGTGCCTGGCGGCGAAGGATCGAGCTGGGAATACGGCGAATGGGAGAGCGATGAGAACAGGACATTTGAGGTAACCGATTCACAGGTTACTCTTGAGGACACCTGGAGTAAATTCTCTGTTACTTTCCACGTGATTAATGAAGAGGAGGAAGACATCGAAGGAGCAAATATTTCCATAAACGGGGAAGAATTGACTACCGATGCCTCCGGGATGGCATCCACAGCCCTGCCACCCAACAACACCGATGGATACGACTATGAGGTTTCTGAAGAAGGATATGCTAATTCAGTCGGAAACATCATGGTGGATTATCAAGATGTGGAAGAGGAAGTAACGATGTATCCGCCCGAAGAGTATGCGGTCATATTCAATGTAACAGACCAGGAATCCAATCCTGTACAAGGAGCAATTATTGATATTAATGATACGCAGCTTACCACCAATGCTTCAGGGGAAGCAACCATTTACCTCGGAAACGGGAACTATCCTTATACAGTCACAGCAGAAGGATATGTCGCCACTTCCGGTGAAGTAACAGTAAATGGTAGCAATGTAACGGAAGAAGTGATCCTTTCGGAAGGATACATGGTTTCCTTTAACGTAGATATGTCGCCGGCCACAAACTCAGGTGATTTTAACCCGGATACCGATGAAGTATTTATATCGGGAAGCCCGTTTGATTATCCCGAACCCGGAACAGATGAGTCGCTGAAGCTGACCGACCCGGACGAGGATATGATCTATAGCCTCGATACAATGATTGCAGTGGGAAGTCACGAATACAAATATTTCTACGTACCCGACGGTACCGGCTCCAGCTGGGATTACGGCGAGTGGGACACCGAAGATAATCGTACCTTTGAGGTGACCGATCAGTCGTTAACCTTGGATGACATCTGGGGGAACTTCACGGTTGAATTCCATGTGATGAACCCCGACAATGAGGATATCCAGGGGGCTACCATAACCATTAACGAAGAAGAGCTGACTACCGATGCCGGCGGAATGGCCTCAACGATTCTGCCACCGGATAATACCGAAGGATATGATTACGAAATAACGGCCGATGGATATGCTCCCGCTACGGGCAACATTCTGGTTGATTACCAGGATGTGTTTACGGAAATTACGATGTATCCTCCGGCTGATTATACGGTATCTTTCAATGTGGATATGACTCCGGCTGTGGAGAATACCGATTTCAATCCTGACACGGATGCGGTATATGTAACAGGGAGCCCGTTTGGATGGAATGAACCCGGTACGGATGCCTCCCTCGAATTAACCGACCCAGATGATGACATGATATACAGCCTGGATACAATGCTGGCTGTCGGAAATCATGAATATAAGTATTTCTATGTTCCCGAAGGTAGCGGTTCCAGCTGGGATTACGGAGAATGGGGAGAGGAAGAAAACCGTTCGCTGGGAGTTACCGATTCGGACATTACCCTGGATGACGTTTGGGGTCATTTCCTTGCGGAATTCCACGTTATCAACGAAAGTGGCGAAGATATCGAAGGGGCTACAGTATCCGTTAATGGCGAGGAGCTCACTACCGATGCTTCAGGAATGGCTTCTACCTATCTGCCGCCTAACAATACTTCGGGATATGACTACGAAGTATCGGCCGAAGGGTATGCCAATGCTTTCGGAAACATATTGGTAGATTACCAGGATGTGTTTGAAGAGGTGACTCTGACGGCCCCGGAAAGCTATACCGTCACTTTCAATGTTACTGACGGAACCAACCCGATTGAAGGGGCCACTATCGACATCAACGATACACAACTTATTACTGACGCCTCCGGGGAAGCTACAATCGACCTGGAGAATGGTAACTACCCCTATACCGTGACGGCCGATGGGTATGTGCCTTATTCAGACACTGTTAATGTCAATGGGGAAGATGTTACCAAAGATGTCGTTCTTTCCACAGGCTATATCGCGACTTTCAACGTGGATATGAGTCCGGCTGTGGAGAATACGGATTTTGATCCGGAGACAGATGAGGTATATGTTACCGGAAGTCTCTTTGGATGGCCGGAACCCGGTACGGATGACAACCTGAAGATGACCGATGCGGATGATGACCTGGTTTATACCCTTGATACCCTTGTCGAAGTGGGGACGCATGAGTACAAGTACTTCTATGTACCCGAAGGCACCGGTTCAAGCTGGGATTACGGCGAATGGGACAGCGAAGAGAACCGTATGTTTGAAGTAGTTGATGCTGCCGTTACGTTGGATGACATTTGGAATCATTTCACGGTCGGATTCCATGTAACCAACGAAGCCGACCAGAATATTGAGGGAGCCAATGTGGCTATCAACGGTGAAGACCTCACCACCGATGCCGACGGTATGGCCTCAACCAGTCTGCCGCCCAATGCGACCGAAGGATATGATTATGAGGTAACAGCCGATGGCTATCAGTCCGCTACGGGGAATGTTATGGTGGATTATGCGGACACCCTTGTTGAAGTAACCCTGGTGGCTGAAAATACTTATTCCGTCACCTTCAGCGTTACCGATGGCCAGAATCCCATTACCGATGCCACTGTTGCTCTTGACGGCTACGGTGAAATGACCACGGATGCTTCAGGAGAAGCGGTCTTTGAAGACGTCGCCCCTTCCGATAGCATTTACTATTCGGTCACGTCGGAGGGATACCAGATGTACGAGGATAGCGTCCAGGTAGTTGACCAGGATGTGTATGAGGAAGTGATACTTATCGAAACCGGAGTGGGAGAGCCCTTCCTGGAAGACCTCAAAGCCTACCCCAATCCGGTTCAGGATGTGATTATCCTTAAGACCGGAATCAACGATGAATTTACGCTCCGGGTTATCAATGCTCAGGGTCAGACGATAAATCATCGTGATTTTTTTAGGGATACGAAAATCAATACCTCCGGCTGGAGTAGTGGAATGTACATCCTTCGCCTGACCGGTGAGGAAGGTGTGCGCAGTGTCCGTGTGATAAAACCGGATTCACATTAAAAAGGTCATAGAGATTTTTTCATACAAGAAAATCAGATACATTCCTTAAAAAGGCAGCCCACGCGGGTTGCCTTTTTTTCATTTGAAAATTGGGTTTTGGTACTTGTTTGGGATTTGTGATTTGATATTTGGGATTTGAAAGATTTTTCCCGAAGGGATAGCGCTTCCTATGCAGCTTAGCGGAATGTGTCCAAAATAGAACTACCAAACTCAATTTATCCCGGAGGCAAATGAGACCTTGAGCTACATTCCGCTTAGCGGCTGGTACTGAAGGTTCGGAAGAACTGATGCTTGTTGCTTTGCTCTGCCCCTCAACCCTTAATCCCTTCTCCCTAGGGAGAAGGGAAATTTGGCTTCGCTCTTTTTTTCACCCGGAAACCAAGCGGTGTTAGCCGTGATAAGATTTATAGCCAGTCGATATACCCCATTCCATTCCATAGCGGCAGCACCGCGATCATATGAGACTTTTTCGATGTTACCGGTGCTCCGCACCTTGATTTCGGCAGGGCGGCGTTTGAAGCTATAAATATTACCGGCGCTAAAGCGCCTGTTTTGTCTCTACAACTTAATGTAATCACTCTATCGCTCGCGCGCGAATGCTTCGCGAGCGGATTGTCTTTGCGTCTGTGACGCACCGGTGGTCGCTTGATGGTTTTGAAGCGCTCAAGTTCTGAAATGGGCGTTACAAACGCCGGGAAGGTATGTCACACGCCACAGGCGCACGGCAGCTTGAAACAAATACACTTCCATCTATCCTTGGAGCAAAAAAAAAGGCAGCCTTCCGACTGCCTTTTCCTACCATAAAAAACCTAACATTTATTCCACGATTAATTTTCCGGCTTTTATCTCACCGGCTGTGGTCAGCTTCAAGATATAAAAACCGGTGTCCAGGTTATCAATCATTATTGCGTTCTTACCTTTTTTCACCTCACGCTGCATAATTTGTTTGCCTTCCGGGGATTGAAGGATTAAAACCCCGGCGGCCTGTGCTTTCACGAAAAGTTTTTCCTGCGTTGGATTGGGATAAAACTGCAGTGGCTCGGCCGATGTAGTGTATACGCCATCCTCCTCCAGCTGGATTGTGACGGTTTTATTGTCTTCGTCCACGCTGAAGTTGCCCTGGGCCACCTGGCTGTTGTTTTCTGATACGGTATAACTGTAATCCGCATTGGATGACAGGGCGAAACGGGTCTCCCCGCTATTGCCGGTGGTTCCTTTTCCGTATTCTCCCAGGTTCACTACCGCATCACTCACCGGTGTTTCACCACGCATCACTTTTGTTGTGATTTCAGCAAAGGGTCGTTCCAGCTCCTGGTCAGTAAACAAATAATATTCCCCCGGCTCCAGGTCGACGGTATGTCCGGCGGCATCATTCACCTCGAAAGTTTCGCCGGTGAAGTAGTTGTACCACGTTCCGGTGCTTTGAAAACCGGGGGTAACGGTTTGTTGAGTCACATCAAAATTGGCCCCGACGCATACATTCATCGACGAATGGCTAACCCAGGCTTTTTTCACCAACCCCGACGATAAATCCTTCTCGAAAGTTCCGGCCTGGAAAGCTTCCTGCTCGGTTTTTAGCTTGGCCATCGCGGCATATACTTGGTAGATTTTTTGCCTTCGGAAATCATTCCAGTAATCCCACCTTACCGGTTTCGGGGATGTGCGGCACTCCTCGCTGATGGTTCCGTCCGGGCAGTGATTGATGCTGTAATCGTACCCAAGTTCCCCGAATTGCCATAACATCTTAGGCCCCGGAATAGCAAAGTATAAGGGCACGATGGCTTCACTGCGCTCCAGAGCCGTGGTTTTGTTCGTCACATCGTAATCCCCGGAAGCGTTACCGTAGGTGAGGTTGCGATACATAAGCCGCTCCTCGTCGTGTGATTCCATATAGGGGATGAGGTTGGGATAGGTAAAACCGCGCTCGGAATAATAAGCCCATGAGTAGTCGCTGTTTTCCGAATAGCCCATTGTATTTTGATTGAAGTTTTCGTTCATATTGCCCCAGAGTAACATCCCCATATCGGCGAGGACCACCTCTTCTTCATTCTCTGCCAGGTGCTCGAGGATCACATAAGCATCTTCATCTTCCGCCTTGATGTGTGTATAATAATCCTCAAGGATATCCACCCGGGACTGATCGTATTCGCCCCAGGCGCCCAGGTCATCTCCCGTATAGGTCTGGGTAAATCCTTTCGTGAGGTCAAAGCGGAAACCGTCGATTTTAAATTCGTTGAGCCAGAAGCTCATCACCTTTTTGGAGAATTCCCGTGTGGCTGTGCTTTCGTGGTTGAAATCGCTGCCGATGCCAAGCGGATGCGGCGCCGTTTCGTTGTACCACGGGTTATCGGCTGAGGGGCGACTCATCTGATCATTCCAGTACATCTGCGCCAGCGGCGACTGGCTGAAGGAGTGGTTTAAGACCATATCCATGATAACGGCAATATCCCGCTTATGACATTCGTCGATAAAGCGCTTGTAATTTTCTTCGGTGCCATAAGCCTTATCCGTCGCAAAAAAGAAGGACGGGTTGTAGCCCCAGCTACTGTTCCCCTCGAATTCGTTGAAAGGCATAAGCTCAATAGCATTTACCCCTAAGTTTTCCAGGTAATCGAGTGTGTCGATGATAGAGGCGATTCGCCGGTCCTCCACGAAGTCGCGGACCAGCATCTCGTAGATGACCAGGTCGGACTGGGATTCATCCACAGCCACCGGTTCAAAGTTTTCTACCTCCCAGTTGTATTCCTGCTGGTTGGTCTGGAACACGCTGACGATTCCGAGCGTTTTGTCAAAGGGATATTCCTTAAGGTCCGGGTAATTCTCTTCCGGTATCCATTGGTCGTGGTAAGGGTCCAGGATTTTATGCGTATAAGGGTCTGCGATTTTGACCTCGCCGTCGATATAGTACTGGAAGGCGTATTCCTGCCCCGGGTTCAGGCCGTCGATGGTAACCCAGAAATATTCCCCGTCAGGGGTACGGTTCATATAGCCTTCTTCTCCCACACTCCAGTCGTTGAAACCGCCGATGGCAAAGGCAAATTCCTTTTTCCCGGCCGGGTCGTGCAAGACCAGCGTGACGGTCTCACTATCGATATAGTTAATGCCTTTTTCCACACCGTCGGGGAGCTCGGCTACGGGAACTTCACCCCGTATGTAGATTTTTACCGAATCTGTCACGGAACTCCCCTCGCCGGTGGCGGTGGCTGTCAGCCAGTGGGTGCCGGACGAGTAGTTCCCCGGGTTGAGCGTATATGAAAGGTTGTTACCTTCCGCTACTGTGAGCGGCTGCTCATCGATTGCCAAGTGGATACTGTCGGCCTGGAGGCCCGCCACGCATACCGGCAGCGGCGTGTTGACATCCACCAGCGGATCGCGGTCGGTGGGGTAGGTGAAACGAACGTTCAATTCCTCCTCGAATACCTTCGCAAAGATATCCTGGTTGCCGGCGGCTTTGCCTTCCAGGTAACTGTCGCCGTTAACCGGCTGGGCGCTGCGGAAGACAAAAGCCATCTTCTCGATGCCCTCTCCGTCCGGTACGCCGTAGTAGTCTCTTACGCCCGGAATGACTAGCTCGTAAAGGTTGCTGTCGACCAATGTCATTTTGGTGTCAGGGGTATTTTCTCCCCATTCGGTTTTGACGTATTTCCAATCCGAAGAACCGGTGCTTTCGGAGGTGAGGACGCCGGTGTGGGCATACACATCCCCGTCATAGCCTGCCAGGCCGCCGTTCCCCAGGTTGGCATTGAAGGTGATGACGGTTTCGGTATTGTCGAGCGGGAAGGGCGGCTCGGTGCTAATCAGCGACACGTCGCTGCCGCAGGTGAGCGAGTCGCCCACGGTGTATTCGTAGTTGCTGCCGTCGTTGTTAGCGTAGTTGATGGTGGTCATATCCATGTTGTTGTTGGAGTTGGCCATGACAGTGCTGAAAATGTAGTATTGCACCGTTGTATCGGCAGGGAATGGCGGGATTTCGGCGGTACCTTCCGTCCCGGAAAAGCTGACTTCTTCCGTCGAGGAGCTGTTCCACCCGTCGGCCGAATAGCGCAGGAAAACCGTGCTTTCGACCTGGGGCGGATTATCGGCCTGGACGGTGATGGTAACCGTGTCTTCGGAGCCCGGCATAACGGGTTCGCGTGATACCGAAGTGAAGTCAGCAGGGGGGCCGGAGAGTTGCATGAAAATGGCCTCCGTGTCTTCATAACCGGTGTTTTTCCAGTTCATTACATACCATTTGTTTTCGGTTAGGGTGATGGTATTGGGGTCGGGCTCATCACTGCCTGCTACCCCGTAGGTATAATCCTGGAGCGTGTTGGGCGTAACCGTGGTATTGCCCCACTGGTTTTGCCAGATGTTGTCCATGGGCCCGCTGGTAAACTTGAAGCTGTATTCGCCGGCCTCGACATCGCCATCTGGTGCAACATGGAAAGTCGTTTGGTACAAGGGCTGGCCCAGCGGAACCGGCGCAAGCTGTCCGTCATCGCTTTGCGCTTCCCCGGCAAAGACCGGGTTCTCAGGTGGGTTGGTCCACCCGTCCCAATCGCCCGGCATGTTGAGGCCCTCGGGTTCATATATCTGGGCGGTGGTTGATACAGTAAGGAGAAGCCATAAGATGCTGAGTAGAATTCCGAATCGTTTCATATTAAGTGGATTTTTAACGTTTTGAAATCTGAGAACTCTTGAAACAATAGTAAATAAACGTTTGTTTCTATGATAAGAGCATTTATCAAAGTTAATGGAAAAAAAATAACCTATAAGCCATTTATTTTCAGGTTTATTTGCAAACGTTTGCGTTGATTACCTTTAAAATAAAACTTATATTTGATTCAAATAAAAAAATTTAAGCTTATGAAAAAACAAAAACTTTTTACTTTATTAATTCCGATATTCTTTGTTTTTGGGAATGTTGGGATTGGGCAACCCTCAAATTATTACATGAATCCAGATTTTGGACCTGATAACACTTTTAATATTGATGATCCCGTTGCGGGAATTGAAAATCGTACATTCCAAGCAACAAGTACTAATCAAGATTTTTATATTGAGTGGGATAGTGAATATAATGAATGGTATAATACCGGTATCAATCTTAATGAGGAATTTGTTTTAACCTTTGAAGGGCAAGAGGGGCTTAATCATAATTCTAGTTTAAATACTTCACCGACAAATGGAAGTTATTATACAATTCAAATAGAGGGACTTGCTTATAGTGATAGAAACGCTGTAATAATGGAAACCAGTAATTCTCCTCAATCATTTGCTGCTTCAACTCCAGTCAGTACCCCATCAAATGTTTATCCAGGCCAGTCCGTTACAATTAATGTTAACCTTGCAGGAAGTAAATCTTCAGAAGAAAAAGTTTTTGTTCGATATTCTGATGATGGTTTTAGTACTTCAGCAGTAACTGAGGCTACAAATACAGGCGATACATGGAGCACAGCGTCTGCTACAATTCCTGCCGGAACTAACACCTCTGGAACTACCGTTGAATATTATGCATACACTACAACAGTTTCAGCTAATAATTCATCAAATCATGATTTAATAACACTCGAAATCGCAAATAATTCTGGTAATAATTATTCTTATACAGTAGAAGATTCATGGACCACTTCAGGTTCAGGAGATGGATCCTGGGATGACTCAAATGCTTGGGATGCCGGGGAGGTTCCTGTATCCGATCAACCCGTAACTATCCAAAATAATATAACTCTCGATCAAAATGCAAGTGTTTCTTCACTAACTATAGAAAATGGAGTAACATTCACTGCAAGCGATGGCTCAAATCGAACATTAACAATCCAGGACGGTGGCACTTTAACCAATAATGGAACATTTACCGCTTCTGACGGATCAGTCTCTTTTGCAGGAGGAGGCACAATAAGTGGAAGTATAACATTTAACACTATAGATATTTCAGGGGGTGTAGATTTTGGCAGTAGTTCGACTGTTAATGGAACTCTTACTGTCAAGGCAGGAGGTTTTGCAAATAATAATGCCCCCACTTATGGAGGAAGTTCTACTTTATTATTTGACACAGGAGGATCGTACACTATAGATGGAACTACTACTTTTTGGACAACAGGCTCAAATTTAGGTCAAGGTGTCCCAAATGATGTAACCGTAAATTCGACTTCACCACTAAATATTTACGAGGCCAGAGATGTCACAGGCAAACTAACAATAAATTCCAATGGCTCAGTTGAACAGGGAAATAATACTTTTATTGTGCAAGGAAATTTGGAAAATAGTGGTAGCTTTTCATTTGCATCAGATGGAGCAGAACGTTTGGTTATCCAAGGCAATCTGGTCAATCACAGCGGCGCAAGTATTACATTATCAAATACAATAGGCGGCGACATGCAGCTTGAAGGTGATTACCAAAGTGATGGTACGGTAAACTTTAATAACCGGGCTATATTCTTTGAAGGAGGAAATGCACAATCCGTAACAGGTGCTAATGACCCGATTAACTTTGATTATTTATATATCGCTAAATCAGGTGGAACCGTAACTTTTAATCAAAATGTTCTGGTAAATGATGAGTATGATCAATCTGGCGGTGATGCAGAGATTTCCTCAACTACAACGCTCGAAATAGGAGCTTCAGCTATAGCTGATGTGGGTACCGGAACAACATTAACTACGAATGGAAACCTGACTATCAAATCCGATGCATCAAGTACCGGCTCTTTAATTGTAAAGGGAACATTATCAGGAAATGCCACCGCACAAAGATACATCGCCGGCCATAGTGGTGATAACACTACCGGTTGGCATTTGCTTTCTCCACCGATAGGTACTTTCACTATAAATAATAATGCAGATTTTGATCCTGGAAATAATGATGATGTGTATGGCTGGAGCGAAAGTTCTTATACATGGATGAACCACAAACAGGGGAATCCTTCAGATATGGTGCCTGGCACTGGCTATCTTGTCTCCTACGAGTCCACGGCTACCAAAAACTTTACCGGAACGCTCAACAATTCGGATATTACTCGTAGTAATTTATCTGTAAACCCGGATGGTAACGGCTGGCACCTCTTAGGGAATCCTTTCCCTTCCGCTTTGCATTGGGAGGAAGACGGCGACTGGAGTATTAATAACTTTGCCTCCGGCGCCAAAATCATGAACCCCGGGGGGAGTTATACTGATATTAGTACAGGAGGCGCAAATCAATATATCCCCGCTCACCAGGGCTTTTTTGTTCAAGCTACAACAGATGGTTCAAACAGCATTACTATTCCCAAAGCGGATAGAGAACACAATTCCACATCATTTTATAAATCAGAGGTAAACAACCTATTGACGCTTAAAGCCAGCCAGGGCAACAAATATGTGGAAACCTGGCTTCAAATGAAAGAAGGGGCGACCGTTGATTACGATGAGGAATATGATATCCATTTCCTCGGTGGTATGGAAGGCACTCCTTATTTATATTCTATAGCTGATAATGAAGAATATGTGTCTACCAATAGAATTCCCCATGATATAAGCGACACGGAAATTCCGCTCGGATTTAAAGTATTTAATGACGGGGAAGTCACCATGGAATGGAAAAACCTGGACAGCTTTGAAAACGATGTGGCTCTATCGCTTACCGACCTGAAAACGGAAAAAACGATTAACCTGGATGAAAGCGATAGTTACACATTTACTGCTTCAACAGAGGACGACGTAAACCGTTTCGTGCTGAACTTTAAGTCAGCCATTGGCATCGATGAGCAAAGCGACGAGCTGGAAGGTGTTAGCATTTATTCGCATGATAACCGTATATTTGTGAATTCCGGTGATGAACTGACCAATGCCGAGCTCAGCGTTTACAACACATTAGGCCAGTTGGTTAGTCGGGAGTCCTATAAATCAGGCGATAAAGTCATCTCCATTGATCAAAGAGGAGCTTATATCGTGCGCATACAAGCTGAAGAAGGTGTAGCCACTGAAAAAGTAATTATCCGATAATTTTGAATAAAAAAACAAAGACTATGAAAAAGATAACAAACATAATAGCGGCATTATTAATAACTGTTCTGCCTTTGATTTCACTTGGACAGAATGTACCTGCTCCACCGGATCAACATGGCAGTGACACCAATCAATCGGCTGAAAGTGCCCCCATCGGTGGCGGAGTAGCTATTCTTTTATCGCTGGGTGCAGCATACGGCGGCAAGAAGTATTACGACTACCGCAAGAAGTTGAAAAACGAAATGGAGGATTAAAAGGATTTCACATCCTTTCCATAAACTACAGAAGCCGTATTCTGCCATGGGCAGGATGCGGCTTTGCTGATTTGGCTGCTCCGGGTTTGTCACAGCAAAGTTCCTCTTCAATTATTTGGGATTTTAAAAAACCTTTTTTTTAGCTATTCAATCTTTGTGGGTTGCTTCGGCCTCTGCCCCTCAACCCTTAATCCCTTCTCCCCAGGGAGAAGGGAAATTTGGCTTCGCTTTTTTTTTTATTCGGAAACCAAGCGGCGTTAGCTGCGATAATATTTATAGCCAGTCGATATACCCCATTCCATTCCATAGCGGCAGCGCCGCGATCATATGAGCGCTTTCCGGATGTTACCGGTGCTCCGCACCTTGATTTCGGCAGGACGACATCTGAAGCTATAAATATTACCGGCGCTAAAGCGCCTTTTTATTTCTATGCCTATGACGAAACGATAAGTCGCTCCATGCGTTTGTAGCTCTCATGCCGCGAAAAAGGCGTTACAAATTCCAGGACATTTTGCCACGCACCACATGCGCACGGCGGCTTGTAAATCCCGTCCGTACTAGCACCATTCATCCCGGAATAGCAGCCAGAGACTGCAAGAATGAAGAGGTCAAAGCGAGGACGCTTTGACCAACGCTTGAAGACGCTTTAACCCCGCTTCCGATCGAATGCTTCGCGTGCGAGATTTTTTTGCGTCTGTGACGAACTGGCAGATCGCTTAATGTTTTTGCATTTCTTAAACTCCGAAGATGGCGATACAAACGCCAGGACTTTTGCCATGCGCCTTAGGTGCAC
This sequence comes from Bacteroidales bacterium, assembly GCA_021740175.1. Lineage (GTDB taxonomy): Bacteria > Bacteroidota > Bacteroidia > Bacteroidales > JAIPAH01 > JAIPAH01. The sequence continues at coordinate 19,064 of JAIPAH010000013.1, forward strand.
GCGGCGGCTCGGGTTTTTATTTTTGCTTTGAGCCAAACTCCGGCAGTAAAATACAAAGCCTTCATTTTAAGTAAAACAATATAGCTATGACGTATCCTTCTTCAAGTCTCCCCTTTCAGAAGAGCCTGTCCCGCCTTATGCGGGAGGAGATTTAGAGGGGTATATACCTGAGCGTAAGCCTTGATCCACCCCCTTGGTCCGGAAGCCGGAGGCCTGCCCGTACCGATCGGTACGTTCGGGCAGGAATCTCCTGGTTTACACCAATACGAAACATGGCAATTCTTTGTATTTCGGCAGCTTAGAATTTCATGTCAAAAAATCATTTAACATCCCGGAAGAGCAGCCGGAGACTGCAAGAATGAAGAGGTCAAAGCGAAGACGCTTTGACCAACGCTTAAAAACGTTTTGATCAACAAAAGATCTGAAATCCCAAAACTCAAGCACCAAATTTCAGGGAAATTTCAATTTCCAAAACTCAATCATCTTCTCTTTTCTTCTTTTGAAAATTGGGTTTTGGTGCTTGTTTGGGATTTGGGAATTGCTATTTGGGATTTGAAAGATCTTTCCCGAAGGGATAGCGCTTCCTATGCCGCTTAGCGGTAGGAGAAGGAGGTTTGGGAGAACTAAAGCCTGTTGCTTTGCTCTGCCCCTCAACCCATAATCCTTTCTCCCCGCGGAGAAGGGAAATTTGGCTTCGCTTTTTTTTCACCCGGAAACCAAGCGGCGTTAGCCGTGATAAGATTTATAGCCAGTCGATATACCCCATTCCATTCCATAGCGGCAGCGCCGCGATCATATGAGAGCTTTCCGGATGTTACCGGTGCTCCGCACCTTGATTTCGGCAGGGCGGCGTTTGAAGCTATAAATATTACCGGCGCTAAAGCGCCTTTTTATTTCTATGCCTATGACGAAACGATAAGTCGCTCCATGCGTTTGTAGCTCTCAAGCCGCGAAAAAGGCGTTACAAATTCCAGGACATTTTGCCACGCACCACATGCGCACGGCGGCTTGTAAATCCCGTCCGTACTAGCACCATTCATCCCGGAAGAGCAGCCAGAGGCTGCAAGAATGAAGAGGTCAAAGCGAGGACTCTTTGACCAACGCTTGAAAACGTTTTGATCGACAAGAATTCTGAAAGTCCAAATCCCAGGCACCAAATTCCAAAAAAAACCAATTTTCAATACCCAAACATTTTCTCTTTTCCTCATTTGAAAATTGTGATTTGGCGCTTTTTTGGGATTTGGGAATTGATATTTGGGATTTGAACGATTTCCCCCGAAGGGATAGCGCTTCCTATGCCGCTTAGCGGAATGTGTCCAAAATAGAACTACCAAACTCAATTTATCCCGGAGGCAAATGAGACCTTGAGCTACATTCCGCTTAGCGGCTGGCACTGGAGGTTCGTAAGAACTGATGCTTGTTGCTTTGCTCCGCCCCTCAACCCTTAATCCCTTCTCCCCAGGGAGAAGGGAAATTTGGTTTCGCTCTATTACTACATTGACGAGCTAGCGGCGTTAGCCGCAATAAAATTAATAGCCATATCTCGCACAGGAGAATCACCAAAATTCTGGTTTTATGCCTCCGCTTTTTTTGTTTCCTCTGTACGTTTTTTATTTTAGTTGACCTGAACTATTAAATGGAAAATATGAAACATATTCTGTTTATACTGTCTCTATTGATAATATCGAGCATTAAAACTTCTGCACAGAAAGAACTGACCCACGCTAAAATCTATCTATCAGAGGGTAAGGTGATTGAAGGTCAGATAAAATCGAATTTTGCAATAAAGCCCCATGTTAAAGTTTATATGGATGATAAAAAGAAAAATTACTCCAAAAGGAAGATTGACAGCATTCTGATAGGTGAAGACAAATATTTTACGGAAAGAGACTTCCTAACAACAAATTTTTTAAGAGAAGTTGAGAAAGGAACTATCTCCCTTTATGAAGTGAATAATAACTTGCTGGGCATAAAGCGGAAAGATTATGATTTGTACCCTATTCCCGAATCAAAATATCGTTATGCTTATAATCTTTTTTGTAAAAACACATTCGGGAAAGATTCAAGCGAAATGAATAAAGATGAGTTTATTGAAAAAGTAGAAGCATATAATTCCTCTACGTCAATTAGCTCTGAAAAACCTGTGTTATTTGACTCAATTCGCAAAAGTTCCGAAGCATTTTTAACCCGATTGAGTTTCTTAAGACCTGAAGTGGGTTTTGAAGCTAAAATAACTAACGGAATATCAATATATAATTCATTTGGAATGAATTTTTTCGGCGATATGTTCAGAGATGCACAAACCATTATAAATTATGATTATTCGGGAGCGATCAGATTCTATTACAACCAAAGGAAAAGATTAAAACAAGGAAAAAGTAATTACAATTTTTCCGGACCTTATTATGCTGTCACATATAAACATATAATCGATGTTAACCAAAAAAACAAACATGTTATCGGGTTAATTCATGGATGGCAGTTTAACAATTTATTTAAATCATTATACAGCGGTTTTAGATTTGGGTTAGGCTTTAATCCCAAGAATGATAATATAATAGTGATGAGTTTTTTAAATATGGGGTTTGCTTTTTGAAGAGGGTTCGTAACAATAATAACCTCACCCCCCGCTCCCGTTTCCGGGAGCTACCCTCTCGGGCTTTAAAGGAGGTGAGGGATATGACTTTGGCTATTACTTCATTTTCTTATTCATGGCCTTCACCACGTTTTCGGCTCCTTCCCATATCTGGAGGGTACCCTATCTTTAATGGCCCGGGCTACTATCTGGTTGACCGGGAACCAGGGTCCTTTCATTACAAAGTCAGATAAATTCCTTCCTGTAGCAAAGGGGTAAACCTGAAACCAAAGATTGTTAAAATTGTCTTCATGATTAAGGGGGCAAGCCTGTTTAGGTGTACTACTTAGTAACAATTAGCGAAACAAATACTGCTAAATATGATACTCTTTAAATCCTGTGAATTATATGATCCTGAATATAAAGGGAGCAAAGATGTTTTAGTGGCCGGGGGGAGAATTATTGCCATTGAAAATAATCTTTCACTAAATGCAGACCATTTACTAAAAGTTGTAGATGCAAAAGGTATGAAGCTATGCCCCGGATTCATCGATGCGCATGTCCACATCGCCGGTGCCGGCGGTGAGGGCGGACCAGCCACACGCACCCCGGAAATGCAGTTGAGTCACATGATAAATGCGGGTGTAACGACGGTTATCGGGTGCCTTGGAACCGACGGGATGACGCGCTCTGTGGAGTCGGTGTTGATGAAGGTAAAGTCGCTCCGGGCCGAAGGCGTCTCGGCCTGGATGTACACCGGCGCCTACCAAGTTCCCCCGCCCACCCTGCTGGGCGATGTCGGCCGGGATATTACCCTGGTTGAGGAAGTCATTGGTGCCGGGGAAATCGCTCTCTCCGACCACCGCTCCTCCACACCCACTACCGCCGAATTGATTAAACTTACCGAACACGCCAGGGTGGGAGGAATGCTCGGCGGAAAAGCCGGAATCGTTAATATCCATATAGGCGATGCCGACGACCCTTTCCGACCCCTGCATGAAGCGGTGAAAAATAGCGAGTTGAAGTATACCCAATTTTTACCGACCCACTGTACAAGGAACAAACAAATCTTTAACGATGCCCTGGCTTATGGAAAAGAAGGCTATATCGACATAACTGCCAGCGCTTATCCCTATTTCCCGGATATAGAAGTTAAACCCTCCGAAGCAATGGCAAGATTTATTAAAGAAGGGCTGCCTTTGGAACACATTACCATGACCTCCGACGGGCTTGGCTCGCTGCCCCACTTTAACGAAAAAGGTGAGCTGGAGAAGCTGGAAATGGGTTATCCCGATTCTTTACTCAAAGAAATCAAAGATGCCGTACAAAAAGAAAAATTGCCTTTTCAACAAGTAATTAAGTCCATCACATCCTCTCCTGCCGATATCCTGAAGCTGAGCCAAAAAGGGTATATCCATCCGGGAAAGGATGCCGACCTTGTGCTGTTGGATGAAAACTATGAGATCAATTCCATGATGGCTATGGGTGAGATGATGTTAGAAGATTACCGGAATCTTAAAAAAGGAACCTATGAATAACAAAAAGTTTTTTTTCAGAATAATATTCCCGCTGATAGGCTTTCTGCTGATTAATACGTCTTTTTCCCAGCAAATGCCGGGTTCGATTATGATTGTGGGTGGCGGCACGGAATCCTCCGGGGGCTGGAGTGATACCCCGTATGGATGGGTAGTGGAACAGGCTGAAAATAAAAGGGTGGCTATTATTGCTCATTCGGAAAATCCGGGAAGTTGGATGCCGGATTATTTTGAAGAACTGGGCGCCGAGCAGGCCGATAACTTCTCTGTGATGACCAACCAGCAAGCTGATCAGCAATCGCTGTATGATGACCTGAAAACCTACGACGCAGTCTTCTTTAAAGGTGGGGATCAATCCAATTACTACCTCTATTATAAGGATACCAAACTTACTCAAGCCGTAAAGGAAATTTTTGAAGCCGGAGGCGTTATCAGTGGAACTTCCGCCGGTCTTGCCGTCTTATCGGATGTGATTTTTACTGCGGAAAACGGTACGGTATACTCCTACGAAGCTCTCCGTGACCCTAACAATCAATATATGACTCTCGCTGATGATTTTTTAAATCTTTTTCCAGGCTATATTTTTGATTCGCACTTTGTAGAACGTTCCCGTTTTGGACGCCTTATTGGTTTTATGGGCCACTGGAAGCTCAACCAGGGCGAAGAAATGGTGGGCGTAGGAGTTGATGATAAGACAGCCCTTTGCATCGACCGGGAAAAAATTGCCCGCGTTTATGGCACCGGGGCTGTGCGCTTTTACCAGCCCGGCGAAAACAACAACTTCCGCCTCAGCGACGGGAAACTGCTGGCCGATAATCTGCAAGCATCACAACTTTTGCATAACGATGCGGTCCAGCTTAACGAATTTAATGTTGCCGGACTGGGCAACGAGATCACTCCGGAAAAGAATCATGAAGACTATCCGGGGACCCTTTTTCTGAGTGCCATTGACGGCATCGATGACAATACACTTACGCTGACTAAGTTGAAAGAAGAACCTTCGGGAAATGATTCTATTCTTATCGTCACCGGTAATTCCACCGCCGAAGCCGAAAAATACCGGAATACACTGTCTCAATGGAATTTTGATAAGACAGAAATACTCAACGCAACCATCCCTAACGGAGAAGATGAGCAATGGATAGCCAAAGCAGAAAGAATACGTAAATTTCTTTTTGTCGATAATGATGAATCTCAGCTAAAAGAATTTACCTCTACCACTCCTGCCGGACAGAAAATGCTGGAGAGCATGCGTGACGGGGTGGCTGCTTTTGTGGGAGATGATAGCCGGCTGCCCGGGCAAATATACTGTGCCAACTATCGCCAGGTATACGCTTCCTACGACGGCCTGCTAGAGTTTGAGGAAGGGCTGGGGCTGCTGAATACCACCACCCTCATGCCTAATACTTTCACCTCCTCGGATTACTGGGAGAATACGATGGCCGCCGTACCTTATGCTATGAATCTCGATAGCCTGAAATATGGTCTGTGGCTAAGTGAGGAAATGGTTTTAAAATATTTTGAAGAGGAAGGGAATACCTACATGACAGCTTTTGGTGATTTTCCGGCTATGTTTATCGAAAACAATGGCACGATGGGCGATTTTTCCGACCAATCGGCGGTATCGTCAGGTGAACCTCGAGATGTAGCAGGGTTTAAGGAGATGAAGATGCGGCTGATTGATAATACGGTTGCCGTAAAGGTAGGATCGCTGAATGCCTCTAACCCGCTGACCTATCAGCAAAAACTAAACGTCTACCCGAATCCGGCGGGTGATTGGCTGTTTATTAAAAACGCCCCAAAAGGAACACTGACAGTTTTTTCAGCAAAAGGAGAAAGGATGTTGCAAACCGGGATTAGCCGGAAAATCGATATTTCGGGCCTGAAGCCCGGCGTGTATTTCATCCGGGTGGCCGGCTCTGATTCCGATAAAGTTTACACACAAAAGATACTGATCAAATAAAAGACAAATGAAAAAAACGATTTACTTGTTCGTTCTCGTTTTAATCGGATTTACCGCTTGCAAACAAGGCAGCGAAACCAAACAAAAAGACACCATTCCCATTCAGGAGCAGGCAGACGGAAAACTGTTTATAATTGGTGGAGGAAGCCAACCTCCTTCATTGGTCAAGTCGATGGTGGAAGCTTCGGGGGCGGATACAACCGGCTATGCCGTCATCCTTCCCATGTCCAGTTCGGTGCCCGATACCTCGGCTTACTATGCTGCTAAGAGGTTCAGGAAAGCGGGCGTGGATGACATTGTTACGTACAACATCCAGGATGCCTCGGCTACAAGTAATGCCAGGCTCGATTCGCTGAAAAGCGCTCAACTCATTTACATGACGGGCGGCGATCAACGTCGATTTATGGATATTGTCCGCGGAACGAAAGTGCAGGAAGCAATCCGGAAGGCTTTCCTGGAAGGGGCTACCGTCTCGGGCTCAAGCGCTGGTGCTGCCGTGATGAGTAAAAAGATGATTACCGGTGATGAGAAAAAGCATCCCGAATACACCGGCGATTTCCGAACCATCGAGGCCGACAACATGATTATCAAAGAGGGCGTCGGCCTGCTCGAAAACATGATTGTCGACCAGCATTTCATCCGGCGCATGCGCACGAACCGCTTGCTCTCGGTGGTGATAGAAAATCCGGGATATATGGGCGTAGGAATCGACGAATCGACGGCTATCCTGGTTCAGGATAACAAGGCCGAAGTGTTTGGCGAAAGCCAGATCATTGTCATAAGTAACCCCAACGGGGAAGTCAGACAAAAAGACGGCCTTCTCGCTGCAGAGGATTTATCGCTGGATGTATACGTTCCGGGCGAGACATTTTTTCTGGATTAGGGGAGTAAAAAAGTTATGATGGCTAAAGTTTTTATTTATATGATGTTACTGAGCGACGAGTGCAACCACTATTTTATGCGTGTTTTGAAAACGCGCAAAAGGGATTGACATGGGAGAGTGATCATTTTTTAATAAGCAATTCATCAAACTAAAATGAATTTATAATTTTTAATTAATTTTAAACGGTTTATACCTTATCTTGAACGGGTAATTTACCATAGGCAAATGGAGGATAATGGATGATAACGGGGAATATAACAAAAAAGATGACGCCCAATTAGTTATGCAACTAAAGAGGGGCGAGGAAAAAGCTTTTGAATCGCTTTATTACCGCTATAGCGAAAAGCTTTATTACTTTGCCCTGCGTTATCTCAACAATGCCGAAGATGCCGAGGGTATCGTTCAGGAAATTTTTTTGAAGGTCTGGATTCACCGCCAAAATCTCGATGAAAATCAATCATTTAATTCTTACCTTTTCACCATCGCCAGAAACACTATTTTTAACTTGCATCGCAGCCGGCAGTACGAAAAAGTATATCTGAACTACGCCCGCAATATGTTTAAGGAGCTGCATAACCGAAGCATGGAGGACATAGAATATGCCGACCTGTTGCGACATATCAATGATCTTCTCTTACAACTGCCGCCAAAACGAAGAAAAATATTTGTGATGAGCCGCAAGCTGGGCATGTCCTATAAAGACATTGCCCGCGAACTTAGCCTGTCGGAAAAAACCATCGAAACGCATATTCGCCTGGCCTTACGTACTCTAAAATCAGCTTTGTTCAAGGCTTAACTGATACATTTCTTTTTTATTTAGAAGTAAAATTGCTGACTTTTTCATTTTCGCTTAAGGGATACCCTCCATTTGCGTGTATTAGTTAATAAAGAAAAGAACGAAACCGTGAACTTAAAAGAAATAAAACATTCTTTTGTCCGCTTTTTTTTCGGTATAGATTCCGAAGAAGATAAGAGGAAAGTGATGGATTCTGATGAATCGACGGAGATGCTGAAAGAGCAGTGGGAGTATTATGAAGATTTAAGGCAAACGCAACCCTCTCCCGATCATCAGAAAATTTATGTCCGTCTGAAATCCTTTATCGATTCGGAGAAGCCTTTGGCGCCGCAACTCTCTTTATCTGCCAGGCTTTACAAATGGTATTCCGTAGCGGCTACCATAATATTGCTGGCAGGTATTGGTATCTTGATTTTTACGGATGCGCTACCATTTGGGGATGAGCCGGTTACCAAAATTGTGCAGAGAACCGGTAAAGCCCAGCAGTTGCATCTTAAGCTATCCGATGGTACTGAATTGTGGCTTAATGGGGAAAGCGAGCTGACCTATCCTGAAAGTTTTACCGGATTAGATACCCGTTCGGTTAATCTCACCGGAGAAGCCTTTTTTAAAGTAAAAGCCTCCAAAAGCCAGCCATTTGTCGTCAATACCGGCAATATGAAGGTAGAAGCTACCGGTACAGCTTTTAACGTAATGGATTACCAGGATGAACCCATTGCTCGCACGGTACTCATGGAAGGAAAAGTGGACATTACGAATCCGGAACGTCACCCCTCAAGAGACTTCAAAACCTCCCTGACGAATAATCAGATGCTCACTTACCATACCGAGGACAAGACTTTCAGCAAAAAATTTGTTAATGCCCGCCAACACTCCTCGTGGCGTGAGGGGAAATTGATTTTCGATAATGCACCGCTTATGGAAGTCATACTCAGACTGGAACATTGGTATGGTATAGACTTCCATGTAAATGAGAACTTAAAGAAAAGTAACCGTTATACTATGAAGCTGGAAAATGATTCCATACAAGAGGTGCTGCGCATATTAAAAATGACCACACCAATGGGATATAAAATAGATGGCAATGATATTTACTTAACGGAAAAAGAGTAACAACAAAAGGAAACCAAAGAAACTTAACTACTATGAGTTTAAAAACTACATTATCCGGGAAGCGATTATTCCGTTTTTTCTCGTGCTGTTTTATTTGGATACTGCTTTTGCTGGTAGTACAATCCGCTTCGGCTCTGAGTCAATACGCACAGGCGAAGCGGCTTAGCCTCGAAGTAAAAGAAGTGACGCTGAAAGAAGCCTTGAAAAAAATCGAGGAGCAAAGCGCTTTCACCTTTGCTTATAACGATGCTAAAATCGATGCCGATCAGCAGGTGACTATAAGTGTCTCGAATGTTACAATCGATGATTTGTTACTCAAGGTTTTTAAAGAGACCGACATCGAATACAAAATAGTAAACAAAAAGATTGTTCTTAATTCCCGGAAAGAGGATCGGAGAGAGGGATATCTTACCCGGCCTTTGCAGGATAAGCTGTTACAAGGGAAGGTAACTGATGCTAAAACCGGCGAAACCCTTCCCGGTGTGAACATCCGGATTCAGGGGACAAATAAGGGAACAAGCACCGGTGTTAACGGGGAGTTTAAAATTGCCATTCCTTCCGACGTTGAAGAGCCTGTACTGATATTTTCCTTTGTTGGTTATCTAAAGAAAGAGGTGCCGGTAAAAGGAAGAGACAAACTCAATGTAGCGATTCAGCGCAAAACCAGGAAGCTCGACGAAGTGGTAGTGATAGGTTATGGCGAATCTTCCCGAAAGTTACTGACCAGCTCCATTTCCAGTGTTAAAAGCGAAGATATCGAAAATACGACCTCCAACGGTGTGCAGGAAGTGTTGCAGGGCAAGACTTCAGGAGTATCGGTTAACCGTAACTCCGGTACACCGGGAGCAGCCCCCACGATGAGCATTCGGGGTATAAGCTCCATATCGGCGGGAACGCAACCGCTTTACGTGGTGGACGGTGTTCCTGTGAACAGCGGCGACTATAGTCAGATTAGCATGGAAGGGCAGGATATCAGCGCTATAGCGGATCTTAATCCTGACAATATTAAATCGGTGAGTGTCCTTAAAGATGCTTCTGCCGCCGCCATATACGGGGCCAGGGCAGGAAACGGCGTGGTATTGATAGAAACCAAATCAGGACAAACCGGGGAAACCCGCTATAACTTCAAAGCCTTTAACGGCTTCCAGGAGGTCTACAAAAAATTGGATGTCCTCAATGCTGAAGAGTGGAAGGATTATGTGGTGAATTTTCAGGGCATCTCCGACGATTACTCAGGTATTCATCCTAACCTTGAGTCAGAGTGGTTTGAAGAAGGGGTGAATACTAATTGGCTCGATAGAGTGTTTCGTAAAGCACCCATTCAGAACTATCAGCTCTCTGCGTCAGGTGGAAAAGAGGGGATGAGGTTTTATGTCTCCGGTAGATATTTCAAGCAAAAAGGGGTCGTTATTGGAACCGATTACGATAAGTTTAACGGACGAATTAATGTAGATTATGATCTGGCCGATAATCTGAAAATAGGAGCAAAAATCACCACTACCTATTCCCTTAACGATAGGGTAAGAGGTGATCAGACCGTTAATGGGCCGCTACCGAATGCAGTTTCTGCTCCTCCTGTTGCCCCCGTAAAAGACAGCCTGGGGAATTATCCCCTGGCCGGGTGGTGGGACAACCCGGTAGCTGTCGGTAAAGAAGTCGTTAATCAGGCCGAGACATTTCACAATGTATCAAACATATTCGGCGAATACCGCATCAATGAAAACTTGAAGGTGAAAAACCAGTGGGGTTTTGATTACTACAATCTTCAGGAAAGGCGTTTTGAACCTTCTTTCGTGAAATCCGCGAAAGAATCCAATGGATACGGGGCTGATGGGAGTTCGAATGTCTTCAAACTAACCCAGCAAACTACGATAGATTACAACAAAGAATTTAATGATAAACACAAGCTTAATGCGCTTTTAGGCTATAGTTTTGAAAAATGGGACGAGAAATACCTGTTTATGGCCGGGACACAGTTTCCGAACGACCAGCTCAGGTACCTGGAATCGGCAGCCCGCATTGACCAGGAGGCAACAGAATCTGAGTTCTTCGAATCGGGATTGACGTCTTTCTTCGGTCGTCTGAAATACAATTACGATAACAAATACTTGCTGAACCTGACCTTGCGGCGCGATGGCTCCTCTAATTTCGGAGAAAACTATCGTTACGCTTACCTCCCTTCATTTTCATTTGCCTGGAGAGCTATCGAAGAAAACTTTCTGGAAAATCAATCATTCATAAGCGATTTGAAACTAAAAGTCAGCTATGGTTTAACAGGGAATGATGATATCGGGGCCTTCGGGTCAATGAATCTTTATAGCTCGGGATATAACTATTACGGTCAGTCGGGATTGATCCCCACACAAATTCCCAACCCGGATCTAAAATGGGAAACCACCTCCAACTACAATGCGGGGCTTGATCTGGGATTATTTAATGATCGTGTGCTTTTGTCAGCAAACTTCTACTATAATCACACCACCGATTTGCTGCTGGCCCGCCCGGTGCCGACAAGTTCCGGGTTCGGAAGCATGGACGCCAATGTGGGTGAGCTTGAAAACAGAGGGATGGAATTCGAATTGTCGACAAAAAATGTCCAGGGGGCATTCAAATGGAATACAGATTTCAACATTTCCTTCAATAGAAATAAAGTGCTTGAACTTTACAATGACCAACCACTCACTCCCGGAACGCGGGGAAATAATGCGGCAATTGTAGGCGAGCCCATCGGGGTTTTCTTCATGTATGAATCGCAGGGTGTAGACCCCTCAACGGGTGAACTCATGCTTGAGGATGTCAATCAGGACGGTACTATCAACGAGAAGGATCGCCAGGTTGTCGGAAGTCCTCAGCCTGATTTTACCGGAGGAATGACCAACAATCTGTCCTATCGGAATTTGGATCTCAGTTTTTTTATACAGTTCGCATCCGGAAATGATTTATTTAATGGGGTGAGACAGTATGCAGAAAATATGACCATCACCAACGATAATCAGTTGTCGACGATTAAAGACCGATGGAAAGAGCCGGGCGACCAGACTTATGTACCGAAATTAAACGGAAAATACAATAACACCATTACTTCCCATTACCTGGAAGATGGCTCGTTTATGCGCCTAAAAAACGTGACCTTATCATACAATCTCCCTGTCGATAAGCTGGGAGCAAATAACCTGATAAATAGCGCGAAACTCTATATCAGGGGTGAAAACCTCATTACCATCACGCCTTACAGCGGAATGGACCCGGAAGTGAATTATTCGGGGGTTTCTACCATTTCCAGGGGCGTGGACTTTTTTACCTATCCGCAGGTAAGATCATATATGATAGGACTTAATTTGAAATTTTAATCTGAAAAACTGAAAACAATGAGAACCATAATCCTATTTATAGCGTTAACTATCATGGCTTCCGGTTGTGAAATTTTGGAAGTGGAGCCTACCGATAAAATAGCGGGCGATAAAGCCATCAATGACCTCGATGGCTTAAAAGCGGCGGTCAATGGCTCCTATGATCAGCTCCAGAGTGTGGGTTTTGCCGAAGACGGAATTATTTTCGGCGATCTTCCTGCTGATAACTGGATACATGTGGGTTCGAAAAAAGAATACCGCCAGGTTGATAATAACGAAATCCTGCCTTCAAATGGATACATTGAAGGGATATGGGCTAGCTGTTATGACGGCATAAACCGGATTAACAACATTTTCGCCCAGGTCGATAACCTGGAAGACACGCCCGAGAGTATCCTCAACGACTACAAGGGACAAAGCTATTTTATCAGGGCTATCAACTATTTCACTCTTGTAAAATATTTCGGGGGTGTACCCTTACGGCTAAAGCCCACCGAAACTGCTTCAAATGAAGAGTTGTTCAAACCGGCAGCTACTCGGGTTGACACTTATAAGCAGATCATTGCGGATCTGAAAAAAGCCGATTCATTGCTCCCGGATGAGAAAATTAATCCTTCATTTGCCAATAAATATGCGGCAAAAGCTTTAATGGCAAGGGCTTACCTCTATCTCAGCCAGTATGAAGCCCATTGGCAGCAGGCAGCGAATATGGCTGATGCCGTTCTGCAAAGCGGCTATTTCCAGTTGGCGGAAGGGGAAAACTACAGAGATCTATACGATGAAGAGGTCTCAACCAATGAAGTGATTTTCCAGGTTGACTTCTACAATGATGACGACCAAAATGCTATTGCCGATTGGGTGCGTCATGACGGACGCCTGGAGGTAGAGGCATGGGAGACCAAAGCCAAGGAAAATAGTATTTATCATGAGTATGACGAAGGAGATCATCGCCGGGACGCTGCGGTCTATGAAAACGGGGGTGCCTTCTACTGCAATAAGTACGAAGATACCGGTAATGGAAAAGACAATGTGATCATATTGCGCCTAGCCGAAATGTACCTCATAAAAGCCGAGGCTCTCAATGAAATTGGATATGAATCCGACGGTCCTGCTTTCGAAGCCTTAAATACGTTGCGCGAAAGAGCCGGGGTGTCGATTTATTATTCCTTTGACCTCTCCAGCCAGGAAGCATTCAGAGAAGCAGTACTGAAAGAGCGTAGGTTGGAACTGGCCTTTGAAGGACATCGGTTTTTTGATTTGGTAAGAGCCGGTAAACCTGCTGAAATCATGGGGGAAAACACCACCCTCGCCCGTAGCGAATGGCTCTTCCCCATCCCACAGTCAGAGTTAGATACAAATGAAGAAATGACTCAAAATGGTATTTATTAAAAATTGAAAATTATGAAGCGTACGCAATTACAATATACGACATGGATTTTGGTGCTCTTGGTCGGATTTCTTCTTTATGCCTGCGAAGATTACACCGAAAATTATAGCGTGCCGGAACCCAGCTTGGTGGCTGAATTCACCTATACGCCATCCGAAGAGCTTTCGGCTGATGAGCCTATTACTTTTACCAATCAGTCTATCATTCCCGACAGGATGCAGAATCCTGTTTTCCATTGGAATTTCGGTGATGGAACGGATACGACCATCAATGATTACGACGATGTGGTAATCAACGAAGGCGGGGTTAAGAAAATTGTGGATACCCTTTCGCATACCTACGACACTGCAATATCAAATGAAGTAGAATTGTTGATCACCACCGGGTCGAATGATTCAGCAAAATATTCCGAGACCCTGGTTATCCAGCCCGGCGGCGAGGTTTTACTCGAAGAAAAATTTGACGACATAAACACCATTCCGGAAAACTGGGCGCTCTTCAACGGCGATGGAGGAACGGTAGCTTCTTCTAATCCTGATTTTGAGAACCTGTCCGATAGTGCGTGGATTGTATGGAACAGCGGGGTATTTAACAGCAAAGTAGCAATAGCTACTTCCTGGTATGACGAAGAAGTGAATGCCGATGACTGGATGATATTACCGGAAATACAAGTTACCGGCAACACCATCCTGACATGGGATGCTTTATCGCTAACTACTTCTGGCGATTATCCTGATGATTACCAGGTATTCGTTTCAACAACATCGCAGGATCCCGAGGGATGCCTGGAAAATGCACCGCTTCTAACCATCGATGATGAAGCGATTGGCGAAGATGTTGGCGGTGAAGGCATACAGCATCGTGAAGTGGACTTGTCAGAATACGCAGGAGAAACCATTTATATAGGCTTCCGCCTGATGACACCTTATCCGGGTGGTGACCGCCTTGGAATTGATAATATCAAAGTGACGGCATTATAGGTTATAAAAGAAATATCACGAGGATGTATCTCTGATTCAGAATAATGATGCAGAGATATTTCCCGGAATAAACAGAGAATAAACTTAAACAAAACTTTTGGCTTATGAAAAAACTACTTTTACTATTAATGGGATTTTCTATGGCTGGCCTTGTATTTGGACAGTCAATAGATGAAAATTTTAATGATGGTTGGCCCGATGGATGGACCACCATCGACAACGGCGACAACGAAGGAACCTGGAGCTATTCGGACGAGTATGGCGTGGATGGAACAGGTTGCGTTGAATTGGACTGTTACGACAGCGGCTTGCCGAATTCAGGTCAGGCTGATGATTGGCTCATTACGCCACAATTTACCGTTGCTGAAGGCGATATGATGAGCTTTGACACACACTGCAATGCCGACTATCCCGATGAAATCAGCATCATGATTTCCAAAACGGGAACAAACGAGGAGGATTTTGACATTGTTGTAGCGGAAAACGTGGAGATTACCGGGGAATACACTGAATATCAGTATAGTATTACCGATTTGGCTGATGTGAATGAAGGGGACCAGGTGTATGTAGGCATTCATTGCAATACAAACGGCTCCTACGTCGATGTAGATAATTTTTTCGTCGGGCCTGCAGGTGACGGATTTGAAGAAGATTTCAACGACGGATTACCGGAAAATTGGTCTATCGTAGACGAAGGCAGCAATGATAGTACATGGATGGCTCTTGACAGCGTAGGCCTTGAAGAAACGACATGTGCCTACGTCGATTGTTACGATCCCGGTCCGGCCGACGACTGGATGATTACACATCAGGCCCAGCTTTCGGAAGGGGATTATTTATCGTTCTGGGCGGATATGGGATACCAGGATTTCCATGATACCCTCATTGTAAAGATGTCCAAAAATTCTAATGCGATTGAAGATTTTGATATTATCGTTGATTCTATTATTACAACCACAGAAGGCTTTACGAAATTCAATTATCCTATTTCGGAAATTGAAGGGGTAGCGCCCGGAGATGATGTATATATAGCCCTTCATGCTGCCTCGTTTGGATCGGAGATTTATGTGGATAATATGCGCCTTGGTAGCTACGTGCCACCGGAATTTGATAAGGCCTATGCCGTTAGTGAAAGCGCTATGGATGTGATGTATGATATATCCGTTACCACTGGTGATATTAATTTGTCGGAAATTGTGCTGAATGCCAATGGCGAAACGATTACATTCTCAGATTTTACCATTGATGAAAACAACGATAAACTGGTACACTTTACCGGCGCTTCCTCTAACATGGTTGCGGACAACGAAGCGGATACCCTCACCAATACGGAAGTCGAGAGCGAAATAGCTTTTTATGCAGGGGTGTTACCCCTTTCCTATCTAAGTTTGACCAATCCGGACGGCCATCTGATTGCCGACGGACCTGTAGGAACCTTTACGGGCATCGTTACCTATATCAACGAATCGGAAGGTCGTGTGTGGTTAAATGACGCTGCCGGGGCTCATAATGGTGTTAATACTTACCAGGCCGGAACCAGCTTGGCTGACAGTGTAAATGTAGGGGACGAAATTATGGTATACGGAAGCATGAGCCCATATGAAAATCAGACGGAGATTTTCCCCGTTACATACGTAAAAACCTTATCGGAGGACAATGCGATGTTTGATGCCACAGCAATTAACGGATCGGATATTAGTGCAGATCTTGAGCCGGATACTGACCCCGGCGAGCAATATGAGGGAACCCTGGTTAAAGTCGATACTGCCATAGCAAATGCATACATGGAAGAATTTGTGCTCAATAACGGCGATACTATCACGGCTTATGAATGTACTTCCAATGATGCAACTTTCTACGTAGGCGACTATCTGGGAATTTACACCGGCGAGATGAGTACTTTAATGTCGGAAGGTAGCACCTACAGCATAAAAGGTTATGTTGTAAACAAAGGCGGATATTATATGATAGTTCCTCGCTTTGAAGCCGATATCCAGAATTTAGTGGGAATTACCGAAATTGAAAAGCAAAATGTGGTTTCGGTTTATCCGAATCCTGTTCGGGATAGATTATTCCTGGAAACATCGGAAGAAATAGACCGATTAGTGGTTTATAACATAGCCGGTGAGCAGGTGCTCAGGAAATCCATGGAAAACAGAAACACCTTGAATACATCGAATCTGCGACCGGGAGTGTATTTTCTAAGGATGTATAATAAAAATCAATGGATTCAAACAAGCAGAGTGGTTAAGCAATAACCTGTTGAATTTTCAAAACATTACATAACATATGAAAAAAGGGAACCTTGCGGGGTTCCCTTTCTTAATAATAACCTCACCCCCCGCTCCCGTTTCCGGGAGCTGCCCTCTCGGGCTTTAAAGGAGGTGAGGGATATGGCTTGGGTTATTACTTCATTTTCTTATTCATGGCCTTCACCACGTTTTCGGCTCCTTCCCATATCTGGAGGATGTTAGCATCCAGCATATAGCACGGTGTGGTAAAGACATTGTGTTTTTTATCCACCACCACTTCCCCGTGGTCGGTTTTCTTGTGGCGAGCGCCCATAGCTTCGAGGCCCTTGATCGTATCCTGGTCCTGGCCAATAGTCAGTTCCACATCCCCTAAAACTTTGGCCACAATGGCCGGCGAAATGCAGAGGGCTCCCACGGGTTTGCCTGCAGCTACCGTATCCTTTATGGCTTTTTCCACATCAGGGTTGACGTTACAGTCCGGCCCTTTGATAGCAAAATCGGATAAGTTTTTGGCGGCACCAAATCCACCGGGCATGATCAAAGCATCGAAATCGCTCTCATTGTATTCACTCATGGGTTTGATATCACCCCTGGCAATGCGGGAGGCTTCGATCATGACGTTTCTTTTCTCATTCATCTCTTCGCCCGTCATGTGATTTACTACGTGGTACTGCTCCATATCGGGAGCGAAAATCTGGTACTCCCCGCCATGCTTCTTAATCGCAAGCATGGTCATGGTTGATTCGTGAATCTCGGCACCATCGAATACGCCGTTTCCGGAAAGAATT
The DNA here is from genome assembly GCA_021740175.1 of Bacteroidales bacterium. Taxonomy (GTDB): domain Bacteria; phylum Bacteroidota; class Bacteroidia; order Bacteroidales; family JAIPAH01; genus JAIPAH01. Next base: position 36,686 of record JAIPAH010000013.1, read on the forward strand.
ATTGCATATTTTTTCATAGACTATCTCCTTTTGGTTTTATACAAAAATACAGGTTTTATAATTTCGCGTAAAATGTATTATTTTTAAAATTTATTGTAATTATTTAGCTGGCATAAAAATTCTGTGAAAATCAATTCAATCTGCGTCATCAGTGTTCTATTGTTTTTCAATAATGGCATACTGATTTAACTGAGGATACTGATTCACACTGATCAAGACCTAAATAATTACAATTTATTAATTTAAAACTTATGTGCGGAAGATTTTCATTAACGAAAGAAGAAAGAGCTATCAACGAACGCTTTGAAACCTCGGGAAGTGAAGCGACCTATATTCCCCGTTATAATGCAGCGCCGGGCCAGGAGCAGGCGGTCATTACCAATCGAAAGCCGGATCGACTCAGCTATTTTAGATGGGGATTGGTTCCCTTTTGGGCAAAAGACCCTTCCATCGGCAATAAGATGATTAATGCCAAAGCCGAGACGATCGACCAGAAAGCTTCTTTCAAAAATCCGTTCAAAAGCAAACGCTGCCTGGTTATCAGCGACGGCTTTTTTGAATGGAAAAAAACACCGGAAGGAAAGATACCCCATTATATCTTTTTTAAAAACCACGAATTATTCGCTTTTGCCGGATTGTGGGAACAATGGAATGATGGAGGAAACGGTATACTCAACACTTTTACTATCATCACCACGGAACCCAATTCGCTGATGAGTAAGCTCCATAATCGCATGCCGGTGATTTTGCCCGCCGATGACGAACAAACCTGGCTGAAAAGCGATAACCCGGAAGAGCTCAAAGAACTCCTTCGGCCTTTCAATCCGAAGAAAATGGACCTTTACCCAATCTCGACGCTGGTCAATTCGCCGAAAAACGATGAGGCGGAAATCATAAAACCTGCCGGCGAAGAAACCGGTAAATTGTTTTAAAACATTGATGATTTTACCCGTTGCATCGGTTTTTTGATGCATTTTTGGTTTTTCGGGGATTTATTTGTATTTTAGATAATATATGTTACTGAAAGAGCGGTCATTTATTTTTTCTTATCTACTGTTACTTGTCGTATTTACTTCTTCATGCGACCTAAACAAGGTAAGTATTGAGGGGGCTGACAATGATCAAAACGTCGATACGCTTACACGCCTTCAAAAGATAAAGCAGCGCGATACGCTGCAGGTGATAACAGATTATAATTCCACCAATTATTTTATATACAGGGGCACACCAATGGGCTATCAATATGAGCGGGCCAAAGAATTGGCCGAACACCTGGGTGTAGACCTCCAAATCACGCCTGAAAATTCTATTGATACGGCTATACAAATGCTTGACAAGGGTAAGAGAGACCTTATAGCCATGGATCTTACCGTTAATTTCGCCCGTCGACAACGCCTGGATTTTGTTAATCCCCATTATCAAACAAGACAAATGCTTATTCAGCGTAAACCTCGGGGGTGGAGAAATATGGCAACATATGACGATGTGGAAAAGCATCTGATACGTTCGCCGCTAAAACTCATCGGTAAAAAAGTCCATGTGCAGAAAAATACAGCTTATGTCTCCCGCCTGAGAAACCTGATGGAAGAAATAGGGGATACGATTCACATTATCCGCCGGGATGAGAAAAGCGAGCAACTCATAAGAAAAGTGGCTGAAGGAACAATAAAATATACGGTAGCCGATGAACATATAGCCAAAGTTAACCAGAAATATTACCCGGAGATCGATGTCAAAACGGCCCTGAGTTTCCCGCAAAATGTAGCGTGGGCAGTGAAAAAGGGCAATGACAGTTTAAAGAAAGTCATCAACCGCTGGCAGGACTCCTTTAACGGGAGCTATTATGCTAATGTCCTGCATAACAAGTATTTCAAAAACCCCCGCTCTAAGCAGATGTATCACAGCGGATACCACTCCCTGTACGATTTACAGCTTTCCAGGTATGATGATATCATTAAACAGGAGGCAAAAGAGCTGGGCTGGGACTGGACGTTGCTGGCTTCCATGATTTACCAGGAGTCGAATTTTTCCGAAAACGCCCGCTCATGGATGGGGGCTTATGGGATCATGCAATTGATGCCGGAGACAATGAAACGCTACGGGATTGATAGTTCCGCCTCCATTAAAGAACAGATCAATGCCGGTATTGAGTTTATTAAATGGCTTGATGAACAATATAAAGATAAAGTCAAAGACCCACAGGAGCGGAAAAAATTTATCCTGGCCGCCTATAATGTTGGTTTAGCTCACGTCAATGATGCCATGCGGCTGGCGGAGAAGTACGGCAAGGACCCTACGAAATGGGACGGCAATGTTGCGTATTATCTCCGCCGCAAATCCCGGCCTGAGTTCTACCGCGATTCGGTGGTACATTACGGCTATGCAAGGGGGGAAGAACCTTACAAATATGTCAACCAGATTTACGACCGATATCAACATTACCGGAATGCCGTTGAGTAAGTGGTTTTGTTCTTAGGTAAGGTCTTACTACCTTTGAAGCTTCTTTAAGTTTTAAACGCATCTGATGTTATGATGCACTAAAAAGGAAAATACAATGGCCCGCATTTCAATAGAAGAAATGAAGTTTTTTGCACATCACGGTTGTTTCAAGGAAGAAGCTATGACCGGAACGCATTTTATTGTGAATTTATATTTTGACGTGGATACCACGAAAGCTCAAAGCAGCGATAAGCTGGAGGATACTTCCGATTACCAGGCGATCTATCACTTGGTAAAGGACGAAATGAAAAAACGCAGCAACCTTTTGGAACATGTCGCTCAGCGTATTCTGAAAGCGTTAGCCTTAAAATTTTCGGAAACGAGCAATGCCGAGGTAAAAATCAGCAAAATGAATCCTCCCCTGGGCGGCGGTGTGGTAGGTAATGTGAGCGTTACCCTCAGAAGTGAAGAGTTAAGCTAATGGTGGAAATGATCCCCTGAAAAAAAGCCCCATTTTCGGTTTTAAAAATTTAGCTCAGGAAACTATATTTCTGCAAATAATTATTAATTTTGCACCCTGCAAATAAAAGGTCCCGTGGCCGAGCGGCTAGGCGGTGGTCTGCAAAACCATTCACGGCGGTTCGAGTCCGCCCGGGACCTCACAGAAAAAGCCGCAACTTTTTATCTTCTAATTAGTGTCTGTCCATAATATAGCCCAAAATTCGTGTTATCTGCTCACGAAAGTAGCAGAAAACAGGAGTTCGCTTACCGAACACTGTCGAAATTTGTTAATAGGCAATATATTATTGACATAAAGTTTATAATT
>JAIPAH010000124.1 GCA_021740175.1 Bacteroidales bacterium
TTAAGAAAATAGAAATGTTAAAGCTTGTTTTGTTTGAGACATAAGCCTCTGATTGATTTCACGAGATAAATGTATTGAAGTATCTAATTAAATGCTAAAACTTAGTTATTCGACATTGAGCGGGTTAGAATTGTCTAAAGGCTTCATGGAGAAATAAAATTCCTCCTCCTTCCATTGCGCTTCTGGTTACACTGAAAAAATCAATGGATGTAAAAATGCAAATAGCCGCCCATTTGTTTGGGAAAGGAGTTTTGTCTTCCGGTCAAGCCGCAGAATTAGTTGGAATTTCCAAACGAAAATTTTTGGAAAACGCCGGAAAATACGGAGTATCCATATTTGGCGAAACCCCTGAAGACCTTCAAAAAATAATCGATGAATAGTGTTGTACTTGCAGATACAAGTTGTCTGATTGCCCTTAGCAATGCTGAATTATTAGAATCAAGGGTTTCGCTTATCTGACAAACTTCTTGATAAGCTCATTGAAGAATACAGGAAATGAACATTGATGTCGCTTACCATTTCTAAGACCATTTGAAAATTATTGTAAATCTCATTCCTAATAGCTAAGCAAAATACCCCACCCCTGTCCGCCTGCGTACAATTTCTGTCGCTGTGTGAACATCTTTTTTAACACATTTTACGAATATATCCTTATTACTGACTCATTGCCAGGTTCTTGTAAAATATGGCACAACATTGGCACAGTTATCTCCAAAGCAGAAAAAATTATTTATATGGATCGCGCAATAAAAAAGAAGAAGTGGACGGGTCAAAAAATTGCTTCAATTTCAGCAATTGCTTTATTTGCTTTTTTTATCATCTATCTGTTGTTTTTCAGGGATAACCAGAGCAAATTGTACGTGGAAAAGAATCAACTTTCCATTGCCACAGTGAAGCAGGACAAATTCCAGGAATTTATTCCTGTCGACGGGGTAGTCTATCCCAGACATACCATATACATCGATGCTGTTCAGGGAGGGATTGTACAAAAAGTATTTGTAGAAGACGGGGCATTGCTTGATAAGGGAGATAGCATTCTCAAGCTCAAAAACTCCAGTATGGAAATCCGCTACATGGAGCAGGAAACACGGCTTTTCCAGGCATTAAACGATCTGGAGAATACCAAAATCAGTCTCCGAAAAAACCTTTACAAGCGCGAGGAAGAACTCGTAAATATCCGTTACCAGATAGACGAAACGAAAACAGCATTCAACAGGAAACAGAAGCTCTACAATGATGGGGTCATCTCCGATAAAGAATATGAAGATGCCGAACGCAATTACAATTACAACATGAAGCGCCTCCGCATCAAGAAAAAACTCATGCAGCTCGATTCTTTATCCGCCGACAGGCGCAAGACTCAAATCAACCAATCTATGAACCGCATGGATGAAAACCTGGAATTGCTCCATGAAAACCTTGAGAATATGCTTATTAAAGCTCCTGTCGATGGGAAAATTTCTTCTTTCAATGCTGAAATAGGCGAGACGAAATCCGCCGGTGAGCACCTGGCCCAAATCGATCAACAGAAAGGCTACAAGCTAAAAGCCCGTGTTGACGAACGCTATATCTCTCGCGTTCATCCGGGGCAGCCCGGCGAATTCGATTTTGACGAAAAGACTTATAAAATGGAGATTGCCAAAATATACTCTGACGTCAATAACGGCGCTTTTGAAGTTGATTTCTACTTTACCGACGAAGAACCCAAGAACATCAAGCGGGGTCAGACTATTCAGATGCGCCTGAAATTCAGCAGCGCCGAAGATGCTACCATCGTTAAGCGAGGCGGCTTCTTCCAGGAAACCGGCGGCAATTGGATATACGTCATCGATCCGTCCGGAGAATTTGCCAATAAACGCGAAATCCGTATCGGACGTCAAAACACGCTATACTATGAGGTGCTTTCCGGCCTGCAGCCCGGAGAAAAAGTTATTATCTCATCATACGATTCATTCGGTAAGAAAGACAAACTTGTTTTCAAATAAAAGAATATAAACCATTAAAAATCAATAGTCATGATTAAAACAAATCATCTTGTAAAAGTCTTCAGAACAGACGAAGTAGAAACCACCGCACTCAACAAAGTCACTATCGAGGTCAAAGAAGGCGAATTTGTCGCCATTATGGGTCCTTCGGGCTGCGGTAAATCCACACTGCTGAATATTCTCGGACTGCTGGACAATCCTTCTGAAGGAGAATATCATTTCATGGATCATGAAGTGTCCGGTTATTCGGAAAAGCAGCGTGCCAAGCTGCGAAAAAGCAACATTGGCTTTGTTTTTCAGAACTTTAATCTTATCGACGAGCTCAATGTCTTTGAAAACGTGGAACTGCCACTGATTTATCTAGGAATTTCCTCTAAAGACAGAAAACTGATGGTGAACGAGGCCCTTGAGCGCATGCAAATTGCACACCGTGCCAAGCACTTCCCGCTGCAGCTCTCCGGGGGTCAGCAGCAGCGAGTGGCCGTATCGCGAGCTGTGGTGGCTAAACCTAAACTTATACTTGCCGACGAGCCGACAGGTAACCTGGACTCAGCTCACGGCGAAGAAGTAATGAACCTTCTCGAGCAGCTTAATCAAAACGGAACTACCATCGTGATGGTAACACACTCCCAGCATGATGCGGGTTACAGCCAGCGAAGAGTCAACCTGTTCGACGGCCAGGTTGTAACCGAAAACATCAGAGAAGCGATTATATAAACAAACCAAACTCATTTGGAAAACTCACGGTAATATTTCATTAAAATTCAATAAAGTATGTTTAAAAATTTTTTGAAAATAGCGACCCGAAACTTTATCCGCCGAAAGTCATTCACATTCATAAATATATTAGGGTTGGGAATAGGTATGGCTGCCTCGATACTCATCGCCATGTGGGTTTTCCATGAAATCTCTTATGATGAATTTCACACAGATTCCGACCGTCTTTACCGCATGGAGCGGGAAATATTCCTTCATGGACAGCATCATAATGTTCCTGTAACATCTGCCCTTTACGGTCCAACGATGGTAGAAGACATGCCCGGTGTGATTTCTTACATGCGATTGATGAACCGGGATATCTCCATGAAGGATTCCAAAGATGTGTTCCAGACCAAAAAAGTGATTTTTGTCGACAGTAATTTCTTTAGCTTTTTCTCTTTCCCTTTGCTGAAAGGCAATCCGGAGACCGTTTTAAAGGAGCCGAACTCCGTTGTTCTTACACAGGAGGAGGCAAAACGCTTCTTCGGAGAAAAAGATCCTATCAACAAAGAGATTGAAATTGAATGGTATAGCGACAACCGCAGATTGAAAGTCACAGGAGTAATGGGAGAAATCCCGGATAACAGTCACTTCCAGCCGAATATCCTGATTTCTTTTTCAACAACCGAGGATGTAATGGAATCACAGCACAGCAGATGGTCGAATAATTACCTTTACAACTACATCAAGTTGGATAAAAACACTGACATCGCCCAGGTGGAGTCAAAAAGTCCGGCCTTTATCAGAAAGCACATGTCACACCTTCCGGATGTTTTCAATATCAACATTGATATCAATAAAATGCTGGAGCTCAACTTCAGGCCCATAGAAAGCATCCACCTGACTTCCAAAAGCCAGTACGACATTGCTCCACAGGGAAGTCTGACCAGTGTAATCATTTTCTCGATAATCTCCGTGCTGATTCTTTTGATCGCTGCTTTCAATTTTATGAACCTGTCTACGGCCCTGGCCGAAAAGCGGGCGCGAGAGGTTGGCTTGCGGAAAACAATCGGCGCTTCCAAAAAATCTCTGATTATCCAGTTTTTAGGCGAATCCTTGCTAATGGCTTTAATAGCTTTTATTCTGGCCCTGTTACTGATTGAAATGGTTTTGCCGGTATTCAACAATCTGCTGGATAAAAACCTCACATGGCACATGCTAACTCAAACAGGTCCTTTAGTGGCACTGATAGTAATCGTATTGGGAACGGGATTGCTGGCAGGGCTCTACCCGGCATTTTATCTGTCCTCTTATTCACCGATACAAGCGCTTAAAAGTGGAGACACAAAGAAAAAAGGGGGATTTTCTTTTCGCCAGGTGCTGGTTACAGCCCAGTTTTTTATCTCCATCAGCCTGATTATTGGAACAATCACAGCCTACAGTCAGCTAAGCTACCTGCAGAATAAACCTCTGGGTTTTGATAAAGAAAACATGGTAATTCTACCCTATCAAAGAAGTCAAATCACACAAGAGTTCAATACATTCAAGGGGGAATTGCAAAAACACTCGTCTATCAAATCAGTTACTAATTCAGGGTCGGTGCCCATTATCACAGGCTTCAGCGATACCAGTTTTGAAACGGAGCTTTCAGACCAAAACCTGTTTTCTATGATTTTACCCGTTAGCGATGACTTCATGGAAACCTATGGCCTGGAGCTTATCGCCGGAAGAGGATTTTCAAACGAAAGCACTATGGAAGACCGTTCAGTGTTCATTGTTAATGAGCGCTTGGTAAAGGAGCTTGGAGTAGATGATCCTCAAAAAGTGATAGGAACGAAATACGCCATGAATGGAAGAGATACTACATACAGCGGAAGAATCATCGGCGTGGTCAAAGATTTCAATGTTCGTCCCTTGCGTCATGAAATCAGGTCTTTAACGCTTTTCCCCGACCGGAACTGGGGAGGAAATATTTCGGTGAAGGTTGCTGATGGACAAATGTCACAGGCGCTCAGCCATATCGAAAAGACCTGGAAGGATATGTTTCCTGAAATTTTTTACACCTACAGCATCATGGAGGAACGCGTAAACCATGAATATGCCGCAGAACGCCAGATGCAGAACATCCTGCTGGCTTTCACCATTCTGACCATTTTTATTGCTTCGCTTGGATTATTCGGACTCGCCGCTTTCATGGCCCGCCAGAAATCCAAAGAAATTGCAATCAGGAAAGTGTTAGGTGCAGAAACCGCGAACATCCTGCTGCAGCTTAACAGCACTTTCGGAAAATGGATACTGATTGCTGTTATCCCTGCTATTCCGGTCACATGGTACTTCTTAGATAACTGGTTGTCAAACTTTGCTTACCGTGTTAACCTTGAATGGTGGATATTCCTCATGGCTGCCCTGGTGAGTGCCCTGGTCGCACTGATAACCGTCAGTTATCAATCCTATAAAGCAGCCACAGCGAATCCTGTCAACGCAATCAAATACGAATAAGAATTTAACGAAATCATGCTTAAAAATTTCAACTTTGATTACAATTTCGCGGATAAGCAGTTTGAGAAGAAGTATCAGAAAGAAGAGCAGAAAAGTAAGATTCTGCTTTATGCCGTGCTGCTGGCGATTTTCATATCGATGATGAGATTATTTGCGCTCACGTCCCTCACGATTCAGCGAAGGTTGAAGGAGATCGCCATTCGTAAAACATTGGGCGCTTCACTGCGGGAAAACTACAATCTGCTGGCCCGCGATTTACTGAAAATGAATAAAAACAAAAACCATGTTAATCAATTATCTCAAAATCGCACTCAGAAACATATTACGTAACCGCACCTACTCGGTCATAAACCTCTTGGGGCTGACGGTTGGCATCACAGCTTCCGTTCTGATACTACTTTTTGTGCAATATCACCTGAGTTTTGATGATCATTTCGAAAACAAAGAAAACAAATACCGCATTGTCGAAATCCAGCAGGCTCAGGGAGTTGGTGAACAGCATGTAGCATTTACCATGGCTCCGCTGGCCCCGCAAATAAAACAGGATTTTGCTGAAGTGAAACAAGCCTGCCGCGTGATGGCATGGGGCGGCGGACTTTTGAAATACAAGGAAAACGCTTTTGAAACCAATTATTTTGCTTTTGCCGATACCAATGTTTTCGATATGCTGAGCCTGGAGATGATTAAAGGCAACCCGGCGACTACTTTGGAAAATACAGGTAGCATGGCCTTATCACGCTCTATGGCCAAACGGATTTTTGGAACGGTGGAAGAGGCCAAGGGCGAAATGGTCAGCTTCAGAAACTACGGCAGTTTCAATGTTTCGGGGATTTTTGAAGACATGCCTGAAAAGGCTCATATCAAGCTTGATGTAATCGTTGATTTTCAAACAGCTCTGAACCAGCACCCCTGGCTCGATGGCTGGACGAGCAACTCTATGGTAACTTATGTGGAATTTCATGACAATGTGGATGTGGATAAATTCGAAGAGAAATTCCGTGATTACCTCGTACAGTTTGCCCCGGAGGACCGCCCGCGTGAATCCATTTACAAATTATACCTGCAACCGATGGACGACATTCACCTCAAGTCAAATCACATTAAATTCCAGTACAATCGAAAAGCAGGGAACAACACATTTATCATCGTCCTCTCTGCCGTGGGAATTGTTCTGCTGCTCATCGGCTGCATCAACTACATCAACCTCTCCATAGCCCGTTCGGTAAAAAGAAGCCGGGAAGTGGGTATGCGTAAAGTCCTGGGCGCCACCCGCGACAAACTGGTCTACCAGTTTATGGGAGAATCGCTGATCATTACGGCATTTGCCATATTGCTGTCGATGGGCCTGGTGGAGCTTCTGGTGCCTGAATTTAACGCTATCATGGGGAGTACTATCGACTTTACTTTATCGGGAAGTTTTATTGCGAAACTATTGGCGATTTTAATCATCGTCAGTCTCATTTCCGGATTCTATCCGGCCGTTTACCTTTCCAGGTATAATCCGGCAACCGTGTTGAAGGGCAATAATGAGAAGGGACTCTCTTCCACCAAACTTACCCGCATTTTGGTAGGTTTCCAGTTCTTCGTCTCCACGGTGCTGATCCTTTTCATTATCATGACCAATCAGCAGGTGCAGTACATTAAAAACAAAGATTTTGGATTCAATTATGACAACATCGTCAACCTCAAGTTATATCATGATGAAAATCCACAGAAATTCCTGAGCTTTAAGGCTGAATTGTTGCAAAACAGCAACATTAAGGGCGTTGCCTACACTTCCTCGCTCACCGGTGCGAGCGGATCGCAATCCACTTTGAATGTAGCGGACTCAAGCGAATCATCGGTGATGACAAGAATCTGTGCTGTGGATGAAGACTTCCTCCCTATGATGGAAATTCCCATAAAGGAAGGACGAAATTTTCACCCGAATAGCTCGCTGGATTCGAATACAGCCGTTATCATTAACCAGGCCATGGCAGACCATTTCGGCTGGAAAAACCCCCTTGGCAAGCGCTTTCAACCATACGACTCGGATACAAACCGCGTGGTGATAGGCGTTGTGGAAAACTACCATTACTATGACCTGTATTCAAAGATAGAACCGGCCGCATTTTTCATCACCGATTATCGCATGGACCATGTGAACATCAAAACTTCAGCGGCCAACCACGACGATGCTATGAAATTTATCGAAGAAAAATGGAACGCGTTTTTCCCGGGCAAGCCATTCAAGCCAAGACAGGGAAGCGGAATTATCATGAACCGCTACAATAGCGTCATTAATACCCTTGAACTATTTACTGTGTTTGTTTTCATTTCGCTGTTCATCAGTGCGCTGGGACTGTTTGGCTTGTCGTCTCTTTATGTCGAGCGTAAAATCCGGGAAATTGCTATCCGCAAAGTTCTTGGAGGCACCGCCCTGCAGATTAATGCGCTTATCGTGCGTGATTTTGTTATCCTCATAGGAATTGCTGCCCTGCTATCCATTCCGGTAGGCTTTGAGATGGTGAGGCGATATCTCGAGCAATTCGCTTACCACGCCAGCATCGAGTGGTACTACTTCCTGCTGGCAGTCGTTTCAGCGCTTGTTCTGGGGTCACTCACTGTGATGTTGAAATCGATTCGCGCGGCGAATACGAATCCTGTTGACACATTGAAATACGAATAGTCATGAATGATCTGGAACAACCCTACGACGATAATTACTGGAAGATTGAAGCCTGGAAGGCAGCCGTTCGCCTGACGGTGGATATTGATAAAATATTCTCCAACTTCAGCGAGCATTACATCAGCCGCGACCTGATGGATATTTCCCTCGACCTGTCTTCCCATATCTCCCTTGGTTTTGAGGAACGAAGCTACAGCCGCTCGGTCTACTGGCTGCGCAAAGCAAAGCAGCTTTGTACGACCATTCGTACCCGGCTTTATCTTGCCAAGGAGATGATGGTGGTTAACAAAAACACGGTTGAAAAACTTATCGAACAGACCCGAAAAGTGACCACATTGCTCTCAAAATCGATAGAAATAACAATAAGGTATTAAGCAATACGACGATACAAACCTTAAAGCAAAGTAGTATGCTCAGGAATTATTATAGCAAATCCACTAATTAAGTTTTTAGCCAAAATTTTAATTAAGAAATATCGTTATTTAAATAATTGCACATATTCTTTAAAAAGGAAAAGTTTTCCTCTTTTTGCGCCGGTAGTTTCATACAAAATGTTTTGTTCTTCTAATGTGTTTAGGATTTTATATACCGAGGGCAGCGACAGGCCTGTTAACTCTTTGGCTTTTTTTGCGTTTATGATCGGTCGTTCAAACAGATAGTTTAAAATGGTTTGCCCATGTTTATAACGACTACCTAATGATTGCATTTTATGCTCTACGTCTTTTTGCAATTTTAAAATACTATCAAAAGTTGAAATACCGCTTTTAGCAGTTTCTATTACACCAACCATAAAAAACCTGAACCATTGCTCAATATCATTTTTCTCTCTTACTAAAGTAAGGTTATCGTAATAAAGCGAACGATTTCGCTCAAAAAAGTCTGATAAATATAGAATGGGTTTCTTAAGTATGCCTTTCTCTATCAGGTAAAGTGTTATTAACAACCTTCCTATGCGGCCATTTCCATCCAGGAAAGGATGTATGGTCTCGAACTGATAATGAATCAACGCTATTTTTAACAAATAGGGGAAGCTGAGCGTTTCATTATGAATAAATTGTTCCAAATCACTCATATATTCCGAAATAGAAGTATGGACCGGAGGAATGAACTTTGCATCAGCAATAGAAGCACCTCCTATCCAGTTTTGGCTGGCCCTGAATTCTCCGGGGAGTTTATGTTTTCCCCTGACACCTTTCAACAGGATTCTATGAGTATCTTTGAGCAATCTTGATGATACCGGTAACTCTGATAATTTTCTAATCGCCGAATTCAATGCCTCAATGTAACTTTGCACCTCATCCCAATCATCTCGCCTCTCACTATCAATGTTTTCTTTATCAAGGATAGCTTCTTCTATTTTCGTTTTAGTGCCTTCGATTTTACTTGATTGCGTGGCTTCTTTTATTATATGCATACTTATGAAAAGATCGATGTTCGGCACATATTCAGAATACATGTCTAATCTTCCCATCTCCCGGTCAGCAGTACTTAGCAACTGAATCAAGTCCATACTCTCCACCTGCCACTCTCTGTTGATAAATTCAGGCTGGAAGCTTTTATAAGACCCCTGAGAGATATTTTTACCGGCATTAAAATTTTTCATTTTAGTTTCTTTTTTAAAAAATGCCCACTGTTTTTTAAATATCTCACAAATATATTAAATAAAACGATTCCTTATTTAAAATAATCATTAATTTTATAAATAGCAAATTCCACTATTTAATTATTTAGCTGTTTCGTTAAATAAGGATTTCTTTGATTAAAAAATTTCGCTCTATTCTAAATAACGGTTGATTTGAAAAAAAATTAAGGTATTCAAATGAAAACTAAAACTGCCAAAAATGGTCAATTAGCTGGTTAGAAGTTTCAACAGACTTTTGAAGTGGAATTATGAGATTCCTCCTCCTTTCATTGCGCTTCAATCCATAATACAAAAAGTCAAAGTTTGCAAAA
>JAIPAH010000125.1 GCA_021740175.1 Bacteroidales bacterium
AGCCCTTTCTTTCAGGTTTATAGCCGGGCCGCCGCTTCAGTTATTTGTCTTTATCTTTGATAGAGCAGCCTATAGCCTTGGTGTTTTTCACAGGCACTTCTTCCCCTGCCAGTAAGGCATCGACGGCATCTTCCACATAAGCTTGCTCCACTAGCTCCGCATCTTTGTAATTATCGTCTATGGCCCCGATATATTTCACGATGTAATCGCTGCGTTGCTTATCCAGCACAAAAACATGAGGCGTTTTTTTAGCTCCGTATTCCGGGTAAACGGTTTGCTCTTCATCCAGCAGATAAGGGAACGTATAATTCTCTTTCTCTGCTCGTTTTTTCATATTCTCAAAGGAATCTTCAGGAACCAATTCCGGGTCATTCGGGCTGATAGCTATTACGGGAAATCCCTTTCGGTCATATTTTTTATCGAGCTGCTTGATGCGCTCTTCATATTTTTGCGCATAAGGGCAGTGGTTACAGGTAAAAATGACGATAAATCCTCTAGCCTCCTCATAATCACTGAGCGAGACATAAGTTCCGTCGACGTTCTTGAGTTCAAAATCCGTAGCTTCGTCGCCGACTTCATAACCTCCTGCGATTCCCGCTGTCACTGTGGCCAGAAAAAGCGTTAGTGTAATTATTACTGTTTTCATAGTCTTATCTTTTTATTTGATTTTCAACAATTTGTTTCAACTCATGATATTCGAAGGTCTTTTCATAAAATGCCCTGTTATCCCGGTTATAAATCAGGGTCCCCGGCAAAGCCCCGCTCCATTTTTCGCTCACTTTACTAATCCATGCGTCGCTGTCCGTATCATCCAGCACAATGACCTGCGCCCGGATATCATTCTCTTTGATATAGGGTTTTAACCGTGAATCGATTTGCGAAGGAAAATCCATACTTACCAAAAGCAATTTAAAAGGCTTTTCTTCATATTCCTTTCTCAGCTTTTGAAAAGCCGGCATTTCTTCAACACAGGGCTTGCACCATGTAGCCCAAAAATTAACGACATAGGTTGTATCCGTTTTTTTGTGCAGGTAAGGTTTCAGGCCTTCAAAATCCGTCACTTTCAAATCCTGGGCCGATCCTGTCATTCCCAAACCCACAAATAATAATACGATTACTACTGTTCGTTTCATCTGGCAACTAACCTGAAAACAAAAATTTTGTTGAAAGTTTAATTTTTTTTAACAATAGGAAGGAATGAGTCTGGTCTAAAAAGCCTTAAAACTGCTGATTTTTAGCATTTTTACCCCTGATCCGCCTAAGGCGGAGAAGCGCTAAAAATCAGCAGTTTAAAAAAGTCCCCTTCAGGGGATTTAGAGGTCATAAGGCTTTTTAGACTGGGCTCAAGGAATCCCTTAGCATAAATTAAAACTCGTGACTAACACCTAAACTGAATATCATCCCCGGATTCAAGCTATTGTAAATTCGGTCCCGGGCTCTGAATGACTGGTAAAAGCTCTCTCTTCGCTCATTCAAAATATTGGAAACTTTAAAATCTAATTCTGTTTTATGGTTTTTACCTATCTTTTTGCTCAGGCTAAAATTCAGACTATGAAAAGGTTCATCATAAATATCCGGAAACAAGCCCATGCCAACGATTTTTAATGTTTTTCCTTTCACATTATAAAATGCCCCTGTCACTAATCCCAAATCAGAGTTGGAATACGTCAGGCCGGCATTAATAACATACGGTGATTGTCCGGCCATCCGGCGGGTATCATTAATGTTTTGCCCTTCTTTTTCGTACGTTTTCCGCGATTCATATTCCGTATCCGTCATATCTATACGGGATTCTACAAGGGTGAGATTGCCATTCACGTTGAAATGGTTGAATGCCGGAGCAATAAAATCCAAATCTTTTCTAAACTCCATCTCCAGTCCATAGACTTTTCCGCTTCCGACATTACGCGGCTGATATTCGGTGCTTGTTTGCTGCTCGGGAATGCGCACCAGTTCAATAGGGTCTTCAAACTTTTTATAGAAAGCACTGGCCGAAAACATCTGCCCCTTATCCATGAAAAGCTCCCATCGGAGGTCGATATTTACGATGCGGGTCTCTGTGAGATTTCCGTCCCAATTGGAATAGCTGAACAAGCTCCCGTTAAAAATCCGGTTGGTCATGGGATCGACGATTTGGGCAAAAGACAACTCTTTGAAAGAGGGACGTGCGATCGTTTTTGAATAGGTCGCCCGCAGGTTTTGCCGCTCCGTGAGTGCATAGATAAGATTCACAGAAGGGAAGAAATCCAAAGATTCCAGCACTTTTTCATTATCCAGGTTGATGCCGCTTTCCGTGTTTCCGCTGGCATAACTCTGATCCCTGCCGGTATGCCGCTGCACATAATTCTCTGCGCGGATTCCTAATATGGTTTTAAGCCCCGAAAAAGGTTTAAATTCATTGGAGATATAAATTCCCGTATTATGCACATTCGATTCATAAGCATTGGGATTCGGCTGACTGTTGCCCGATTGGTAGTAAATGCTGTTGGGGCTGTTTGGATAAATATTTCCGGGGGACAGCACATTGGCCGGGTCGGGATAGGGCCAATCCTGGTTACCAAAAAACTGCATATCGAAAAACAGGATTTCATAATCGCGCTGCTTATAGGTATGGCTCATCCCTACCTTCAATTCCGCATCTTCACCTAAAAAGCTGTATTTTTTGGTAGCATCCATCCCTGCAGAAGCATTGATCTCACTCAAAGAACGCCATATCCTTGAGGGATTCCCTCCTGCCCCGGCATTAAAATTGGTATCATTGGAAGACAAGGTAAAAGCCGTTTTCCTGATATCCGGGTCTTCCGAGGAAGAATAGGTAGGTGAAATGCGCCAGTCTAATTCCCAGTCCGATGCTTTATAAACATGAGTGCCATGCAGGAGGACGTTGGTGAGCGACCGCTGGTTGTATTCCAGGTTATCCGATTCGGCAATGTATCCCGACTGCCCCACCGCAGCTCTGTCATTATCTATCCGGAACTTTCCGGCACGGCTCTTTCCATTTTGGAGGTGCAGGGCCGTTAAACGTATTTTATTTTGGGCATTCTTATAAGCCAGTCCGCCCAGCATACCTACTAAAACATTGTGCTCCCCCAACCGGCCCTTCTGTTTGGTGGCATAGCGCATCTCATATTTTTGCGGATCGATGTAGCGCTGATACTCAGAATAAACCGCATCATCATAAAAATCATAACTACTCTTATAGGATAGCGAAAAGATATAACCCAGTTTATCATCTCCATCAGCATTGGCATCTCCTTTTAGATCAAGCTGGTTGCCAACAGAAATTCCGGCACTCACATCCATAGAACTTGCCTGCCTTTTTGCTGCCAATTCGGGGCTAAAGCTGCTTACAAAATCTTTCACCTCTTGTTGAGATGCCCCACTGATGGGGGTAGGAATATTCCGGCTTTGAGCCCGCGACGGCAAAGCCCGGGTACCGTCATCAAAGCCCAGAAAATCAGTGCTTCCACCGTCATACGATAGGTAATCGGGATTCAGATTCTCCTGTGGGTTAAAAGAGGTGCTGAAGGAAGCGTTAAGGATTTTCTTTTCGGGAAAGACTTTCGTTTCCACGTTCAGCAACCCCCCGGTAAAATCGGCCGGCATATCAGCCGTAAAATTTTTGTTTACAACGATATTGGATATCAATGCCGAAGGAAAAATATCCATCTGCAGGGTATTTCTGTCGGGGTCCAGGCCCGGAATCTCCACGTGATTCAGCATGGTTTTCGAATATCTATCCCCCAATCCTCTTACATATACATATTTTCCATCTTCCACGGTTACCCCGGTAACCCTTTTCACTGCTTCCGCAGCCGTAGCATCGCCAATTTTCCGAATCTTTTCAGCCGAGATGCCGTCCATAAGCGAAGCCGACTTTCGTTTCACCGTAGTAAGCGCGCTCTCGGATGAACGTATGGCCTCTGCTGTTACGGTAACTTCCTCTAACTCCTTATTGCTTTCCCTGAGCCTGAGATCGTTCAGCACTGTCACTTCCCCCGGCTTCACTTCAACGTCTTCTATGGTTACGGTCTGAAAAGAGACGTATGATAATTGAATGTTATGGGTTCCGGCCTCCACTTTGAGAGAAAATTTCCCGTCCAGGTCGGTGACGGTTCCGTTATTGCTTCCTTTTTGAAGCACTGTTACACCCACCAGCGATTCCCCGGTTTCAGCGTCATATACAGTCCCTCTAATCGTTCCTTTTTGTGAAAATCCTAAGAACGTCGCAGATAGTAAAATAAATAAAAAAAGATGCCTCATGATTGATTGATTTATGAGTCGAACCTAAAAAGCCTTATGACCCCTAAATCCCCTAAAGGGGACTTTTTCAAACTGCTGATTTTTAGCATTTTATCCCTAACTGCTAAAAATCAGCAGTTTGAAGGCTTTTTAGACTGCACTCATTCATTCAAATTATAAACAGCCAGGCCTTAACAAAGCTTGCAAGACCCGGCTTTTTGAAGAATTTTTGAAAATTATTTCTCTTCCTCTATGGCTTTCCATTATCAATACAGCCCTTAATAGGCGCCTTCTTGCGAAGCCCATGTCCATCCAAAAACCGATTTATCAGCAATCTCCGGTTTTTGGCCGGCTTCGATTCCATCCGGCACTTCGTCGCCTTTTACGTAATCGCTCAGATTCGCCTCTTCAACATCAAAAAAGATATTACCGAAAGAAACTCCGGGAGCTTCTTGGGGATTGATAGCCACAGTCTGCCCTTCATTAATATCTGTTATATAAATACTTTCCATATGGGCTATAGTATTAGCATCAATATCGATAAGATTATTGGAAGAGCGCTTGTCACTATTGGCTATGACAATTCCGTTTTTGATGGTATAACCGGCTTCATAAGAGCCTTCGGGACCATCCAGCTCAAAATTATTATCACCCGGCGTAAGTACCATGAAATTATCCAGCGTGCCTGCCCATGATTGATCGGCATCTATGGCATCGTCATTGACATTCCACACCATAGCGTTCCTGACGTTTACGGTACCACCAAACCATTCGATACCGTCATCCTGGTTCGATACCACTTCTATATTTTCAACCACCGTTCCATTGCCGACGCCACCAAGGGTGAGCCCGTTGATTTCATTACCGGCACCTATGTTAGCACCGCCATGGCGTATGGAAATATATTTCAACACACCGGAACTGTCGTCTTCCCGGTTGCCGCCGTACAGTCCATTCGCATCGGAAGTGGGGATTCCCTCTATTTGTATTTCACTGACATCACCACTTTCATTCGATGCTGAAACAGGAGCATGGCCCAAAACAAGGACACCGCCCCATAAACCGTCTATGTTAGGATCAAGGTTAGGACTCCCGAAATTGCCCGCAGCGACATCCTCCGGGGAAATCTCGTCAGCTACGGAAGTAAAAATAATAGGGGCATCGGCCCTACCTTCCGCCATAATGGTAGCGCCGCGAGCTATAAGTAAAGCCGTGGCATTTACACCGTTTCCGGCTTCGCCTTTTATAATCGTGCCGGGCTCTATGGTTAAGGTAACCCCGTCGAGGACTGCTATCCTACCACCCAATTGGTAAACATTATCGTTGGTCCAGGTGGTGTTTTCCGAGATATTTTCGTTAATAACAATATTATCCCCCAATTTGGTATCGGTGGATTCATTGAGACCATCATCCTCTTCACAGGATGTCATAAACAGGCCTAATACAAATGCTGCAAAAAGCATTGATAGCGATCTGAATGTTACGCTTTTCATAATAAATTTAATTTTTATGGTTTACTTTATTTTTATCCTTTATTCAAATACATTTGCAAATGAAGGCCTTGAATGATAAGTGGAAATTAAGCGGATTTTAATGTGGGTTAAGTTAGCCCGGCTTTTCATTAATATTAACTTAACATGACGACCAAAAAACTTATAATAAGCGGAGGGCAAACAGGATGCGACCGGGCGGCTTTGGATTTTGCCATTAGCAAGGGTTATGATTATGGCGGATATATTCCTGCGGGTAGAAAAGCTGAAGACGGGAAAGATTAAGAAGTGTTTGAATGCGTATGTGTTTATGTGTTTAGTGATTAGTTGATTAGTGATTGGTTGATTAGTGGGATTGCAGGTTTAGTTAGTGTTCGTCTATAAAGTCACATTTTTCTGCTTCACCCCTATAACTCCCCTAAAGGGGAGAACCATTTAAACCACTGACCCTGTGGCTGTTTCCCTTTAGGGAATTAAGGGGTGTGCGGAGGGAAATAACGAGAGCAAAAGTTTATAGACAGACACTAGTTAATCCCGGAGCGGTTGAGTCAGGCGCTACGCCGATTCTACCGGTGTTATATTACGAATTGCTGAATACTGCGGAATGGAGTTGAATAATGAAAGTGGAATCGGCTAAGCGCCGGAGATAGGGACTTTTGCTTTTCAGCAAGGTCGAGCTCGTTCATTCGAATTTTTCGCGTACGGACTCTCCTGGCGGCTATGACACCCAGCCTGTATTGCTCAAGGAATTGGTTGTATTGTTCAAGCTCCAAATATAGCGTTAAAAACGCTAAGAGTGGTTGCCACGCGCTACAAGCGCGCAGCAGCTACACCACTCCTAACCGTTGGTCAAAGCGTCCTCGCTTTGACCTTATATTCTTGCAGCCTCCGGCTGCTTTTCCATGGTGTTTGATTTCAAAAGCGTCGGAAATTTTAAAGCCAGAGGCCCGTCTTAGAATAGCCAGGTTAACTTAAATAATGAAGACAGCTAAGCGAAAACGGTTCGCCGAACAGCCGATTATCTAATTCAAAACATGCAAATGTTCCGACTGTTTAACAAGAACCAATTAACCAATTACAAATTAACCATTCATCCATCCATTCAACCATACAATCACATCAGCACTCCTTTCGCCGGTAGTGAACAAGTATAACCAGAAAAAAACTTTTTTATTCCAGCCATATAACCGGATAAATATCGCCGGACCCCGCAAAAGCAGCGCACCGGGAATTTACGAAGCGGTTTACACTTTGCTGTGCACTATAAATGATAAAAGAGCGGGATAAGGGATAAACCTGTCTGCAGCCCTGAACCCTAACCACTTAAATTATACGATAAGCTGTTATGTTCCGCAAAGCTGGTAATAGTTCTTCCTTTTCATGATAGTCCAGAATTTGGCTTAGTAAACGGCTAATCATTCTGCAGTTTAATTCAAACAATATACAACCGCAAGATAAGCAAAGCTAAATTGTCCAAACAGAGCATTTAGTCAAACGTAAAAATTTTTAAAGATGAGATTAACGAAAAGATTTTTTATCGGTATTGCGGTTGCTTTATTTTTCCATGGTGTATCCGCTCAAAAAGGAACAGGCCGGGATGAAGGTATGGCCATAAATAACGCTAATGCGGAAATTGTTGAATTTTCAGGCGAATTTGTGCAGACTGAAACCAAACCCTGCGGGAATTCCACAGGAAGGTCTTATGCCGGGACGCATATTTTTGTTGAAAAGGACGCTGAAACAACCTTTAACGTCCACTTAGGACCGGCCGATGCAGTGGATCAGATTCTTGATAAAATGGAAAAAGGCCGGGAAATTGAAGTCGTGGCTATTGACACAAAAAATCTTCCTGAAACTCAATATGTAGCAAAAGAGCTACACCTAGACGGAGAGAGCGTTACCCTCAGGGACGACAATCTTCGTCCTTTCTGGGCAGGCCAAGGGAGAAGAAAAGAAAGAGGAAAAGGGCGCTGGTAGTATCCTAAATATATCTTATTTAAGAAACAACAAATAGTCGGTATATTTATTCGTTACCGCTACGCTAATGCAATGCAATTACAATCAGGAAAATAAACCCATGCCAAACCCTGTAAAAGATAAAATCATAGGACTAGTGGTTGGTGATGCTTTGGGTGTCCCGGTGGAATGTCTAAGCCGGGAGCACCTGAAGCAGCAGCCGGTAACGGGTATGGTTGGTTATAGAACCCATAATCAACCCCCAGGCACCTGGTCGGATGATAGTTCTCTAACATTATGCCTGGTGGAAGAGCTAACACGGGGATTTAATCTACAAAACATCGGGGATAGTTTTGTCCAGGGGCTGTTTGAAAACCATTGTACGCCTCATACTGACAAGCTGGTTTTCTCTTAGGGTAGTATAACCTCAAATCTAGCGGACTGTTTCTTTACGAAAAATCAGACAAGCATCTTAGCTCCGAATTTACCAAAATTCTAACCAATCCAAAGCCTTACCTTTATCTTAAAAATCGGATTATTCTCAAAAAGGTGAGTCTAGGTCGTCATCCCTGCTACCCGATTGCGGGGCGTCATTATCCTTGTTTTTTCTGGTATATAGATTCCGGTAGCTGACATACAGGAAAACGGCACCGACAATCAGCATAAAAATCACTTCTCCGGTCTTACCTTCTTGTCCTATCATACCCAGCCCGCCAAGAAAAAGTGCGGCCCCGAGCACAGCAGGGGTAGCATAAAATATTTTTTTGAGCATAGCCTGGTTTTATTCTGATTTGTAAGCGAATGTACGAATTTTATGGTAAACCGGATGCCGCAGGCTCGTCCATTAACTGATTTTCTTTCCTGCGTTGGGACCCGGTTTCAGGCTGTGAATCTCCTCGATATGCACCAGGATAACGGCTATGGGCTTTGGCATTCCGGCCTTTTCCGCCATCTCCGCGGCTTTCTCATAAATCTCACCTTCAGAAATCACCTTCGGAGTACCCAGAAACCGGTACCCATCCATAATATCACAATTCACGACGGCAATAACATCCCTGGAACCCTCCATAATATTTTTATAAGTAGTTCCTCCCGTCCCTTCATTAAACATAAGCGTCTCATCATCAAAAAACCGGGTGGAACGCTTGGGCGCATTGTTGGGGAGTCCATCCCCGCTGACAGTTGCATGAAAACACTGTTGCGCCATGATCATGTCTTTCATCTCTTGTGTGAGTTTTGCCATAATAGGTTGTATTTTAATGATTATTTATAATTTTCATCCATGAGTCTGGTTTAAAAAAGTCCCTTTAGTCCCGAAGCTTTGGGATTAGGGGTCAAAAGGCTTTTTAGACCGCACTCATCCATGCTATTGTTATATCTACATTCAAATATACGATATTTATCAGAATTCTATTTTCGCAAATCATCCAACGCGATACAGAATCCTGAGCTACTGGTTGAAATCCGGAGAATAAGGTTTTTCGAAGAGTTTCAGAACTACTGATTCGCCGTAAAACACAATTTCTCATTTTTCATCGGGAGAACACTAAAAACTTATCTTTTTTATTTTTAGCGTAAGGTACATTAAGAGGCCATGGTAAACTCCATAACCAAGCAAAACCCGGTTGTATAGAGCAGCCGGGTTTTTAATGCCAGGAAGTTTTCAAAAAAAATAACAAAAAGCCCGCTCCGCAAGGCAAAGCGGGACGACCTTACAATCACCAATTATTTCTGAACCTGGAGTTTTTTCTTAAATATTTCCTTCTCCGTATCAATTCGCAGGATATAAATACCGGTGCTTAAATTACCTGTTGATACACGGGTTTCCGTAGCTTTGGCTCTGCTTCTATAAACCACATTACCGGTAATATCATAAAGAACAATTCTATTTATTCTTTAGTTTGAAGCGATTCCGGATATAAGCTTCCAGATTTTCCCATATACCGGATAAAGTTTCCACGCCTTCGGCCAGGTCATTCAATCCTTCAATGATTTCGGACGATTCTATGGGATATTCATGTGTGACTAGATTCCTGGTTTCACGAAGATTCAACCATGTTTTATGATCATCCAGTAATTCCAGGCGTTCGAGGA
>JAIPAH010000126.1 GCA_021740175.1 Bacteroidales bacterium
CCCTTAATGGTTTGTTCAATAGTGTATGACATGGTTATTAATTTTGATAACGATAAAATTACAACAAAAAATATTAACAAACAAACGTTTAATCAAAAATTATTCATCGTTATTAAAATTAAAAACCGATTTTAGGTTATACACTACCTGACGAGAAGAATCAAGGCGTCATAACCATTACCAATGCCCGGGGTAATACGGTGGAAAAACTGCCGGTTCAGGGGCAACAAGGTCAAAAACTCTGGGATACAAGAACCGTGGAACCCGGTGTGTATTTCTACAGGCTAAGGGCCGGCGGAAATACCCAATCGGGTAAAATCGTGATTGCGAAATAGGAATTCATGAAATAATCAACTCACGAATAGTCATCATTCATCCCACCCGGAGAGTCGGGTGGGATGAATGATTTTATCCGGCTTTAAAAATTTGTACTAAAAAAAACAGATTATGCAAAAATCAATTTTAATTACTATAGTAGTATCCGGCATATTTTTGGTTGGCCAATCCCAACCTCTTGAAATGCAGTGGCAGCAGTGCTTCGGGGGGTCTGAAAACGATGTGCCTTACGATATAATCCTCCATGATAATCATTATTATATCGTGGGTACAACCCGGTCTTATGATGGGGATATTTCAACGCATAACGGCGGAGGAAGTGATGTTTGGCTCATAAAAACAGATACATCAGGAAACCTTTTATGGGAGAAGACTTACGGGGGCTCGAATGCTGAGGGAGGAAAACGCATATTATCATCCGGTAAAAATTTGATTATAACCGGCACAAGTTGCTCGTCAGACGGAGACTTCCAGGATAATGACCAAAAAGGATGGTGTGATTATTTTATCATGAAAATCGATACGTCCGGGAATATCCTCTGGGATCGCCTTGCTGGTGGTAGTAGAAGAGAACGTATGTGGAATGCAGGAAAAACAGCCGAACAGGGGATTATATCGATAGGAGGCACTACATCCTTCGACGGGGATGTATCCAATTATTATGGATATTGGGATATGTGGGCAATCAAACATGACAGCTCGGGGAATGCCCATTGGGATTTTACTATAGGTACAGCAGGTATTGGGGTTGAAGAGGGATTTTCTGTTATCCAAACCAGTGACGGGGGTTATCTTTTAGGAGGCGCGTCGGATCCCGACGGGGAAGGCAATATCGAATGTGATTTTCATGATCAAGCCGATGCTGTCTTGTTTAAACTGGATACAAACGGTAATGAAGAGTGGCAGCGCTGTTACGGGGGAAGCAACAATGATGTTATCAAAGCTATGTTGGAAACGGAGGATGGGTATCTGCTTTCCATATCAGGCGGTTCGGATGACGGCGACTGTGAAGGCTGCGGGTATCATCCCGGTTATCCTGATTATACAAGGGATCTTTGGCTGGTTAAAACCGATTTCCAGGGGAATATCCAATGGGACCATTGCTATGGCGGTTATGAAGAAGAATGGTTTAACACGATTTTTCAAACCCCGAAAGGATATATCTTATTTGGAATTACCGAATCTACCACGGAATATGGCTCAAATGGTGATGTAACTGATAATCCCTCTTCTTCCTCCACTCCTACTATATGGGTCATTAAAGTCGATACAACCGGCGAGCTCCTTTGGGACCAATGCTTTGGCGGAGAAGGAGCCGATAGATTAAAA
Source organism: Bacteroidales bacterium (assembly GCA_021740175.1). Lineage (GTDB taxonomy): Bacteria > Bacteroidota > Bacteroidia > Bacteroidales > JAIPAH01 > JAIPAH01. The sequence continues at coordinate 1,666 of JAIPAH010000126.1, forward strand.
TATGGAGTTGTCCAAAAAAATTGGTACACTTATGTAGTGGTTGCTTCTACAAATTTGAGTAATTCCCATGATGTCGATTGCAGTCCTCCTGTTGTAAATCCTTATGAAGACTACTGGCTTTTTGAACTCAGGGATAAATCCGTGGGAACCCCTGAGATTGATGAACCGGAAAGCAAGCTGGAAGCATATCCCAACCCGGCCAAAAAACAAGTCACCTTTTCATACACCTTCCCCAGGGGTATACAAAAAGGAACCCTGAAACTCCGCAATCCAGCCGGAGCGATTATGAAACGGATTTCACTTAAAAGACCAAAAGGCGAAAAAACCATTTCTACGAACCACTGGTCTCCGGGAATATACTTTTATACCCTGCGAACCAATCAAGGTATTAAATCGGGAAAGTTGGTGATTGCGCAGTAAGGAATAGAGTATGCGGGGAAGTTGCTATTGGAATTATTTTGCCAACTGCGTTTTGCCTACTGCCAACTATTCCAGAACCTAAGTTAACCAAAGAACGAATAGATCGAAGCCGTCCAAAAAGGTAAATATTTACCGTTAAAATAACTTGGTAAAGTCCAATTAAAAAACGAAACTCGATGATATTCAGCAACTTCCCTTCAGGGAATTTAAGGGTAAAAGTTGCTGAATATCCTATTATAAGGCTTTTTGGACGGATCCACAGGTATAAGAAACTTGCCCCAAGCTACCCCTTCTGTGCAATACATTCCACTTCCACCATCACATCCAGCGGAAGTTTGCCTACCTGGTAGGCGGCGCGGGCCGGAGGATTTTCCGGGAAATATTTCCCATAGACTGCATTCATGGCTTTGAAATTATCCATGTTTTTTAGCAGACAAGTGGATTTGATGACATCTTTGTAGCTGTAGCCCGCGGCTTCCAGGATAGCTCCGACGTTTTTCATCACCTGGTCGGTTTGTTCTTCAATGCCGCCTTCCACCACTTTTCCTTCTTTCGGATTGATGGGTACCTGGCCTGAAACGTATAGCGTTCCGTCGATTTCTACGGCCTGACTGTAAGGACCAATGGCTTGTGGCGCGTTGTCGGTTTGTATGGTTCGTTTCATAAATTTGTGTTTTTTTGGTTAAGACAAATTTACGAAAAGCAAATGGGTTTATCGGTTTTCTACCAGTTTAGTAATCTCAGCAAATTCTTCGACACTTAGTTGTTCAGGTCTCTTATTCAATAGTTCATGCTCTGAAGCATTCCCTTTTAAAAGAGATTTTAACGAATTTCTCAGGGTTTTGCGTCGTTGATTAAACCCGGTTTTAACCACTTTAAAAAAGAGCGTGTGATCGCATTGCGGATCGTGGGCCGGATTGCGGGTCAATCTTATAACGGCCGATTTAACCTGGGGGTTGGGTTTAAACACATTTTCATGAACGGTAAAAAGGTATTCGCCATCGAAAAAAGCCTGTGTTAGCACACTTAAAATCCCGTAGTGTTTGCTTCCCGGCGCGGAGGTTATCCTCTCCGCTACTTCTTTCTGAAACATTCCAATCATGACGGCGATGATATCCCTGTTATGGATGACATGAAAGAGAATTTGTGAAGAGATATTGTAAGGAAAATTCCCGATGACGGTGATGTTATCTTCAAAATAGTCTGTCAAACGGGTATTCAGAAAATCCTCTTGCCGGATCCTACCTTTAAGTTTGGGAAAATGGGCTGCCAGGTATTTAACCGACTCTTCATCCACTTCAAAGCCATAGTAATTACCGGGGTTTTTGAGAAGCAATTGCTCCGTAAGAAACCCGGTTCCGGGACCTACCTCGGCGATATTGTGTCGTTTCTCAAGAGGTATGCTTTCAGCAATTTTGCGGGCAATATTCTTGTCAGTTAAGAAGTGCTGTCCCAGATGTTTCTTTGCTCTCACCATTTTGGTTATCCCCTCTTAATTTGCGGAAGCGTTTACGCGCCTCCTTCGTAAACAAACTACCCGGATATTCTTTGAGTATTTTTTCATACAAGCCGGCAGCTTTCTCCTTCTTGTCCAGGATATTCTCATTGATTTCAGCCGAACGCATGATGGCATTATCGGCCAGAAGCTTTTCCGAATAATTTTCATAAATCTTTTGGTACAGGGAATCCGCTAACCGATACTGGTTTTTCTTTTCTTTTATCTCCGCCTTTTTAAAAAGCATATCATCAGAGAGGGAATGGGTAGGATACTTGGCATTAATACTGTCGAACTTTGTCAGGGCCTTTTCAAATTCGTTTTGATAGATAAGTAAATCGGCTTTTGCAAACATCGACATTGCCTTATGGGTAGAATCTTCGCTCAGGTTATTTTGTAAAAACAATGACATTTCCATGGCATCGTTGGCGATCACCTTTGAAGTAGCGGATTTCAAAACATCAAACTTCCCTTTTGCCCAATCGAACTCTCCTATGTAGTATGATAGCATAGCGTTCTTGTATTTAGCCTTATGGCCGATAGGTTCATTTTTAAATGCTTTTTCTACTTGTGAAAGCAACAAGGTGGCTTCCCATTGATTGCCTTTAAAGAGTAATATGTCAGCCAATTCCGTTTTTGCCCTGGCAATGTCTTTTTCGGGAATACCGCTTAGTTCAAGACTGCTCCTCAGTAATTCGACAGCCTCATCAAGTTCATGCAGGTAAAAAGCCTGTAAATGAGCCAGGTTTCGGATAATTTCGAACGTGTTGCGATTACGACCCAGCTCATTTAAAGCCTTCTTATAATCTTTTTCGAGGGTTTTAAGCTTTTTGTCCGAAGGATCGATTTTATTCTCAAGTTCTTTAAAACGAGCATTCAGGTAATTGTTCCTGGCTCGATAATATAATCCTGATTCCGATGGCGCTTTTTTCATAGCGTAAGCAAAAGCTTCTTTAGCTATGGAATACTTTTCGTTGTTCATAACAATTTGCCCCAATTCATAAACTTTTTTACCCCCCAGGTTAAAGCGGCGGTCAAGGGCTTTGGTGTGCCTGAGGGCCATATCAAAGTCTTTCTGCTGAATAGAAAGCCATTGCAGCATCTCGGAATAAATACGTTTATCAGGTTGTTCCTGCACTTTTTTTAACAAAGCTTTGCGGAAATACTGACTTTTATTGTTCTCCGGGTCATCTTCGAGGGAGTTTTGCAACTGGTATTTTACTCGCTTAACTTTTTGTCTGTCGGCGTTAAGCAGTTGCAAGTATTCGTTAAACATTTTTTCATATTTGCCCATCCGGTCATACAGCCGGCCGATATAAATGCCAAAGATATAGGGGTCCTGGAAAAGTTCTCTGCCTTTTTTATAAGCTTTGATCGCATATTCATTCTGCCGTTTAGCCTTGAAAGCGCTGGCAACGCTGCGGATAGTGGATTTGTTTTTGGGAAGATTTTCTATCAGGCGCTCATAAATTTGTTCTGCCTTTCGGGTCTTGTTGTTGGTCATGTACACATAACCCAAATCGACCTTGTATCGCGGGTTGTTAGGATTTTTATCGATGTGATGCTTAACCAGTTTTTCAGCTTTTTCAAAATCTGAGACAGAAATCAAACTGTTGAGAAAATAGGTATAGTTGATATGCGAAGGACTTTTCCAGTAGATATTATCAAGGATAGCGATGGCTTTTTTGTACTCCTGGTTCCGGTAATGATGGCGGGCCCTGTCGCGCTTCTCACGTATTTCTTTTTTGTTTAGCGGTTTTTCGTCTTTTGCAGCTTTTTCAGGTACGCCGCTTTGCCCCAGAGCAACGCCGGTCGTTATTATGAGTAATATGGTTGTGATATACTTCATCATAGACCACAAAGATAGTATTTAATTGATATAATCGAACCCGGTATAGGGGACGATGACCTCCGGAAGCTTGATACCTGCGGAAGTCTGGTTGTTTTCCATCAGTGCTGCTACCAATCGCGGGAGAGCCAGGGCACTACCATTGAGGGTATGGGGAGCCTGCATCTTCCCTTCCCTGTTTTTAAAACGCGTTTTCATGCGGAGAGACTGGTAGGTTTCAAAATTGGAAACCGAAGAAACCTCCAACCATTTTTTCTGCCCCTTGGAATAGACTTCCAGGTCATAAGTAACAGCGGCCGCAAAGCTGGTGTCGCCACCGCATAGGCGTGATACGCGGAAAGGCAATTCAAGATTGCGCAGGATTCTTTTCACATATTCAATCATCTCCGTTAGCGTATCATACGATTTATCCGGATGCTGGATCTGGACGATTTCCACCTTATCAAATTGATGAAGGCGGTTAAGGCCTCTCACCTCTTTGCCGTATGAACCGGCTTCCCTGCGGAAGCAGCTGGAGTAAGCTACGTTTTTGATCGGAAACTGCTTTTCCTGGAGAACCATGTCGCGGTACATATTGGTCACCGGCACTTCGGCAGTGGGGATAAGATACAGCGGAGCATTTTCCAGCTCATACATTTGTCCTTCTTTATCAGGGAGCTGACCGGTTCCAAAGCCCGAATCTTCGTTGACCAGTACCGGCGGCTGCACCTCTTCATAACCTTCGGAGCGCGCCAAGTCGAGGAAATAATTTATCAAAGCCCGCTGAAGGCGAGCTACTTTTCTTTTGTATATCGGAAATCCTGCACCGGATATTTTACTGCCTGTGTTAAAATCAATGACATCATATTTATCGGCCAATTCCCAGTGCGGCTTCCCTTTTTCTTTAAAAATGGATTCTTTGGCTTGCTGCTCAACGACTTCATTATCCTCATCGCTTTGCCCTTTTTTGACACTGGGATGAGGGAGGTTGGGTAATTCTGTCAAAAGCTTCTGCTGCTCGTTCTTTAGATTCTCGAGTTCAGAAGAGAGTTCTTTGGAATGTTCTTTAAGCTGGGAGGTTTTTTCTTTGAGTTCGTTAGCCTGGTCGAATTTGGCCTCTTTAAAAAGCGAACCGATTTCTTTCGACATGTTTTTTGACTCGGAGAGTGTGGTGTCGAGTTTATTTTGGGTTTCACGGCGTTTTTTATCAATCTCAAGAATGCGATTTACGAGGTTGCTGGCATCAAAGTTTTTTACTTTTAACCGTTCAATAACCTCTTTATGATTCTCACGGATGTAATGAATATCGAGCATGTTCTAATAATTTTTGAGTGACATTTTTATGATAATTATAAAAACAAAAAAATCTCCTGACACAAAAAAATGTTACCAGGAGATTAAACCGTAAACTACCTGTATGCTTATTACGCTTCAGATTCGTTAGGAACGATACTTATATAAGATTTGTTCCCTTTTCTCTTCCGGAATTCCACAAAGCCGTCGCGAAGGGCGAATAATGTATCATCTTTCCCTTTACCGACATTGAGTCCCGGATTATGTTTTGTGCCTCTTTGTCTTACAAGAATATTTCCTGCTTTGGCAAACTGGCCTCCGTATTTTTTTACTCCTAACCGTTTACTTTCCGAGTCACGACCGTTTTGGGTACTACCCATTCCTTTTTTGTGAGCCATATGTCAAAAGTTTAGAAATTTCTTAATTCGTTGTTATCGCTTCTATTTGCAATTGGGTTAAATCATCCCGGTGTCCGGTTTCTTTTTGGTACCCTTTTCTTCGTTTCTTTTTGAACACTTTGACTTTTTCACCGCGAGTGTGGGCAACAACTTTCGCCGTCACCTTTGCTCCCTCAACAGTGGGGGCACCTACCTTAATATCACCATCGTTGTCCAGAAGCAAAACACCATCAAATTCGATAGAGGAGCCTTCTTCCTCTTGCTGGCGATGAACATAGATGTTTTGATTCTCTGCTACTTTGAACTGCTGTCCGTTTATATCAAGTATTGCGTACATCTTTTAATTATTTTCATCCGTAAAATTGGGCTGCAAATATAGTAAAAAAACAAAAATGAAAATAGATTAAGTGAAAAAAATGATTCTTTTAGGATTAGTGGTATTTTGAATTATATTTCAAACGATTGAGGACAAAGAGCTTTTTTGTATTAACCAAATAAATACCATAGAGGATTAAAGCAATCCATAGGAAATATGATATACGGAAAACTTCCCCGTCAATAATTCCCCACATTACTGCAACAATGGGTATGAGATAAGTTACGCTGGAAGCGAAAATCGTATTGGAGGTTTGGATGAGGTAATAAAAAATCATCAATGCCAGTGAAGTCCCTATCACTCCTAAAATAGCAATATATCCCAGCCCATAGATGGCACCCGAACCTTCACTCATGGTGTTAAGGAATGGTGTAAAAACGAGCAGGTAAATAAGGGTGGGGATACCGGCAAATGTAAAACCGTACGTTACAATCGTAATGTTATCCAGGTCTTTAAGTTTATAATGAATAACATTTACATTGATTGCATAGCAGACGGTGGCAATGATGACAAAACCAGCGTAAGTAAAATTAAAGGCAATGTTTCCTTCGCCGCTTACGACAATTAACCCGATTGCTCCTGTCAGCCCAAGCAGCAAGCCCAGAAGATTAAACCAGCGGGCTTTAAAACGGAAAAAAGCAAAACTTATAATAAAAGTAAAAAGCGGTGTGAGCGAATTCAATATACCTGCAAGGTTGCTGTCTATGCCGGTTTCGGCTTTGGCAAAAAGAAATGCCGGAGCTGCACTCCCGATGAATCCGACTATGGCTAAATAAGGGAAATGCCTGGAAGAGATTTTATACCGCCGTTTTATAGCGAATGGAATAAAAACACTGAAGGCAATGGCTATACGCAAAGCCCCGACCTCCGTATCTGAAAAATAGATCAATCCTTTTTTTATCAGGATGAAAGAAGAACCCCATGTAAGGGCTAAAACCGCTAAAATAAGATAGGGCAGGTATTTATGGTTTTTTATATTTTTCATGGCGCAAAAGTATTCTTTTTTGTTAAATTTGTTAGATAAATAAAAGAAGACCTAACCTATGATGCAATCTCACTATTTATTTGGCGGAGGAATATTTTTACAAACCGATCATCCTTACGATGTAATAAATCCTTACAGTAACGATGTAGTCAGTACCACTTACCTGGCAGGTAAGCAGGAATTGGAAGAGGCTATTAATGCTGCCGTGAATGTAAGTGAAGATTTAAAAAATCTTCCTTCTCACAAGAGATATTTAATTCTCAAAGAGATTGCTGATAAGATCGAGGAAAACAAAGACCATTTCGCCCTAATTATTGCCCGTGAGGCTGCTAAACCTTATCAATATGCTTTGAGTGAAACCAAAAGGGCTATCCAGACATTTACTATAGCCGCGGAAGAGGCAAAGAGATTGCCGAAAGAATATATCAGTCTTGACTGGACACCTGCAGGTGAAAACAAAGAGGGTCTTGTCAAATATTTCCCCGTTGGGCCTGTGGCTGCTATTTCCCCTTTCAACTTTCCTCTGAACCTGGCTGTCCACAAATTGGCTCCGGCCATAGCAGCCGGTTGTCCTATTATATTGAAACCGGCAACAAAAACTCCTCTAGCTACCCTGGAATTAGCCCGGATTATCGCACAAACCGATTTGCCGGCGGGCGCTGTTTCGATTTTGCCGATGAACCGTGATACCGGGGATATGCTGGTAACGGATGATCGATTGAAATTGCTAACCTTTACAGGGTCCCCGGCCGTGGGATGGAAAATGAAACAGTCGGCAGGAAAGAAGAAGACGCTGCTTGAACTTGGGGGCAATGCCGGGGTAATAGTTACCCAATCAGCCGATATAGAGAGAGCAGTTCAGCGTTCTGTTGTTGGCGGCTTTGCGTATGCCGGACAAGTTTGTATTCATACTCAGCGAATTTATGTCCATGAGAAAATTTTTGAGGAATTCCGGCAAGAATTTGTTGAAAGAGTCAAAAACCTGAAGCTCGGCCCTCCGGATGAAGAAACTACCGATGTTACTTCCATGATTGACGAGGATAATGCCCAAAGGGTCAGGGAATGGGTTGATGAAGCAGTGCAGAACGGCGCGGAAATCCTTGCCGGCGGCGAATGCCATGGAACCTTCTATACCCCGACTGTGCTGACTAACACGAAGAGCGACATGCGAGTGT
>JAIPAH010000127.1 GCA_021740175.1 Bacteroidales bacterium
TTAACCCTGGCCCTTAATTACAGTGGGCGTTGGGATATTGAGCAGGCCATGCGGCATGTAGCGTATGACGCCAGGGAAGGGAAACTTGACCCGCAAGCTATCGACCAGGAGGTGGTAAAACAGTATATTGCTACTGCCGGAATGCCCGATCCTGAACTTCTTATCAGGACAAGTGGTGAGCATAGGTTGAGTAATTACTTGCTGTGGCAATTAGCCTACAGTGAGCTGTATTTTTGCCCCACCTTATGGCCTGATTTCAGAAAAGAACACCTTTACCAGGCTTTGATTAATTATCAGTCAAGAGAGCGCAGATTCGGAAAAATTAGTGAACAAATAAAAAAATAGGATACGGAGCGAATGAGATTTAAGCAGATATCAAACAAATTATTGAAAAAATCCGGACTTTTTTTCTTACTATTTCTATTATTATCATTTTCAAACGAGATTGAAGGACAAATTACCATTGGCGGCGAACTTGAAGAGATTGATTATGCGGAGCCCGAGCAATATGAAATTGGCGGCATCAAAGTTTCCGGGGTAAACTATCTTGATAAGAATGTACTCGTAATGGTTTCCGATCTCAACGTCGGAGAAAAGATCAATGTTCCCGGTGAAAAAATCAGTAAAGCAATAAAGAATTTATGGGATCAAGGGCTTTTCGAGGATATTCGCATCGTAGCCAATAAAGTGGAAGGGAAGAAGATTTTTCTCGAAATCCGACTGGCCGAGCGTGCCCGCCTCTCGGGTTTTAGTTTTGAAGGTGTAAGAAAAGGCGAAGCCGATAAGTTGCGTGATAAACTGGAACTCGTCAATGGGGATGTAGTGACCGATAACCTTAGAGTTAGTGCTAGAAAGACTATCAAGGAGTATTTCCGCGATAAAGGGTATATGAATGTGGACGTGGAGATGCAAAAGCGTGTGGATACCACCCGAAGGAATTATGTTAAGCTGCGGTTTGATATTGATAAAAATAAGCGAATTAAGATTAAAGATATTAATATTCACGGGAATGAAGAGCTACCGGATGTATCGGCAGTGAGTGCATTTAAAAACACGAAAGAAAAGGTGCGTTTCAGGCCCCTTAATAGTATTGACAAGCTTGTGGCAAGTACGGTAAAAGGAGTGGTTACTTTTGATTTCGCTTCGATAGCCGATTCTGTCAGGCAAATTGTTGCCGATGATTATCGTTTGGGAATCTTTAAAAAATCAAAGTTCATTCGTGAGGAATTCGAAGAAGATAAGCAGAAACTGGTAGATAAATATAATTCTTTGGGATATCGTGATTTCAAAATTCTTGCCGATTCTGTCAGTCATAATGAGGATAATACGATTGACCTGAACCTCTATGTAGATGAAGGCGAAAAATATTATTTCAGAAATATAGAATGGACGGGTAACACAGTTTATTCTTCAGAACAACTTGACCAGGTGCTGGGGATTGAGAAAGGGGATGTTTTTAACCAGGAGATTCTCAATACAAAGCTTAATTACGATCCTAATGGAAGTGACGTCAGTTCTCTTTATCTTGACAATGGTTACCTGTTTTTTAATGTAACCCCGGTGGAAGTAAACGTGGAGAACGATTCCATTGATATGGAGCTTCGCATTTTCGAGGGCGAACAGGCTACTATCGATAATGTCTCCGTTTCGGGGAACACCCGTACCAACGATCATGTGGTATTAAGAGAGCTGCGCACGAAACCCGGCCAGCTATTTAGCCGTAACGATATTATTCGTTCCACCAGGGAATTATCCCAGCTAAAATATTTTAACTCTGAGACGATTAAACCGGTACCTAAACCGAACCCTAAAGAAGGAACCGTCGATATTGAATACCAGGTAGAAGAAACTTCCTCCGACCAGATTGAACTCTCCGGTGGCTGGGGGTATGGTCGCCTCATTGGTACCCTGGGACTTACTTTCAATAACTTTTCGACCAGTCGTTTTTTCGATAAGGAAGCATGGCGCCCCATTCCCACAGGAGACGGGCAGAAGCTCAATCTTAAAGTTCAGTCTTATGGCAAAGGCTACCTCAGCTACAGTGCTTCCTTCACTGAGCCATGGGTAGGGGGTAGTAAGCCCAACTCGTTGACGGTATCTTATAACCATTCCCTCTTTGGGAATGCCTTTACTTCTGCAGGCAGTGATTATTCATTCCAGATTGACGGCGTTACGGTTGCTTTAGGGAAACGCTTGAACTGGCCCGATGACTTTTTTACATTACGCCAAAGTCTTAAGTTCGAGCGCTATAAGTTAAAAAATTATACTCAGATATTCTCTTTTGGCAGTGGCAATGGAAATTACAATACCATTAGCTACAATGTCAAATTTGGAAGAAATTCCATTGATGCACCGATATTCCCGCGAAATGGTTCGGATGTCTCTTTATCGCTTGAGTTGACGCCACCCTATTCCGCGTTTAAGGATAAAAATTATTCTTCTATGTCACCTCAAAATAAGTTTGAGTGGTTGGAATATCATAAGTGGAAATTCAAGGGCAAGTGGTTCAAAAAGCTGGTAGGTGATTTGGTTATCAGCTTCCAAACCCAATACGGCTTTCTGGGACATTATAACCAGGATATCGGTACTGTTCCCTTTGACAGGTTTTACCTGGGCGGCGATGGCTTGACCGGGTATCGTAATTATGACGGCAGGGAAATTATTTCTATGCGAGGGTATAGCAATTATTCGCTTACCCCTAATTATTATAAGGATGACAATCTAGGGGGTGCCGTATATAATAAGAATTCTATTGAGCTGAGATATCCTATCTCGCTCAAACCCAGCTCTACGATTTATGTTTTGGGCTTCATGGAAGCAGGAAATTCATGGTTGAATTTTGATACATTCAAGCCTTTTAAACTTTACCGTTCGGCGGGGGTCGGTTTGCGTGTATTCCTGCCTATGTTCGGGATGTTAGGTATTGATTGGGGCTACGGCTTTGACCAGGTTCCCGGTATTCCGGATGCCAATAAAGGTCAGTTTCACTTTACCATTGGTCAAAACATGTAAGACTTTGGTATATTGTTTGTGTGATTGAAATATAAATCAATTTAAGGCGTTTTACCTTGTTTTGATTTTTTACAAGGTATTACGCCTGCTTTATCAATATAAAATGCTTATGAAACGAATTATTTTAATATCAACCGCTCTGCTCTTTTTTGCCTTGGCTTCATCAGCCCAGCGATATGCTTTTGTCGATACGGAATACATCCTCAACAACATTCCTGAATATAAGGATGCTCAACAACAGTTGGATGACCTGTCGGCAAAGTGGCAAAAAGAGATTGAAGAGAAGTATCAGAAAATTGACCAGTTATACAAAGAGTTTCAGGCAGATGCTGCTTTAATGCCCGAAGATATGAAAAAGCAACGGGAACAAGAAATTGTTCAGAAGGAGAAAGAAGTTAGAAAATTGCAAGAGAAGCGTTTTGGCGAAGACGGGGATTTACATAAAAAACGCCAGGAATTGGTAAAACCCATTCAAGAGAAAGTGTTTAATGCCATAGAAGAAATTGCCAATGATAAAAATTACGCTTTTGTCTTTGACAAGGCTAACAACCCCAAGCTATTGTTTGCCAGTCCCCGTTATGATATTAGCGATCAGGTATTGGACAAGCTTGGATATTCATACTAACCATTTGTAAACCAGAAATATTTTTTTGGGGTTAGGTTTGATTTTATTTTTTGATAAATTTGCAAACGATTAAGGAAACCAAAATAACACAGAGAAACAATGAAACATTTATCTAAACTCGTCCTGTTTTTTATAGCTGTAATATTAACAGCAGGCAGTCTGAATGCTCAGACGAATGCTAAATTAGGATACGTAAATAGTTCGGAAATTCTTCAGAACATGCCCGGAAGGGATACACTGGAACAAAAACTAAAGGACTACCGCAACGATCTTAAGGATCAAATCAACTCTATGATGGTGGAGTATCGTGATAAACTTAAGAAATTTGAGTCCAAAAAGGAATCGATGTCGGACTTGATTCGTCAATCCAAGCAACAAGAGTTGCGTGAACTGGAACAAAGAATTCAATCCTTCCGTCAAACGGCTGATAAGGATATTCAAAACAAACAGCAGGAATTATTTAATCCCCTCATCGAAAGAGTTAAAAATGCTATTGAAAAAGTATCGGAAGAAGAAGGCTATACTTACGTTTTTGATGTTTCGATGGGTACGTTGCTCTATTACGAAAAAGGTGACAGCATCCAGCCTTTAGTAGAAAAGGAATTGGGCATTCGTTAGTCACAGCTTTTAAAGTATGAAAAAGTATAGGTCTCGGTACTAAGTATCGGGGCCTTTATTATTTTGATACCATCCGGCATACTTGATATAACTGTTGGCGATTCGTTGAATTTCTCCCTGGCTAAGGTTGGTGTCAATATCTTTAATTTTTTTCGCCGGGACACCGGCATATACACTTCCCGATTCAACCACCGTGTTTTTAGAAACGAGAGCGCCGGCGGCAATAATAGCATTGCTTTGTACTACCGCATCGTCCATAATGATAGAGCCCATCCCAATCAAAACATTGTCATGGACTGTACAGCCATGAACAATAGCATTATGGGCAATGGAAACATAGCTTCCTATGTTGGTCGGTGATTTTTGATAGGTAGCATGGATAACCGCACCGTCTTGAACGTTTACCTGGTCACCCATTTTAATGTAATGGACGTCGCCCCTGATAACCGCATTAAACCATATGCTGCAGTTATCTCCCATCGTTACATCGCCGATAATCGTCGCGTTATCAGCAAAGAAGCAATGGGCTCCGTATTTAGGAGTTTTACCTTGCAAAGTTTTTATCAGTGCCATAATTATTGTGGTTTTTTTGTGGAGGATAGTCGAGGCTATAATGTAATCCCCGACTTTCTTTTCTTTCCATAGCCATTTTTATTATCAATTCTGCCACGTTGATAAGATTACGAAGTTCGCAGATTTCCTGGATTACCGTTGATTCCCTGTAAAGCTGTTCGGTCTCTTCAAATATAATTTCCAGTCGGTCTAACGCTCTTTTCAGACGAAGATTAGACCTTACAATGCCTACATAATCACTCATAATTGAACGCAATTCTTTATGACTTTGGGTGATGAGCACCATCTCTTCTGTGAGGGTCGTACCGCCCGGATTCCAGTCGGGTATTTCATTTTTGTAATCCACTTTATCAATGACTTTGACAGCATCAAGATACGCCCTGTGGCTGAATACCAGTGACTCGAGTAAAGAGTTGGAAGCTAACCGGTTGGCCCCGTGCAGTCCGGTGTAAGCACATTCACCCGATGCATATAAATGATGAATAGAGCTCCGGGCATATTCGTCTACTTTTATGCCTCCACATAAGTAGTGTGCCGCGGGAACAACAGGTATCATTTCCTTGCTCAGATCGATGCCTATGCTTAAAGTTTTGGCATATATGTTCGGAAAGTGATTAATGACCTCATTTTTTTCCAGGTGTCGGCAATCCAGGTAAACGTGGTCTTCCCCTCTTAATTTCATCTCATTGTCGATTGCCCTGGCTACTATATCGCGGGGTGCTAGTGAACCCCGCTTATCATATTTCTGCATGAATTCTATGCCGTCTTTATTTTTAAGGATGGCTCCGTATCCCCGCAAAGCTTCGGATATTAAAAAGGAAGGCGTTTCGCCGGGATTATATAACGAGGTGGGATGAAACTGGATGAACTCCATATTTGTTATATGTCCTTTCGCACGATATACCATGGCTATTCCGTCGCCGGTCGCCACACTCGGATTTGTAGTGTTCTTGTACACATTTCCGGCACCTCCTGTGGCTATCATGGTGACTTTGCTTAACAGGGTCATCACCTTGCCGGTATTGGGTTCCAGAATATAAGCACCAAAGCATGTGATCTTTTTCGATTGACGGTTGACCTCCACTCCCAGATGATGTTGAGTGATGACATCTATGGTGAAGTGATTTTCGAGAACATTAATATTGGGATGTTCCTTTGCTTTGCGCAGAAGGGTATTCTGAATTTCCTGTCCTGTTTTGTCTTTATGATGAAGCACGCGGTATTCAGAGTGCCCTCCTTCTCGGCCAAGTTCATAACGTCCCTCACCGGTTTTATCAAATTCGGTGCCCCACTCGATGAGTTCTTTGACCCTGCGTGTGGATTCGCGAATCGTCATCCTGACGATCTTTTCATCATTAAGATCATCTCCCGCTGCCATTGTATCCCTGATATGTTTTTCATAACTATCCGGGTTATACATAACAGCGGCAATGCCACCCTGGGCATATCTCGTTGCCGTTTCTTTTGCCTTGTCTTTTGTTACGATGGTGACCTTGCCGTAAGGGGCTACTTTCAGGGCAAAACTCAGCCCCGCAATGCCGCTACCCACTACCAGGAAATCTGTTTTTTCGCGCATAATAAGCGATTTGCATACTTAAGTAACAAAAGTATGAAAAATAGATCAATTTGTCAGGCTATATAAAGTCCCTGTAGCCAAAATAAACTTATGCTTGACCCCTGATATTACTTATTCGGTTAAAGATCCAGTAATTTCCTGTGCGGGTCTTCTCCTCCTAGCAGTAATTTTGATGGCTCCTCCAGCATTTCCTTGAGCGTGTAAAGGAAACTAACGGAATCTTTCCCATCTACCAATCGGTGGTCGTAGGATAAGGCGACATACATAACAGGTCGTATTTCCACCTTACCTTCAATGGCCATGGGTCGGTCAACGATGTTGTGCATCCCTAAAATAGCGCTTTGAGGAGGATTGATTATAGGGGTAGAGAGCATCGAGCCAAATACGCCCCCGTTAGTAATCGTAAAGGTGCCGCCCTCCATCTCCTGTAGTGTTATTTTATTGTCTCGCGCCCGTTTTGCTTTATCCTTGATGCCGTTTTCAATTTCTGCCAGCGTCATGTTTTCGACATTTCGTAAAACGGGAACCATAAGCCCTTTCGGAGCACTTACGGCAATGCCGATATCAGCATATTTGTGGTAAACAATCTCATCGGCTTCTATTCTGCCGTTTACCGAAGGGTATAGGGCCAGTGCTTTCGCCGCGGCTTTTGTAAAGAAAGACATAAAACCCAGCGATACGCCGTGTTTTTCTTTGAATTTTTCTTTGTATTGTTTCCGCAGGTCCATAATTGGCTTCATATCTACCTCGTTGAAGGTAGTAAGCATAGCGGTTTCGTTTTTGACTGAAACCAGCCGCTGCGCGAGCTTTTTTCGTAAGGTCGACATTTTCTGCCGTTCTGTGTCACGGTTCCCCTGCCAGCCACCGGGGATAATATCTCTGCTTTCCGCAGTTTTTTCGGTTTGCCCCCCGTCAATTTTATCCTTGTTTTCCAGGTAAAACTCGACATCAGCACGAGAAATGCGATACTTTTTAAAAAACTCGACGAAATCTTCCTGGCTGATATCGTATTCTTCCATGAGTTTTTTGGCCAGCGGACTGACATGCCACTCCATTTTTTCTTCCTGCTGCTTGGGGGGTGGGGTTTCCTGTGATTCCTCTGGTGTTGTAGAAGGAGGTGTTTCTTCTGAACTTTTCCGGTCTGGCTCTTCCTTTTTGTCCTGTTTAGTAGTAGCCGTTTCAGCCTGCTTTTCAGCGGTATTTTCTTTTGGTGCAGATTTCCGGGTTTCTTCGGAGGCTTCTATTTCTTCCGATTTTTTCTTATTCCCGGTAGCTTCGGTATCGATTTTGGCTATAACGGCTCCCACTTCGACCGTTTCTCCTTCCGGTGTTTCTATTTTTATAGCGCCTGAAGCTTCCGAGTTGATACTCAATGTAGCCTTATCCGAGTCGATTTCAACAATCTCATCATCTTTTTCCACCTGGTCGCCATCTTCAACCAACCAATTGGCTATTTGTACTTCAGTTATAGACTCCCCCGGACTGGGTACTTTTACTTCTACTAACATAATTAGGTCTGGTTATGCTTTATTTGTTTTTGTTTCTTTTTGTTCCTTCTGCATAAATGTTCTCCACCGGTTTCCTATACATACCATCTGACACTCTTCATCCAAGCGATGGCAGTTGCATTGATGGAAGGTTTTATCAAGGATCTTTTCCTGCTGGAGTTGATGGAATTTACTTGATCCTGTTGCGGGGCTACCACTGGGAGGGCGGGATATAAGCTTAAGATCGACTTCCTTGAAATGCTCTTGCATAAATGTCCATGCTCCCATATTGGCAGGCTCTTCCTGTACCCATAACCACCGTTTGGCCTTATGATACTTGTCAACGATAGACATCAATTGGTTTTTAGGCAGGGGATACAATTGCTCCACCCTGACAATAGCTATATTTTCATTATTAAGCTCTTCCTTACGGGCTAGTAGGTCATAATATATTTTCCCCGAGCAAAGGACAACCTTTTCCACCTGTTGGGGATCGGCATCGGCATCATCAATTACTTCGTTAAAACCGCCTGTGGTTAGCTCTTCATAGCCAGAAACACAGCGGGGATGGCGTAATAAGCTTTTCGGGGTAAACACGATAAGGGGTTTCCTGAAATCTCTGTAGACTTGTCGCCGCAATACGTGGAAGAAATTAGCGGGTGTGGTGGCATTGACAATCTGCATATTATTCTCGGCGGCGAGCTCCAGGAAGCGTTCCATTCTTCCGCTCGAGTGCTCCGGGCCTTGTCCTTCGTACCCATGCGGCAGCAAAAGGACGAGGTCGTTCATAACATTCCATTTATCTTCTGCACTGCTGAGGTATTGATCAATGATGACCTGCCCGCCATTTACGAAATCGCCGAATTGTGCCTCCCAGATTGTCAGGCTGTAAGGGGTGGTCAGCGAATACCCGTATTCAAAACCCATAACCCCGTATTCTGACAGGGGAGAATTATAGATTTCAAACCGCGATTGGTTTTCACTTAATTGATTGAGGGGCATATATTGCTCTTCCGAATCCTCCAATGTAATTACTGCGTGGCGGTGTGAAAAGGTACCTCTTTGGGAGTCCTGGCCGCTTAGCCTTACAGGATATCCCTTTTCCAAAAGACTACCATAGGCCAAAAGCTCAGCCATGCCCCAGTCAAAGCTCCCTTCATCGACTCTTTTTCGTCGCTCTTTCAGGAGTTTAAGAGACTTGCGATAAAAAGATTTATCCTCCGGGACTTCGGTAAGTTTTTTCCCTATGCGTACCAATTGTTGTTGAGCAACACCTGTATTGGGTGAATGATTGAAATCGTTATTGGTGGCTCTTCTGATATTCTTCCATTCCTTTCCGAGGAAGGAAGTGATTACGGCCTTTTCTATGCTCTTCGATTGCTCATAAGCCTTCTCTAATTCTTCGGTATAGGTTTTCTCATAATCCTTGGCTTCTTCCTGGGTTAAGACTTTTTCGTTATTGAGTTTTTCAGAATAAATCCTGGCCGGGTCGGGATGCCTTGCGATTTTTTTATACAGCAATGGCTGCGTGAATCGAGGCTCATCCCCTTCATTGTGACCATATTTCCGGTACCCCAATAGATCGATAAAAACATCCTTATTGAATTTATGGCGGAATTCCAGGGCTAATTGCATCGTGTAAACCAGCGCCTCCACATCGTCGGCATTAACATGAAAGATGGGCGAATGAAGTATTTTGGCGACATCGGTGCAGTATGTTGACGAGCGTCCGTCGAGA
>JAIPAH010000128.1 GCA_021740175.1 Bacteroidales bacterium
CTCAACGTGAAAAATTTAATACTTTTGTTGTTCATAAATTAGGCAGGTCGTGAAAGTTAAAATCGTTAACAAATCGGAAAATCCGCTACCGGAATACGCGACGGTAGCGAGTGCAGGGGTGGATTTACGGGCTAATCTTAATGAATCCATTGAGCTTGAACCTTTAAAGCGAGCTTTAGTACCCACTGGAATTTTTATTGAATTGCCGGTGGGATATGAAGCCCAGGTCAGGCCGCGTAGTGGTATGGCTATAAAAAAAGGCGTAACCGTACTTAACAGTCCGGGAACTATTGATGCTGATTACAGGGGCGAAATCAAAGTGATCCTGGTGAATTTGTCAGATGAGAAGGTGAAAATTGAGCATGGTGAGCGGGTAGCCCAAATGGTCATTCAATCACATGAGCAGGCAAAATGGCAGGAAGTATCCCGGTTGAATGAAACAGAAAGAGGTTCCGGTGGTTTTGGTAGCACAGGATCCGTCTAACAAATGGAAAGGAAAAAGGAAATGAAAAGAATAGCAGGATTTTTATTCGTCAGCTTAATTTTATTGGTTATGGGGTGCAATACCTCTTCGAATGTGCAGCAAGCTGAGAATGTGCAGCAAGCTGAAGAAGATATTCAGGAAAAGAAAGAGGAAATAAACAGGCAAGTCAGATCAATTTATCTCGACGGTTCTAAAGAGATGGTTTTGGAAAACCATAAAAAGGCGAAGGAGCTTTTCGAGAAAGTGCTGGATAAAGATTCCCTCCACGCTCCCAGCCATTATCAACTGGCACGGATATATAAAAAAGACAACAACTGGGAACAAGCTGAAAAACATATCCGTAAAGCCTCCGTAACAAAACCTGAGAACAAATGGTATAAAATTGAATTTGCGAAAATATTAAAGACCCAGCAAGAATATAAAGAAGCCATATCCGTATATAATGAAGTGATTAAGGAGTTTTCAAACCGCCCTGATTTATATCTCGACATCGCACAGTTATATATGATCGTTGGAGAGCATGAGAAGGCTATTGAGGCTCTTGATGAACTCGAAAAGCTCGTGGGGGTGCATAAACGACTGGTTATACAAAAACAAAAGCTTTACCTTAAACTGGGTAAGCAACAAAAAGCCGTTGAAGAAATACAGAAATTAATAGAAAACAATCCTCAAAACGTGGATTATTATAATATGATGGCTAACCTTTATGTGAAAACCGAGCAATATACCAAAGCCAGGAAGACCTACGAAAAGGTGAAGCAATTGGATTCGACCAATGCTAATGTGCATATTAATATGGCCGATCTCTACAAAAAACAGGGTAAGGAAGATTCCGCCTTCCGGGAATTGAAAAGAGGATTCAAGAGTCCGGCGCTTAAACTTCAGTCGAAGGTTCAAATTCTTACTTCCTACTATTCTATGTCTGAAATGTATTCGGGTCAGAAAGCTCAGGCCTTTACGCTTGCTGAAATTCTGGTGGAGACTCACCCCAATGAAAGCAACAGTCACGCAATTTATGCCGATTTTCTTTATAAAGATGAGCGATTGGATAAAGCGGAAAAGCAGTTTGAGAAAGCTATTGAATTGAACTCTTCGAAGTTTTATAATTGGGAAAGTTATCTCAATATTCTTCTTCAAAAATCCAAATTTGAAAAATTAAAGGACAAAAGTTCTGAAGCTCAGGAGCTTTTCCCAATGCAGCCAACACCCTATTTTTTTGCAGGGATTGCGGAGTTACAACTGGAAAATTATAAAAGTGCCGAAGAATATTTGCTGGAAGGGCAAGACATGGTAGCTGATAATGAACAATTGGAAATACAATTTACTACCTATCTGGGTGAAGTATACAACGAATTAGGCCAATACGACAAATCCGATCAATATTTTAGTAAAGCTATTGAAAAAGATCCTTCGAATTCATTTACCCTGAACAATTATAGCTATTATTTGGCGCTTAGAGGGGAGAAACTTGAATTAGCAAAAGAGTATGCCAAGAAAGCGGTTAAAATTGACTCCGGTAATCCGAATAACCAGGACACATACGGGTGGGTGTTATTTAAACTGGGAAGATATGATGAGGCGAAATTTTGGATTCAAAAGGCAGTAGAAACCAGCGATGATCCAAGTGGGACTGTCCTTGAACATCTGGGTGATGTTTTCTACGAAATGGGAAAAACGGATAAAGCTGTGAACTATTGGAAAAGAGCCCAAAAGCAGGGTGATACAACCGAATTTATTGATGAAAAGATTGAAAAAAGAAAACGAATTACAGAATGATAAAGCGAGTCGGGTTATTTTCTGTTTTGATAACGGTGATAGTTATACTGTTTTCCTGCCGGTCGGAGCGAAGTGCGATGAAAGGTGATGTGGAGGAAGCCGGTTCGGAATATGTAATGACGCAATTGGATGATCATAAGCTTAATTTTGATTCCTTTCAGGCGAAAATTTCTGTTAACTATACGAAAGGAAATGAGAAAACGCGTTTTAAAGGTAATATTCGTATTAAAAAAGACAGTGCGATTTGGGTTTCTATTGCCCCGGTCCTGGGTATCGAAATAGCCCGGATCATGATAACACCGGATTCGGTGAAATATATTGACCGGCATAACAAATCCTATTTTAAGGCGGATTATGAATACGTAAACGCCTATTTTAGTAGTTCTATGAATTTTGATATGCTACAGGCTTTTTTGTTAGGAAATGACTTCCCCTTTCATGAAAAGGCTGACTGGAATGTGAAAATCGATGAAAACACCTATCGTATTGAACCGGCTAACCATAGTAAGCTCAGGGAATATGCAAGTAATCATAAAGATGCTTCTGTCCCTGTTCAAAAAACCTGGCTGGATCCTCAGACTTTTAAAATCAACAAAGTGATGATGAAAGAAATTTCCCAGTCCAGTGATCATGAATTAATTGCAGAATATAATGACTATAATCCTGTTTCCGAGCAGCTTTTTCCGCTTCAGGCCGAGTATGAGTTTAAAACGGAGAAAAATATGAGAGTTGTTATCGATTATTCAAAGGTGGCACTCAATAAGGATTTGAAGTTTCCGTTTAATATTTCGGCAAAATACCAGCAATTACAAGTTAAGGATTAAGGTGAAATTCTTTGGTGATGTCATGGAGTCAAAAAATAGCCGGGTTTATATTTGTTATCGTATTGATTTCATGCGTAAGCAACCTTCATGCTCAAACGGAGAAAAAAAAGCTCAAGCAGGAAAAGCAAAAGCTGGAAAAAGAAATTGAGCTAACCTCCAAGCTCATTGAAGAGACCAAAAAGAGCAAAAAAACTTCGCTGAACGAGGTAGTGCTTGCCAATAAAAAGATCCAAAAGCGACAACAGCTAATCACTAATATCGAATCGGAAATTCAGCAGATTAACAATTCCATTGTTTCCAATCAAAAACGTATCAGCGAGCTGGAAAAAAAGCTGGAAAAGCTGAAGGAAGAATATGCACAAATGATTCGCGCAGCGCAGCAAAATCGCAATGATATCACACGTTTGATGTATATTTTTTCTTCGGATGATTTTAACCAGGCCATCAGGAGGATGCGGTATTTTAAACAATACAGCCGATACCGCCATGAACAGACACAGTTGATAAAAAGTACGCATGATAGCATTGAGCAAAAGAATGCGAAACTGCGCCAAATGCGCGAAAAGAAGATAAGTCTTAAAGCCCGCCGGGAAATGGAGAAGAAAAACCTGGTAGAAGAGAAAACGGAGCACAATAAAGCGGTTAAAAGGCTAGCTAATAAAGAGAAGGAATTACTGGAGGAATTGAGAAGAAAGGAGAAAGCCGCCAAAGAGCTGCAAAGAGCGATAGAAAAAGCTATTGCCAACGAAATTAAAAAATCGGAAGAAGCAGAGCGGCCTTCCGGCGAGAGAACAATAAAGCGCACCTTTGAGATGACACCCGAGCAGGCTGAACTCTCCGATAATTTTTCATCAAACAAGGGGAAATTACCCTGGCCTACCAAAAAAGGAATTATCTCAAGTACTTACGGAGAGCATTCCCATCCTGTACTTGAGTATGTTAAAACGAAAAACAATGGGATTGATATTTTAACATCATCGGGTATAAAAGCCAGGGCGGTGTTTGAAGGAGAAGTGACGAATATTATGACGCTATCCGGTCAGAATCGGGTGGTGATTTTGCGTCATGGCGAATACCTTACCGTCTACTCGAATCTTAAAGAGGTATCGGTTAATATCGGGGAGAAAATTCAAACCAAGGATGCGATAGGTGAAATCCATACCGATCCCGAAACGAGCAAAACGCAATTGCATTTTGAACTCTGGAAAGGAAAAAAAATGCAAAATCCATCCCATTGGTTGGCTGATTAAATATATTCTTTGTTAATTTTGTGACATAGAATAATTAAAAAATAGACAGATGTTAAATTCAATATTGCTTGCTTTCAGCCCGGGGCCATTCGAAATTATCTTAGTTCTCGTCATAGTGCTCTTACTTTTCGGAGGCAAAAAGATACCGGAGCTGATGAAAGGAATGGGAAAAGGTATTAAAAACTTTAAGGAAGGTTTAAATACTGATGAGGAAGAAGACAAAGAGCAAAATAACAATAACGAGACCACCAGGGACGAAAATAAAGTTGAAGACAATAAGTAGAATTTTCAATTTTTGGTTATAAGTGGCCATCAATGCTATTGGTGGCTTTTTTTTATATGAGAGAGCCTGTAACATACTCGGAAGATAAGCAAGCCTATGCAGACGGCACGCTTTCCGTTGAAAAGCGCGTAAGAGCGTTTCTTAAAACTATTGAAAACAGGAAAGAACTCAATGTTTTTGCGCGTAGTTACGAAAAGGAAGCTCTCCAGAGAGCCGTCGAAATCGATGAAAAATTGCGTAACGGTACGGCCGGGGCTTTAGCCGGGATGGTGATTGCTCTTAAGGATAATATTGTCTGGAAAGGTCATGAATTGAATGCATCCAGCCGAATTCTCGAAGGCTACAAACCCTCCTTTTCTGGCACAGCGGTAGCAAGATTGCTGGAACAAGATGCCATAATTCTCGGTCATTTGAATTGCGATGAATTTGCTATGGGATCGGCTAACGAGTTTTCAAAATACGGCAGAGTGAAAAATCCATACGATCCTTCCCGAACGACAGGCGGTTCTTCCGGAGGTCCTGCGGCAGCCATAAGTGCCGGCCTATGCCATGCCGCTTTGGGATCGGATACCGGAGGATCTATACGACAACCTTCGGCATTTTGCGGGGTTTTTGGGATGAAACCCACTTATAGCTTGGTTTCCCGCTACGGTCTGGTGACTTATGCTTCTTCGCTTGATCAGATAGGGCCCATAACGAATTCAACAGATGATTTGAAACGGATAATGGATGTTATTTCCGGGCCCGATGGGAAAGATCATACCCTGGTTTCTTCATTCCGTAAAAAGGACAAAAAGAGCTCCGGAAAAGTAGTAGGTTATTTCAAAAATTTGCTGGAATATGAAAAGCTCGATCCGGAGATAAAGGATTACTTCAATTCCTTGCTAAAGCTGATGAAAAACCAGGGATACAGGGTCGTACCCATTGACTTCCCGTATTTGGATTACCTACTTCCCCTTTACAATGTCATTTCCACCGTAGAAGCAGCTACTAACCTTGAGCGTTTCGATGGTATCAATTATGGGAAAAGAGAATCGGCTAAGGAGTGGAAGGATAGTATACGGAAAACGCGGTCCCAGGGTTTTGGGTCGGAGGTTAAACGGAAGATTATGATGGGAAATACCGTGCTTATCAATAACGAAAAGTACGGATTTTATGACCGGGCCGTCAAAGTTCGGAATCTTGTAAAAAGGGAAACGGATAAGATTTTTGAAGAGGTGGATTTTTTGATTTCTCCAACCACCCCGGCAGTAGCACACAAAGCCTGGCAAAAAAAGGAAGTAATCGAGCGTTATATGGCCGATTTTTTTACTTTCCATGCCAATATTACGGGCCATCCCGCCGTTAGTGTACCTGTATTTGCTCATTCCACTGGTATGCCGTTTGGAATACAAGTTTCGGGGTGCTTTTTTTCCGAGGATCAATTGCTTAGTTTTTCAGAACAAATCTTGCCCCTTCTTAAAAAAGTTGGCCACTAATACCTGAGGAATGAAACTTTGAAGTATTTTTGCACCGTATTAAACAATGAGAGGAGAAATGAAGAGAAAAATTGGTTTTTTATTAGTTTTATTGATAGCAATAGCCGCTGGAAGTGCCAATGCACAATATAATCCCGAATGGTTTTTAATGGAAGCTGATCTCGTGAAATCCGATTCTTTGGATTTTAACGTTAAAAATGCCGATACTGTTGATGTAGATAAGCTTGACAGCTTAGCGGATAAGAAAATCTGGGGGAGAAAACAATTGAACACAGACACTTCCGAGCTGAATGTTTATAACTTTTCTAAGGATACTGTCCCGGCATATCCGGATTCTGTTCGCCAAAAGCGCATAAAACAACTGGATACGCAAACCCCGATTAATCTAACTTACAATAGGGTGGTCGGGAATTATATCGATCTCTATGCGAAGAAAAAAAGGGATTTGACTTCCCGGATGCTGGGATTGGCCCATTACTATTTCCCTATGTTTGAAGAAGAACTGGATAAACGCGGATTACCGCTCGAATTAAAATACCTCGCTATCGTGGAATCCGCGTTGAATCCCAGGGCAGGATCGCATGCCGGAGCTAAAGGGATTTGGCAGTTTATGTATCGAACCGGGAAAGTTTATGATTTGAATGTAAATTCTTTTGTTGATGACCGATACGATCCCCGGAGAGCAACCGTTGCCGCATGTGAGCACCTCAGAGACTTATATGAGATTTATGGTAACTGGGCATTGGCTATGGCGGCCTACAATTCCGGGACGGGAAATGTGAACAGGGCTATTCGTTATGCAGGAGGGGTGAAAAGTTATTGGGCCGTTTGGCCTTTTTTACCCAAGGAAACGCGGGGTTATGTCCCTGCATTTATGGCCGTAACTTACGTTATGAATCATGCTGCAGAGCATAATTTGTACCCCGTAGACCCGGGATATCGTCTTCATGAAACAGATACCGTTAAGGTGAATGACGTACTCTCATTTGAGCAGTTGGCTGAGAAATTTGATATCGATATGGAAACCCTGGAGTTTCTTAATCCGCGATACAAGAAAGGCATTATTCCCGCTAACGATGGGAATGATTATTACCTGCGCCTTCCTTATGAATACGCTTCTAAATTTTTACAAAATGAGCAGGAAGTATATGCCTACAAAACCGAAAGGGGAATCAAAAAAGAAAAACTGCTAAAAGAAATTGAAAAGGCCAAATCAAGAAGGTTACATGTGGTTAGAAGAGGAGAGAACCTGGGCTTGATTGCTAATAAATATCATATCTCCGTATCGCGGTTAAAAGCCTGGAATAATATGCGTAGCTCAAGGATTTATCCCGGTCAAAAACTAGTGGTTTACACCAGAGGGTATGAGTCATCAACAGCTTCCCGCAGCATTAATAAATCCGGGGACGGAGTGCACCGCGTTCGAAAAGGAGAAACGCTCGGAGAAATTGCCAATGCCTATAATGTTACTGTACAAAAGCTCAGGAAATGGAATAATATCCGCGGGAATATTATCAGGGCGAATGAAAAGATCTATGTCGATAAACCGCCCCGTAACACCGCTTCTTCAGAAAATGGTGAGATGATCTATTACAAAGTGAAATCGGGAGATACACTTATCGAAATAGCTAAAAAATTTGATGGGGTTACGGTCGAACAGCTTAAGCGATTGAATGAAATCTATGATTCAAGGCGGTTAAAAGCCGGGCAACGTATTAAAATTAATTCCGGCAAGAGTTAAGATAGCAGAAAAAAATTATCGGTATATTCAACAGAAATGGGCGAATGCTTAAAACTTCTCACTAAAGTTTGAAATATGCGGTATATAGCCACGTTATTACAATAAATTAAACGGTTAGTTATGTTACGAAAATCCGTAAAATTACTGGTTATTGCTTTGTCTGTTGTGGCCGTGACCACATCCTGTGGCAACAAAAAGGAGAAAGCGGAAAAAAGTTCTTCATCCGCATCATCTTCCGATGAAAAAGGAATTAAAGAAAAGCCTGCCGATCTCCCTAACTCGGTGGGTAAAACATCGGAATTACTGATCGTGATGAATGAAGGATTATGGGAGGCTCACCCCGGAGATACCGTAAAGGAGTTCTTTCAACAAAAGGTTCCCAGGTTGCCCCAGGTAGAACCTATGTTTACAACACCTAATGTCAACCTGGATGCTTTAAATAAGCGCATGTTCAAACATCATCGTAATATATTTATTGTCGATATTGATGAATCCCGTTTCAGCAAGCCTTTTATTGAAACCGAAAAAGATTTGTGGGCATTTCCCCAACGTGTCATACGAATTAATTCGCCCCATCTTAAAGGATTTTACCGGCTATTCGATAAGCGGAAAGAAGCCTTCCTGCGTTTGTTTCACAAAAATGAGATCCGCCGACTTCAGCGAACTTTTCGACAGGCGGCCAGCACCGAAATCCGCAATAAATTGATGAAAGAATACGGGCTTTCGTTAGTGTTTCCGGATGGGTTTTTTGTTGCTAAACAACTAAAAAATTTTGCATGGATTCGAAAAGAGACCCGAAAGTATGGCCAGGGGCTTCTGCTCAGAGTGGAAGAATATACGGATACTGCCCAGTTTAACACACAGGCGATCTTATCGCGGCGGAATACCATTACCAAAAATTTTATTCCCGGGCCTACAGAAGGTTCCTATATGATCACCTCAGATGCAGTTTCCCCGAAGGTGGAACGCACCACTTTTAAAGACCGCTTTGCCGTGAAAATAAGAGGGTTGTGGGAACTGGAAAATGGATTTATGGGCGGCCCTTACCTGAGTTATACTTTCGTTAATAAGGAGCGCAACAAGCTATATACACTGGATGGTTATGCGTATGCACCGGGCCAGAACAAAAGGGATAAGCTTTTGCAAATGGAGGCAATAATGAATACTTTAAAATTTACAGGAAACTAAGGGATTTGGTCTTACATTTCCGGAAAGCCGCTACTTTGCTGAAAGGGAGCGGCTTTTTTTAGTCCATTGCTTCCAGTTCAGTAAGCAGTTTAAGGGCTTCTTCACGGCTGTAACCACATATTGACCGCTCGGCCTGGAAATTCTTACACACCTCAGGACGATCCGGGTGATTAAATAAAGCGCATTTGTAATCCTCTGTCAGTTGTACACAAGGTGTCCCTGCGGGCTTTCCGTTGGGCATCCCCGGTATTGGCGAACTAATCGAAAGAGCGATGCAACACGCCCCGCAACCTACTCGGCATTCCATCACCATTAAATTTTATGCAAAGTTCTCATTAATTTCATGATCATAGCAAGCTGAAAAACCAGGTTTAACATTTTGGTAAATATTTTGATAGGTTGAATTAAAACGAATGTTAACCTGGCGGCTGAAAGATGAATAATGAGATTTCTCCCTCCGATACTCCGCTATCGCTCCGTATCTCCGGTCGAAATGACGCGTTTTGTGGGAGAAACAGGGAAAAAGGGCGAGCGGACACCATTTTTAATTTTCGATGCGT
>JAIPAH010000129.1 GCA_021740175.1 Bacteroidales bacterium
AGTCTTCAGTATGGATGAGCTTCCAGGGCCGGAATTTCGCTGTAAAGCCTTTTTTAGCGAGCGAATTATGGGATAGGAGCCGGTTTTCGAGGTCGGAAGTAAACCCGATATACAGACGGTCGTAATTTGGGGAGTAGAGGACGTAGACAGTGTACATAGGCAATGATTTTATATCAAAAAAAAGCCCCACAAAAGTGAGGCTTGAAGTAGCGGGGAGAGGATTCGAACCTCTGACCTTCGGGTTATGAGCCCGACGAGCTACCACTGCTCCACCCCGCAATATAATATCTTTCTTATTAAATTCAAAGAACATTGTTTAGGGTGATTCGAACTATCGTCCGCCTCAGGCGGATATGCGCCCGACGCTCGCCTCAGGCGAGCCACCCCGCAATATAATATCTTAATCTTGTTAAATTCAAAGAACATTGTTTAGGGTGATTCGAACTATCGTCCGCCTCAGGCGGATATGCGCCCGACGCTCGCCTCAGGCGAGCCACCCCGCAATATAATATCTTTCTTATTAAATTCAAAGAACCTAGTTTAGGGTGATTCGAACTATCGTCCGCCTCAGGCGGATATGCGCCCGACGTTCGCCTCAGGCGAGCCACCCCGCAATATAATATCTTAATCTTGTTAAATTCAAAGAACCTAGTTTAGAGTGATTCGAACTTCTGTCCGCCTCAGGCGGATGTGCGCCCGACGCTCGCCTCAGGCGAGCCACCCCGCAATATAATATCTTAATCTTGTTAAATTCAAAGAACCTAGTTTAGAGTGATTCGAACTTCTGTCCGCCTCAGGCGGATATGCGCCCGATGCTCGCCTCGGGCGAGCCACCCTTTTTAATATTTTTTAAAAGAACTTTCTCTCTCTTCAAAAGACGGGTGCAAATATAATTTTTGTTTCTTTGCAACGCAAATTTTTTGGTAAATTTATTTTCGATTATGGAGCATCGCGCTGGTTTCGTGAATATTATAGGGAATCCGAATGTGGGTAAAAGCACCCTTATGAATGCATTGGTAGGGGAGAGCCTGTCAATTATTACTCCAAAGGCCCAGACTACCCGGCATAGAATCCCCGGAATACTTAATGGAGAGGATTACCAGGTAGTTTTTTCGGATACACCGGGATTGTTAAATCCCAATTACAAGCTTCATGAGTCGATGATGAAGTACGTGGATACGGCGCTGGAAGATGCTGATATACTGCTTTTGCTTATAGAAGTACAACAAGAGACGCTCGGAGCAGATATCCTTGAGAGGTTGAATCAGACAAATGTGCCTATTATCATTCTTATTAATAAGATTGATCAACACGAACAACAGAAGGTAAAGGAAACTGTCGAGTTCTGGAAAGAAAAGCTCCCCAAAGCCGAATTTTTAGCCATATCAGCTTCTTTAGGGTTTAATATGGATGCTGTTTTAAATATGGTTTCAGAAAAGCTCCCGGAGAATCCGCCTTATTATCCGAAAGATGAACTCACGGATAAAACCATGCGGTTTTTTGTTTCCGAGATAATCCGTAGACATATTTTCCTGAATTACCAAAAAGAAATTCCCTATTCATGTGAGGTTACAATTGATTCCTATAAGGAGTCCGATAATATAATCAGTATAAGTGCTTTTGTTTTTGTGACCAAAGAGTCCCAGCGAAAGATTATTCTGGGATACCAGGGTCAGGCTGTAAAAGCCTTAGGTAAGGCCGCTCGCCAAGAGATAGAAGAATTTGTAGATAATCGTGTTTTTCTCGATTTATCCGTAAAGGTTAAAAAGGATTGGCGAAACAACGAGGAGGAATTGAAGAGAATGGGGTATAAATTTGAATAGAAGATCATTATGGGTAATATTGTCGCTATAATTGGAAGGCCGAATGTGGGTAAATCCACTTTGTTTAATCGCCTGGTAGGTAAAAGAGATGCTATTGTGGATATCACCAGTGGCGTAACGCGCGACAGGCATTATGGGACTTCCGATTGGAATGGAGTGGAGTTTTCGGTGATTGATACCGGGGGGGTCGTTGAGAGCGCGGAAGATGTTTTTGAGGAGGCTATACGTAAACAAGCGAAACTAGCTATCGATGAAGCGGATGTCATTCTTTTTATGGTGGATACGCAAAATGGCCTTTCCGCTTATGATAAGGATGTGGCTGGCCTTATTCGCAAGTCGGAGAAGAGAGTTTTCTTAGTAGCCAATAAAGCCGATAATACAACCCTTTATAATTCCGCATCAGAGTTTTATAGCCTTGGTATGGGCCCTGTGTATCCCATCTCTTCAATGAATGGTTCAGGAACCGGCGATCTTCTGGATGAAGTGGTCAAGGTTTTGGATCAAAAGCAGCCATCTACCGACGAAAAGCCTGATATCCCTCATCTAGCTATCGTTGGCCGACCGAATGTCGGGAAATCATCTTTTATCAATGCCATCGTTGGTGACGAAAGAAATATAGTTACACCGGTAGGTGGAACAACCCGTGATACGGTTGATACAAGATATCAGGCGTATGGGTTTGATTTTGTCCTTGTGGATACGGCCGGCTTGCGCAAAAAGTCGAGCGTGAAAGAGAATGTAGAGTTTTATTCTGTCATGAGAGCCGTTAGGGCGATAGAAGCTTCCGATGTTTGTGTTTTGATACTTGATGCCACTCAGGGGGTGGAAGCTCAGGAGTTGAATATTTTGAACCTCATTCACAAAAACCATAAAGCCGTGGTGCTAATAGTGAATAAATGGGATTTGGTTACCAAGGAAACCCAAACAGCCGAAGAATATAAAAAGCATATTAAAGCACGACTTCAACCCTTTAGCGATATTCCGATTGTGTTCACTTCCGTTGTCAATAAGCAACGCATATATAAGACGTTGAAATGGGCCAATGATGTATATAAAGCTAAATATACCCGGATATCTACTCATAAACTAAATGATGTATTGCTACCTATCATTGAAAAAAATCCACCGGCGGTAACTTCACGGGGTCGTTATGTAAGAATTAAATATGTTATGCAATTGAAGAAGGATTACCCCGTATTTATTTTCTTTTGTAACTACCCTAAAGAAATCAAAGCAGATTATAAACGTTTCCTGGAGAATAAGATTCGTTCAAAATTCAATTTGACAGGAGTGCCCATAGAGATTTATTTTCGCAATAAATAACCGGAATTATGGAACAAGTCAGGATAGACAAATGGTTGTGGGCAATAAGGATGTATAAAACACGCAGTAAATCCTCAAGTATGTGCAAAAAGGGAAAGGTGGATATCAACGATCATGAAGCCAAAGCCTCAAGTGTGGTGCGTGTAGGAGATGAAGTAAGTGTTCGGATAAAAACCATGACGAAAACCCTTAGGGTAACCGGATTATTGGATAAGCGAGTATCTGCGTCAGTTGCCGCGGAAAACTATGAAGACCTTACCCCACAGAAAGAGTATGATAAACTTGAAAAACTGCGTGAGGTGAATGCCGAATACCGTGAAAAGGGAAAAGGACGCCCCACAAAAAAAGAACGCCGCGAAATCGATTGGCTCAAAAGGAAGCTATAATAACCCCGTCAAGGGCGTTTGTCATAATCGATCTCGCTGGCATTTCCGTTAATATCATAAAAAGTCCATTTGCCTACTCTTTTGCCATCTTTTAGCTCGCCTTTGTAATGTAGATCACCATTTTCGTAATACACCTTTTTTATCCCGTTGGCCTTGCCATCTTTATAATGAAGTTTTGACCAAACCCGGCCGTTTTTGTAATAGCTGATCCACAAACCATAACGCTTGCCGTTTTTGAAGGAGCCTTCCATCTTTTTTTGACCGCTTTGGTAATATTCGAGTTGCTTTTTCTTTTGCTCCTCCCCGTTCATTTTTTCATAAATCGTAACGATCTTAGGCTGACCATTATCAAAAGAAGACTCGATCACTTTAGTGGTTCTGGGACCACAGTATGCCGTGATAAATGGGAGTGCAATAAAAAGAAATAGTAGTTTTTTCATGAATCTTAACTTTTTGATAGTTTGAAGCTTTTTACCTTTCAAATAATAGCCTTTCTCCCCTGAAAGACTCATCAAAGCGCCCTTCTTTATATACAATCTGTCCGTTAATAATCGTCGTCTCTATCCCTGAATGGAGCTTAGAGCCTTCTAGCGGTGACCATCCGGCTTTATAAAGGATGTTTTCCTGTGATACTTTATGGGATTTTTCCGCATCAACAATCACCAAGTCAGCTTTATATCCTTTCCTGATAAATCCCCGTTGTTTGATTTGGAAAATTTGGGCCGGTGTATGACTCATTTTTTCCACCACTTTATTGATGGTTATTTTTCCTTGCTTATAAAATTCGAGCATGACCTGCAATGAGTGTTGTATCATGGGGCCGCCTGACGGGGCATTGAAATAGGTATTATTTTTTTCATCCCATGTATGAGGTGCGTGATCGGTGGCTACTACATCCAGTTTGTCCCCTAGCAGCCCATTAAGTAGCGCTTCCTGATCTTCGGGGGTTTTTACAGCGGGGTTCCATTTAATAAGCGATTGTTTTTCCTGGTAGTCCCGATCATTAAACCAGAGATGATGGATGCAAACCTCTGAAGTAATATTTTTTTTATTCGATGGGAGGGTATTGTGAAAAAGTTCGAGCTCCCTGGCTGTACTTATGTGCAATACATGAAGTCGGCTTTCATATTTTTTGGCAAGTTCTACGGCAAGGGAAGAAGATTTATAACAGGCCGCCGCACTTCTTATAACCGGATGCAGGCTGAAAGGAGGATTTTCTCCGTATTTTTCCCGTGCCCACCGGGTGTTTTTTTGTATCGTGGGCTCATCCTCACAATGGGTGGCGATAAGTAAAGGACTATCCTTGAATATACGGGATAATGTTTTTTTATCATCCACCAACATATTCCCCGTAGAAGCTCCCATGAATATTTTTACACCACATACACGGGAGGGGTCCGTTTCTAAAACTTCCTCAATATTATCATTGGTAGTTCCCATGTAGAAGGAAAAGTTAGCCATAGATTTTTTTTCAGCCAGTCGGTATTTCTCTTCCAGCAACTCTTGGGTGATGGCTTTGGGCTTCGTGTTGGGCATCTCCATAAAAGAAGTTACCCCACCGGCAACGGCGGCTTTACTTTCGGTATATATTTCTCCCTTGTGAGTGAGCCCCGGCTCCCTGAAATGCACCTGGTCGTCGATTACCCCCGGCAAAAGAAAACGCCCGCACCCGTTGATAACTTGTTCATAGTCCTTTTCGTTGGGAAAGGGGTCATTTAAGACGTCAGAAATAAAGCTGTCTTTTATACCGACGCTTCCCTTGAAGACATAGTCTTCATTGACAATCCGGACATTTTTTATGAGTAAAGTATAACTCATTTGGCTTTAGGTTTCTCCTGCTGTTTTCGTCTGAATTTCCTGAAGCGTAACAATAGTACGCCCCATACCGCTTCTTTGAAGATTCCTTTACTCATTTTGGATTCTCCTTCGGTGCGATCTGTAAAGATAATAGGAATTTCTTTGAGACGAAATCCCAAACGCCATGCAGTGTATTTCATTTCTATCTGGAAAGCGTAACCAACAAATTGGATATTGTCAAAATCAATGGCTTCTAGTACGTTACGGTGGTAACATTTGAATCCTGCCGTCGTATCATCTATTTTTATCCCCAGGATTAACTTCACATAGATACTGGCGAAGTAGGACATTAAAACCCTGCCAATGGGCCAGTTAACCACGTTTACGCCTTTGACATAGCGCGAGCCGATAACTAAATCGTATCCTTCCCTGGCGGCGTTATAAAGCCGGACCAAATCATCGGGATCATGCGACATATCCGCATCCATCTCAAAAATATATTCATAGTCACGGTCTAAGGCCCATCGGAATCCTTTAATATAAGCGGTCCCCAAGCCCTGTTTGCCTTGTCGTTCAATAAGGAAAAGCCTGTTGGGATAGCTTGTCATGAAGTCTTTTACAAGCCGGGCCGTAGCATCGGGAGAGCCGTCATCAATGATGAGCACATCAAAGGCAACGGAAAGCGAAAATATTTTTTGCAACACTTTCGAAATATTTTCTCTTTCATTATAGGTTGGAATGATAACTAATCCTTCACTCACTTAAGATTATGGTTTTGTGTTTATACAGGGAAACAAAAATAATAAAAAACACTTCGTAAAATAAAGGGTAAAAGTCAACTCGTTCAATATTTGCTTTAAAGCGTTGCTAGCAGGTTTTATGGAAAACATAAAAAAATACAAATTCAATTCCCGAAAAGAGAACTGAATTTGTATTCGATTAAATGATAATTGAATAATGTTCAATTACTTTTTGATCATTATTTTATGAGCTTTCCCGTCACTTAATTCCAGGACGAAGAAGTAAGTACCGGCTTTAAGATTTCGGGTTCTTAAAGTGAATTTGTTAGAGCCTTGGTTTAGTGAAATAACATGGCTTTGTACAAGCCTGCCGTCTGGTGCGTATACTTTCATTTTTCCTTCCGACCCTTTTTTAGCCATCATTCGGATAACCGTCTTTTCATCAAACGGATTGGGAGTTATCTTGAAAGAGCCTTCCCTGATAACTTCGGCAATGCCGTCAGGATTGTAAGAGAATGCTAACGTCGTATCTTCCATAGTGTTTCCGTCAAGATCCATCACTCCCGAAACGGTTAGACTGTAGCTTTCTGCTACTGTCATTTTAGTGACTGTCAGCTTTACTTGTGTGTTTTCCAGCAAAACTCTCTTGGCCTCTGTCACCTCAATCTCCCCATCTATGATATAGTTGGCTGTATTTTCGGCTGAGGATTTTTCTACATCCTCGGAGAAATTCACATTGATTTCCGTGGTGTCATTGGGATAGACCGAGACAAGTTCCGGGGCCGTTTCATCCTGGAACGGGGTTACATCATCTTCGTTGCGGAGTTCGATTTTAAATTCTCCATAATCGTAATTTAAAGGTCCGGTTATTGTATAGACATCCCCTTCATTGGGATTATGCTTGTAGGTCGATGAGTTGTGTATTTTTAATTCTCCGCTACCGTCGTCTACACGCCACATGTCATAATCATTATAATATTCATCGTAGGTACACTCAGCATCAACAACTTTCACCAAAACGCTTTCATACTGCTCTTCGGCAGCGCCGGTATTAATAACGGTTGGGTCTGGTAATGAAACATCAGATGCAATATGGTAATATTCGGATATTTCTACCATCTCGGTCATGTTATAGTATTCTTTGACCAGTCCGGTTAAAACGATGCTATCCCCGATTTGTGGGATAAAACTGTCCTCATAAACCATCATGCCGTTCCAGGGACCTTCACCATCCTGCATGAAAAACATCCCTCCAAAGCTGGCAGTCACTACCCCGGAAGTTGAGACTTCGCCATAATTTAGCTCTTCGGTTCCGTCATCATCCTGGATTTGATCGGCCATGGGAGAAATATCCTGCTGTCCTTGAATGTCATATATGGAAACCAATTCACCGTCAAAGGTAGCCGGGATGGTATAATTATAAGTTACCGATTCATCGTTGTTCGTTCCATCGGAGGCTACTATTTGGTAATAGACAGTTTCATCCTCCGACTGTGCCGGGATTTCACCTGCGTATGTGTTGCCGTCAGCACTCATGGAGATTTCATTGTTTAAATTCTCATAGCTATATCCCCACTTAATAGAGGCTGAATTGATATCTCCCGCCGTACTGTGGACATTGGCCGAAATTTCTATAGCATCCTCGCTATTAATTTCTTCATTGGTAATGGTTATATCGTCGAAAATAACCGGTTCCGTTTGACCGCCACCCCATATCCGGTTAGCCCATTCGGGATTGTCGATAAATGGGTTTCTGTTATGCTGCCAGTTGAAGATCACATTGTTGCGGTTTCGCTCAAATGCATCGGGAGGGTCTTGTTCATTCCATTCAAGCAGGGTGCTCAGCTTGCCGTGTTCAGGCTCCGGGTAAGTGTCAACTTCATCTACAACCTGTAGGTCTTTCTCCCCGTTTTCACCTTCATAGCGTGTTGCCATGTAAAAAATAATTCGGGCAATATCTCCCTTTACTTCATCTCTGGGCTCCCATGAATCACTATCATAGTAGCATCCTGTGGCTTCGTCATGCTGTTCTCCTCCGTTGTCGAAGTCAAGATTGCTTTTGTCCATGTTGACAGAAGCATCGGCAGGTTTTAGGTTATGGAAGTCGCTTCCTTCGGGTGGGTCCTCATCAAGATCGCCGTGTGATTTAGCCCATACGTGTTCCCGGTTGATGTAATCCCCGCCGCTGCCATAATCATCGTTAGGATGAGAACGGCCGGTGTATACAAGGATAACATTTTCTTCATTCTCGGGATCCTGGTCGGATTCTATAAATGCCGTACTTGCCAGTGAGTAATCATAACTTTTATGACCTTTGATAATATCGTAGAGGGCTGTCTTTAGTTCTTCCCCCGATTTACCGTCTGCTCCGTTATAATATCCCGTCTCCTGGGAATGAGTTGTCATCTGCATTGCGATCAATATCGCAATAATGGTTAATAATTTTTTCATAATTTTAGTTTTCTGTGGTAAAAATAAAAATTGTTAAGCTGGTGTTATTATTTTATTGTTGATTTCTTTAAGTGTTTCAAGAGCAACGTCTAATGTATCCGTTTTATGAAAGACAAGTGTTAACTTCGATTCGTTTTCTTTCATCCGGCATTTGTTGGGTTTTTCTTTGATATATTCAAGCACAGCTTCAAAAGCCCTCGATTGGAAATAGGGCGAATCTTGCCTTTCAATGAAATGCCCAACCATTTTTCCGGATTTAAGAACCAATTTTTTAAAACCGATATTCCTAGCCGTCCATCGTAACCTGATAATATCCATCAGTTTCTTTGTGGAATCAGGTAAAGGCCCGAAGCGGTCAACCAGTTTATTTTCGAATTCCTTAAGCCCTTTTTCCGTTTCGATATTATCCAGTTCTTTATAAAAAGAGAGCCTTTCGCTGATGTTGGTAATGTAATCATCGGGAATCAACACTTCAAAATCTGTTTCGATCTGACAGTCTTCTACCTTGGGCTCTTGGTCTTCCTGGTTATATAGTTCGGAGAATTCATTTTCTTTCAATTCCTGGACGGCTTCATCCAGAATTTTCTGGTACATCTCGTATCCAATGTCCGAGATGAAGCCGCTTTGTTCGGCGCCGAGAATATTCCCTGCTCCCCTGATGTCAAGGTCACGCATAGCGATATTAAACCCGCTGCCCAGTTCTGAGAATTGTTCGAGGGCTTTGAGGCGCTTTCGTGCTTCAGTGGTGAGAGTGGATAGGGGAGGGGCAAGGAGATAAGCAAAAGCTTTTTTGTTGGTACGTCCTACGCGTCCTCTCAGTTGGTGCAGATCGCTAAGGCCATAATTTTGGGCCTGGTTAACGACGATCGTGTTGACATTGGGAATGTCAAGACCCGATTCGATAATCGTAGTGGCTACCAAGACATCATATTCACCTTCGATAAAATCCATCATGATTTTTTCCAATTGATGCCCTTCAAGCTGACCATGTCCGATAGCAACTTTGACATCCGGAACAAACTTCTGAATCATGCCGGCGACCTCGCGG
>JAIPAH010000130.1 GCA_021740175.1 Bacteroidales bacterium
ATTCTATGTTTTTCTGGCCGGTGTTCTAATCGTTATAGGTTTGAATGTTTTCGGACATCTGCGGGCTATTCAACCTGTTTATAAAAATATTAAGATACCCATAAAAAAGAAGAATCCTGAAGCGACGAGTGTTCGGCTGGCTTTGATTTCGGATGTACATCTGGGAACTATTATTGGCGTGAAAAGGTTATCCCGGATTGTAGAAAGAATTAATAAGATTAATCCGGATGCGGTGATTATTGCCGGCGATTTGGTGGATGAAGATATACAGCCGGTAATCAGAAAAAATATGGGGCGTTACCTTGAGCAGCTTAAAAGTCCGGTTTTTGCCGTTACGGGTAATCACGAATACATAGGCGGTGTGGAACGCTCCCTAAGCTATCTTAAAAAATTCAATATCCGATACCTGCGGGATGAATGGCTGGAGTGGAACGGATTAATCCTGGCCGGCAGAGAGGACCGGGACAGGCAAAGGTATACGGGTAAGAGACGGGAAACCATAAAGGATTTGCTTAAAGACGTGGATCATACGAAACCGGTGATTTTGATTGATCATCAACCCCTGGAGATGAATGAAAAACAAAAGAACGGGGTGGACTTTACTATATCAGGCCACACCCACAACGGGCAAAGCTGGCCGCTAAATTTTATCACCAAGGCCTCATTTCAGGTAAGTTATGGTTATACCCTTTGGGAGAATATGCATGTTTATGTTTCTTCCGGGGTCGGAGGATGGGGGCCACCTGTAAGAATAGGTACACGAGCGGAAATTGTACAAATGGATTTAGAGTTTTTGTAAGTAAAAAAACTATAGAGGATTAAAAATTCCTTCTACACTGCTCCCATATAATTAAAACAATCCACGGCATTTACATACTTGGAGTTTTTATCCATCCTAAAGGGCAAATGCATGGTGATATCACCAGCGGTCTCTTCATCGGCCATCTTGTATTTTAATTCGAGAATACTCATTGCCTCTTCGCTGTAACATTTTTTCAAAGTGCTTCTTCTGCCTTCAACACCAAAGTATTGTATTGACGTATCTACTGTGAGACGATACCGCTTGTTCATCGTCAAAAAATAACGGCGCCGGTATCTATTGGCCACTTTTGGCTCCAGGTTTTTGATCCATGCTTTAATGTGGTCAGGAATTTCGGCCTGTAGGATGTGATTCATAAGTGCCCTTTTTTCCAGAAATGGTTCTATTGTAAAGGGAGGCAGAGGGAAAGCCTGTTTGTCTCCTACCAACCCCTTTTTATACTTGATTTCCAGGAATGGATTTTGGGCTTCTCGCAGGCTGTCGCCGTACCAACGAATGCGAACTTTAACCCGGTCGGCTTTGCCAAAGTGATTATCGTAATAGTAGTTAAAATTCGGAGTATCAAAATAAATATTGTTAATGAACCGGGGATGATGTATTGTCCGGAATGCGGCCGGATGGCATTTGATAATGGCTTCTACCTGGTAGAAATCCATAAGCTCAACGATAAACTTCCGCTCATACCGTTTGTAATTCCGTGTTTTACTCATTGTTAATAGGCATGATGATCTACAAATGTGACCTGGATATCTTCCGAGAATTCTTTGAGCCGGTTTTTTACCTGGTTAAGTTCTTCCGGGCTTCCTGTCTCCACAAGATAACCGGTCTCAATATACCCGGTACTCTCATCAAAGCGTTTGAGCTCTGAGGCCGGAAGTATGTCTTTTATTGTATTTTGTATGTCTGTGAGTTGTATTTTCTGTGGTTGTGAAGATGTAACGGTAAGGAAGAGGTTCTGTTTCTGGTTGTTGCTTCGGCCGAGATAATATCTGATCCATATAATACCCATAAGGATGGCAAAAGCCACAGTAACTATCACTCGGTAATTGGCTCCTAATCCTAATCCTATGGCAATGGTAAAAAACAGGTATGTCAACTCCTCAGGCTCTTTGATAGCCGCCCTGAAACGTACGATAGATAAGGCCCCCACCAAACCTAAAGAAAGGGCCAATGAGGTTTTGACTATCGTAATAATCAGCATAGTAGTAAAGGCCAGTTTCAGAAAATTGGCTGAAAAAATCCGGCGATTGGAAAGTGCTTTGGCGCAACGTTGATAGGTGAATTCAAGGATTAAGGCCAGGATGAGGACAATCAGGGCATTGATAAGAAAATCAACGAGATTTACGTTGGTTTGCTCTGTAATCATGAATTTTTGGAAAAGTTGCCATTTGTTTTGCATTGTTAATGTGTCTTAGCCTGATTGATTGATAAACTTCAAAGATAGTATTATTCATTCAAATATGAAAAGACACCTGGCTTCCACTTTTCACTTCTATGCATACAACACCTTCTTTTTGCAGGTTTTTAAGGAGGAAGAAAATATTAAGGTCTTAAATTTTTTCTAAAAAAATTGTCTTTCTTTTCTTTTCAATCAACATTATATTATTTACTTTTGAAAATCTGTTAATTTTTATTGTTGTTGAGAAAAGCAGCCAAGCCCGCTACTTAAAAATTATATCGATGAGCTACCAAGCACTGTCTGTTATTATCCCGGCCTACAATGAAGAACGTACAATTCGTTCTATACTTGATAGAGTGATTGCCGTACGACTTATCAATAAGCTATCTAAAGAAATTATAATTGTTGATGATTATTCGAGGGACGAAACGGTTGAGCTTGTTGAAAATTACATAAACCAGCATCCGGAAGAAAATATTAAACTTTTTACCCAACCCAAAAATATGGGTAAAGGGGCTGCCCTGCATAGAGGTATCAATGAGGCTACAGGCGATTACCTGGTTATACAGGATGCCGACCTGGAATATGATCCCAGGGAATACAATGATTTGTTGAAACCTGTTTTCGAGGGGTTTGCCGATGTGGTATATGGCTCCCGTTTCCAGGGAGATAGGCCCCACCGCATTATGTTTTTCTGGCATACGATAGGAAATAAGTTTCTGACTTTTCTCAGCAATATGTTTACTAACATGAATCTTTCTGACATGGAAACATGCTATAAGCTATTCAGAAGTGATATTGTCAAGAAACTGGATCTCAAGGAAAAAGGGTTTGGGTTTGAGCCTGAAGTTACGGCTAAAGTTTCCCGAATCCCACAAATCAGGATTTATGAGATTGGTATCTCTTATTATGGCCGAAGTTATAAGGATGAGGGTAAAAAAATCGGTGCCGCCGATGCTTTCCGGACATTGTATTGTGTGTTGAAATATAATATTTTCAGTCGATAAGTGATGCTAAATTATTTACGTGATGCTAAAGAGAGTTTAAACAGAAAGGATAACCGGCTTTCCCTTTATCTTTTTTTCTTTGTTGTTTTATTGGTTTTGTTGTACTTCCCTTATTTCTCTCACCTGGAGACTCTTCCCATGCGGGTTTGGGATGAGGCTAAGCGCGGAGTCATAGCCTACGAGATGGCTCAGACTTCTAACCCATTAGTGACGACCTACCAGGGGGAACCGGATTTTATTACAACAAAACCCCCGTTTTTAATTTGGATACAGGCTATATTTATTAAAGTATTAGGGATGAGAGAGCTGGCGGTACGTCTACCGGTAGCCATCATGGCTTTGCTGACCTCCCTGGCCCTTTTTTATTATATCAGGCGGTATACCGGAAGATATTGGCCGGGATGGATTGCCGCCCTTTTGCTTGTAACCGTACAAGGTTATGTATCGATGCACGGCAGCCGCTCAGGCGACTTTGATGTCCCCGTGACATTTTTTATGGTCCTCTATGCTTTCAATTTCCTGTTTTTTCTCGAAACAAACCGTTTAAAGTTTCTTTACCTAACCTGTTTGTTTATTATTCTGGCCGTACTTACGAAAGGTATTATAGGCTTTACTTTTCTGCCGGCGCTGCTCATATTTACTGTTATGAGAAGACAGCTTCTGTCATTACTTTCCAACCGCCATTTCTATTATGGTTTGATAAGTGTGATTGTCGCGGTCGCCGGGTATTATGGTTTGCGCGAGTTTTATACACCCGGATACCTGGAAGCTGTAGCCAATAATGAGTTGGGTGGTCGGTTTCTGGAGGCACAATGGAGTCATAGCGGTGGATTTTGGTTTTATTTTGAAGCATTGCATAAGGAACAATTCAGCTATTGGTTTTTGCTTATTCTGCCGGGCATGCTGATTGGTCTGTTTTATAATGACCGGAAGATACGGACTATTAACATCCTTGCTGTTTTGATTATTATCACCTATTTCCTTGTGATCTCTATTTCAAAAACGAAAATTGAATGGTATAGCATCCCGATGTTTCCGTTTTTATCAATTATTACCGGGACGGCAGTGTATTTTGTGTTCGAATTGTTAAGGGATTTTTCGTTTTCCCGGAAATTGCCGCTCCGTAAAAATGTTCTGCCTTTTATCTGGCTATTCCTGGTTTTTGTAGCTCCATATTCTGAAATCATAGATAAAACATTTTTACCTGAAGATACCGGAAAGGCCAAAAATTATTACCATCCTGAAGTTTTCTTAAAGGAAAAAACCGGCAAAACTTTTAACCCTGATGGGTACACGGTGGTGAAAGAAGATAAATGGCACCGGTTTTTATTTTATATCTATAAATTGCGCGACCAGGGGTATGCGGTTCATGTAGCTGAAAAAGAAAACCTTAAGAAGGGAAATAAAGTGATAGTCCTGTTACCCCAAACGCAAAAATATATTCGCAAAAACTACAAATATGAACTAATAAAGAAATGGAAGGAAGTGAAGCGATATCGTATCAAATCACAAAAATAAAGCAACATCCTGCAAAAAAGATAAAAGCCCGTATGCAATCTATATGTTTAAGTGTATCCAAAAGC
The DNA here is from genome assembly GCA_021740175.1 of Bacteroidales bacterium. GTDB lineage: Bacteria > Bacteroidota > Bacteroidia > Bacteroidales > JAIPAH01 > JAIPAH01. The sequence goes on from JAIPAH010000130.1 coordinate 4,810, forward strand.
TTATTTGGTCGTCAATTTTTTTCAGAAAATCTTGTCGTTTCTGCATGATGTAATGCTTTAGAATTTTTAGTACAAATCAATATCGTTCCCAGCATTAAAATTCATCTTCATCAATAGTATTATTTTTTTGGTTCTGTTTATTTTCCCATTGCTCGCAATCTATTTCCACCGAAAGTGGCTTGTCGGGTTTTTTAAAATCCTTTTTCGGAATTCGCAGGGAGGAATCTGCATAGATTTTTTTCATGTACTTAGCCCATATTGGCAAGGCCATGTTGGCTCCCTGGCCCAGGCTTATAGTGCGGAAATGGGCTGCGCGGTCTTCGGCTCCTACCCAAATACCTGTGGCCAGGTCGGGTACCATACCGATAAACCAGCCGTCAGATTGATTCTGGGTAGTCCCGGTTTTTCCGGCAATGGGTTGGTCAAAACCGTACTTCCACCGCAATCTTCTTCCTGTACCTTTATTCACCACGCCCTGAAGCATTTCCAGCATCAGGTAAGCGGTCTCTTCACTCATAGCCTCCTGCTGCTGGGGGATAAATCGTTCAATGATGTTACCATTTTTATCTTCTATACGTGTCAGGAAAATGGGTTCGATATGAATGCCTTTATTCACGTAGGTGTTAAGGGCCCCCACCATTTCATAAAGCGACATATCCGGTGTTCCCAGGGCGATGGCAGGCACTTCGGGAATAGGACTTGTGATGCCCATTTTCCGGGCGATTTTTTTTACGCTTTGGGGAGAATATCTTTTAATAAGATAAGCACTAATCCAATTGTTAGAGTGGGCTAAGGCCCATTTGAGGCTTACCATTTCTCCAATCCGGCTATCAGAAGGGTTTTTTGGCGCCCAAAATTCTCCGCTTCCCGTTTCGATACGGGTTTGGACATTCGGTACCTTCGTACATGGAGAAATGCCTCCTTCCTGCATGGCAAGGGTGTAAAGAAAAGGCTTGAAAGTAGACCCTACCTGGCGCTGGGAATAGGTGACATGGTCATACTTGAAATGTTCGTAGTCGGGTCCGCCGACGTAAGCGCGCACATATCCTGTGCGGGGCTCCATAGACATCATTCCGGCCTGCAAGATACTTTTATAGTAACGAATAGAATCCCAGGGAGTCATCACCGTATCTTTTTCCCCTTGCCAACTGAAGACCCGCATTTTTGTTTCTTTATGGAAGATTTTCTTGATGCTGTCTTTTGAAATGCCCCGGCGATGAAGTTTTTTATAACGTGGCGACCGGCGCATGCCTGACTTCATCAGTTTTTCCACGTCCTCCTCCGGGTTTTCGGTATCAAAATCAAAGGGGGCGTTTTTATGGCCCTCCCAATGCTTGTCAAAAGCCGGCTGAAGATCTTCCCGCAGGTGTTCTTTAACGGCTTTTTCAGCATATTCTTGCATTTTGGAGTTAATGGTAGTATAAACTTTTAATCCGTCTTTGTAAAGGTTATAGGGTTCACCATTGGGTTTGTAGTGAGTTTTACACCATGTTTTTAATTTTCCTCGGATGTGTTCTCTGAAATACCTCGCCATACCTGATTTGTGACTCATGACATTGTATTCCGACATGTCGATGGGTTGCTTTTGCAGCGAGTCAGCAACCTTTTCCTTAATAAAATCATATTTGGCCATTTGATGGAGAACAAGGTTTCGCCGTTCCCTGGCAGCTTCGGGATTGATAACCGGGCTGTAGCGCGTAGGGGCGTTTACTACTCCTACTAGCACCGCCGCTTCTTCAATCTTCAATTCCATTGGACTTTTATTAAAAAAGGTTCTTGAAGCTGATTTGATACCGAACGAGTTACTGCCAAAGCTCACCGTATTAAAATACATGGCAATAATTTCATTTTTCGAATAGTTGCGTTCCAGTTTAATAGCTGTTATCCATTCCTTAAATTTCCGCATAACCAGCTCGGAGGTGGATAAATAGCTGTCACGCGGGAAAAGATTTTTGGCTAGCTGTTGTGTAATGGTACTTCCCCCGCCTTTGTGGGTGCCGGTTAATACACCGTAAGCCACCCTGAAAAGCGATTTGAGATCAATGCCTGCATGATTGCGGAAGCGGATGTCTTCGGTGGACAAAAGAGCGTTGACAAGGTGGGGTGAAAGTTTGGAATAGTGGGTGTTGGAACGGTTTTCAATATAATACTTCCCCAATAAAACCTGATCTGCCGAATATATTTCGGAAGCTAAGTTGCTTTTCGGATTTTCCAGCTCTTCAAAGGTAGGCATGTCACCAAACCATTCCCAGGAGATCCCGGCAAAAAAAAGAGCTACGCCCAGGAAAAGAGCGACTATCATTCCCCAAAAGCTTATTACGTACTTTCTGAAACGCCTCTTTGTCATGTTAATTGTCGAATTTTTGTATTTGTAAACCTATATCTTCAATACCCCGCAAGGTGTCTTCCCGCATTGCCTGACAGAACTCAAAAACGTAATCGCCTTTTTGGTCGAAGCGGATACCTCTTAATAACATCTGCCGGTAGGTCTTTATTGTACCAAAGCCCTTGCCAATCCATTCCCCGCTCTTTTTAGCCACCCGTAGCTCGATAGTATCCCTGTTAATGTCTCCATTGGGGAAATGAGTGGTGGTAAAGAAATATACGTTGCGATATTTATAATCGGTAGTGTGCCTGAGATTAATGATTAAGTTATACTGGCGGGAAGTGTCAGGAACTGTGGGGGTGAAAGAAATCGTGTCTTCTTTATACCATCCCTGTTTTTCCACTGATTTATATTGGTTATAAATATCCGGGGAATTACAAGAGAGGGCGAAAAGCATTAGCGTAATGCCGGCCATTAATCCCGGTTTTAGTTTTTTCATGATTTTTTTGTTATTAAGTATGAATAACGCAAATTTAACCGATTCATTTTATTTATTTGTCAAACCTGCTCAAATCATCCTGTCCTACAATCTTATCAAACTCGTGCTTTTCCTCTTCTGCTTTCAAAGCATACATTTCAATGGATTCCGGTTTTTTATTTTTCTGGTTTAAATGAATAATTTCTTTTACCGACGTAAGGGGAATGGGGACAAGCGTGGCATTTTCGTCCTTACTATAAGTAAACCACATAACTTTTTTGAAAATATCTGTTTTCTGGTGCTGAGCCTCACCGCTTTGGGTTTGAAGCACAGTGTTTTCCGAGGGGAACTCTTTTAATGCTTCTTCATATACCGGCTGTTCGAAATTAAGGCAACATTTCAGTTTCCCACACTGGCCGGCAAGTTTTTGCGGATTGAGGGAAAGTTGCTGGGTGCGGGCCGTATTGGTAGAAACCGACTGGAAATCCGTCAGCCATTTTGAGCAACACATTTCCCGCCCGCAGGAGCCTATACCACCTACTTTTCCGGCCTCCTGGCGCACGCCGATCTGTTTCATCTCAATGCGAACTTTAAAACGCTCCGCCAGTATTTTGATAAGCTCCCTGAAATCTACCCTTTCAGTGGCGGTATAGAAAAATATGGCCTTGGTGTTGTCGCCCTGAAATTCAACATCATTGATTTTCATTTGAAGGTTGAGGTCCGCTACAATTTTTCGCGACTCTATCTTTGTTTCTTCTTCTCTTTTTACGGCCGTTATCCATTTTTCAATATCACTCAGGCGGGCTTTTCGATATACTTTGCGAAGGGTCCCCGTCTCAGGCTTGACGCCCCGCTTCTTCATGTGATGAAGGACAATAGGGCCGGTTTGGGCTACGATGCCGATATCATGGCCCGGCGAAGCCTCTATGGCTATGATGTCCCCTTCATTGACATGTAGGTCTTCTTTTTTTTCAAAAAATTCTTTGCGGTTATTTTTGAATCGTACATCCACAAAAGTTCGTTGCTTTTGGGGCTCGGGAGCCACAATGTCTTTCAGCCAGTCGTAGGCATCCAGTTTACAGCAACTTTTTTTGTAAAACGATTCGCTACCCGAAATCAACTGCGGTTCCTTGTAAAAACCCCGGGTAAAAAAATCATTATTTATATTGGCTTTACGTTGTTCCATAATTGTTTGTGCTTTCAATAACCCATTCAATTAACGGGTGAAGATATCTTTATTATTATTTTATTGTTGTTTATCCGTCGGCATCCTGCAAAACTAAACCCTTTCTTTCATTTTTTGCCGGCATGCAGTAACCTGGACACTTTGATGGATAAATCCGTAAACAGGATTTCTGCTTTTGCGTTGCGCTCTATGTGATATACCGCATTGTTTAGCTCTTCATAAAGTTGATCCAGGTTTTTTTCATTAATAAAGGGGGAAAAATCTCTGACAAATTTGTCCTCCATGTCCGAAAGGCGCACCAGCTTTTCTCCTGAGTAATTCAACAGCATACTTTTCCTGATAATATTCATCCCGAAATGGAGAAAACTTTTTTGCCGTTCACGCACGAGCTTAGATACTTTCCCCACAAACTCATGAATGGCCATGAAATCGGCCGAAAAACAGATGCGCATCCATTGCCTGAACTGCTCAAAATTAAACGCTTCTATTTCGGAAGAACGGATAAACTGCCGGGCCGCAAACAAATCTCCGTTAGCAAGTTTTGCTGCCCGCTGGGCTTGTTCGTGGCCTGCATTCATTTTATTTATCAGATAGTTTTGTAGAGCGTTTTCACTGTAAGGAGAAATCTTTATCGTTTGCGCCCTCGATAATATGGTCGATATGATTTGGTCGGAATGATTGGCGACCAATAAAAACAGCGTTTTCTCAGGGGGTTCCTCCAGTATTTTCAGGATTCGCGGAGC
>JAIPAH010000131.1 GCA_021740175.1 Bacteroidales bacterium
CATTGATAATACATCCGTTCATAAAGGCATCAAAAACAGGGTCGGAAATCTTATGTTCATCACTAAGTTCCAGTTGAATAGTCTTATTCTGGTTTTCATGCTTTTTCTCATAATATTCAGTTACAACCCGCAGAATATCTACTTTATCGGCATCGCGAAGTAAACTCGAAAAATATTTTTCCTCTACATCCATATTTATCGGCAATTGCGGGATATTATGATTGAAAATAGCTCTTAATATAACATCCTTCTCCGGAAGGGGGAGTTCATCCAATACACCGGCCTTCTTTAATTCTTCTACACCGAGTTTCGCATGATTCTCACTCAGGGAATCCTTAAAAGTTCTGTACCGGTAATATTGCGGAAATCTCCCGATATCATGGAATAAAGCCATAGTTTCTGCAAGCATCAATCGATTTCCATAAAGGCCTTCCGCCTTTCCAATATCCAAAATAGCATCTCTAACCTTGTAGGTGTGATCAATTTTTAAATTAAAGTTATTCCAATCCGTTTCTTTCTCGAAAGAGAAACTCTTGGTATAATAGGCATCAAACCATAAGTAGAAATTTTTAAGCTGTTTTTGTGTCATAGTGCGTAGTAGTTTTTAAAGAGAATTGCGTGAAACGTTTTTGCTAAAATATGACTTTGCTTTATCTGCTCGATATTTGTTTACAAACTTTACCTGTTTTTTGTTTGATTCCGTATCATTAAAAAAGTTTTGAAAAAAGAATAAATTTGCCGGATATTAACCAGAGCTATTTCAAAGGTCAATAAAATAATGATTCTACAAGCCAACAATATTCATAAATCTTTCAACACACTGGAAGTACTCAAAGGTGTGGATCTATCGGTCGAGAAAGGAGAAGTTGTATCCATAGTGGGGGCTTCGGGAGCCGGTAAAACCACCCTGCTTCAAATTTTAGGCACCCTCGATTATGCTGATAGGGGTAACCTCTCCATCAATGACATCGACCCCTCCCAACTCAGACCTTCCCGCCTGGCAGAATTTCGTAACCAACACATCGGGTTCGTATTCCAGTTTCACCATCTGCTCCCCGAATTCAATGCCCTGGAAAATGTTTGCATTCCCGCTTTTATCGCTGGTAAAGGACAAGAGCAGACCCAGGAAAAAGCTACCAAACTTCTCCATTACCTAGGGCTCTATGACCGCATGACACACAAACCGGCCCAACTTTCAGGGGGCGAACAACAACGCCTGGCTGTGGCCCGCGCTTTAATTAATGACCCGGATATCATTCTGGCTGACGAACCCTCCGGCAATCTCGATTCTAAAAATTCGGAAGAATTACACAACCTGTTCTTCAAACTAAGAGATGAATTCCGGCAAACATTTGTTATGGCCACTCACAATGAACACCTTGCGAACATGGCCGACCGGAAAATTACTATGCAGGATGGTGTTATTTTATGATCAAAATAATCTTTTCAAACTTTGCACGTTAGCACAAATGATATGTCAGTGAGGGAAACGATCATGAACAGAAAACTACTCTTTATTTTACTGTCAGCTATATTTTCATTTATCCTGGCTACGAACGGGCATTCGCAGGAGAATATGGTTTTAAAAGGAGACTCTTTACTGGAGAAAAAGCGTTTTGAAGAAGCTATTGCTAGCTATAAAAAGGCCCTGAAAGCGGACTCGGGGAACAAAATCCTGTCTGAAAAACTTAACAAAGCTAAAAAGCAAAAAAAAGAAGCTTTAGAAGGTTACCAGAATGCCATAAGCCAAGGCCAAAAATTTTTACGAAAAAAAGCGTATAAGAAAGCAATTGAGGCCTTCCGAACAGCATTGGACAATAAGCCGGATGCCTCCTATCCCAAGATGAAACTGGATGAAATCCGTCAGCATTATGATGTTCCGGGGGAACAGACAGAATATGAGCGCCTTGTGAAAAAGGCTGACAGCTTAATGGAGAACTACAAATATGAGCGAGCACTTACCTTCTACAATAAAGCTTTAGAAATCAAACCTCGCCAGGTGAAACTGCTGAAAAAAACCCAAAAGGTGAAAAAATTTATCAAAAAGCAGGAACAACGCAGTAAAAGTTATGATCAAACTATTGTCCGGGCACAGCAATTATTTGATAATGAGCAGTATGAACAGGCCATGTCCAAATACCAGGAAGCTTCGCTAATCAAACCTGATAAAGAACAACCGGAAAATCAAATTGAAAAGATTCGCAAACTTATTAACGAAAGGGAAAAGAAAAATCAGGCCTACCAGGCTACTATCGATAAAGCCGACAGTCTTTACATGGACAAAAAGTTTGAGCAAGCCAAAACCACCTACCAAAAGGCTATGGAAATCAAGCCATCAGAAAATTACCCGGTAAGCATGATTAGCAAGATCGATCCAGCCCTGGCTAAGAAACAAAAAACAAATCAACGTTATACCAATCTGATAGAGCAAGCCGACCGGGCCCTCAAAGCAGAAAAATTCGAAAAAGCAATCAACCTGTATACGCAGGCACAAGAAATCGATCCCGGCAGGGAATATCCCGGCAAACAAATCGCAAAGGTCAATCGCCTGATTAAACAGCAAGCAAGACGTTACGATAGTCTGATTGCTTCAGCCGATAGCTTGAAGGCGCAAAGCAAGCTCAACTTGGCCCTTAGCAGTTACAAAAAAGCAACCGAAATCAAACCCCGTAAAGCATACCCTAAAAATCAAATAAAAGAGATTAATAATACCCTTGAAACTTTAGAGCAAAAGCAATCACAATACAATAGTCTCATTGCTGAGGCCGACAGCCTGGCTGAAAATGAGAGGTTTGAACCGGCGATAGCTTCATACGAGGCGGCTTTGAAATTATACCCCGATAAAGAATATCCTTCCCGGAAAATCTCAGCATTAAAAGAACAAAGAAAAGCCCGGCAGGAAAAACAAGCTCGTTATGACAGCTTGATCACCGAAGGAGACAGTCTCCTGGAACAAGAACAGCTCGATGAGGCTAAAAAAGCTTATCAGGGAGCTTTAGCTCTCTATTCCGATAAATCGTACCCCAGCGAGCAACTTAATCGGATTGCCGGCAAGCGAAAAAGACTTCAGAATAAAATGGCCACCTACCAAAAATACATTGCTGACGGTGATAGCCTTTTTGAAGAGCAAAACTTTACACAAGCAAAACAAAAATACCGGGAGGCGCAAAACACTTTCCCCGAAAAGAATTATTCCGGGGAGATGATTAGCTCTGTTGACAGTGCAATTCAAGCCCGGGAAGAAAAGCAAGCCCGCTATGACTCGTTGATAACCACAGCGGACAATTATACTGAAAAAGAACAATACAATCAAGCCCTATCGGCTTACCAGGATGCCGAAGAACTTTTCCCCGAAAAAACCTACCCCTCTGAAAAAATCGCAGAAATAAATAGTGCCCTGGAAGACCTGGAGGCAAAGGAAAATGCCTATGAAACCGCCGTCAATAAGGCCGACAGCCTTTACGATAAGGAAGACTTCGAAGAAGCCATAACTTATTACGATAAGGCATTAAATTATTTTGAAGAACGCACATACCCCAGCGATCGAATTGCAAGGTGCAAGGATATCTTATCCAATATCAAAGCCCGTAACAAGATGTACCGGGAAATTATAACTAAGGCAGACAGTCTCCTGGCAGCCGAAAAATACAAAAAGGCCAGAGAGAATTATCGCAATGCCCTTGGCGTTAAACCGGGAGATGTATATGCCAATCAGCAGATCATGCAAATTGAAAATACCCTGAACAACATAGAACAAAATTATAACAAAGCCCTGGCTAAAGGGAATACACAATTTGACGAGAAAAATTACGAAAAAGCGCTTGCCCGCTATAAAAAAGCTGCTCAACTTAAGCCTGAAGAACAAAAACCCAAAAATAAAATACAGGAAACCCGACAAATTTTGGAGAAGCTGCATGAGCAAATGATGGAGAAATACAATGAAATCATTGCCGATGCTGATAAAAAATACGAAAACAAAAAATACAGCAAGGCGATATCAGCTTATGAAAAAGCTGCTGAGCTCAACGAAGAGGCCGATTACCCGAACGAAATGATACAACGTATCAAAGACTACCTTGAAGAACACTCCCTCCGTGAAGTCGTTACTCAGAGCACAACAATAAATAAAGGTTCTGAGAAAAAGTTCAGCTTTCAACCACTGGGATATAATGATCGCACTGACAATTTCGTAGTCATTCAAGCAAAAGGAGCCGGGAATCAATCCCCCAAGTTATTTTTAAATTACGGTAAAGAAGATACCCAAAACGGCGGGGTGGTCGTTCCTTCCGTTAGTTCTTCGCAAACCAGGCGATACATTATTAACCTTTCGGACCACCGGAATTGGTATAACAATGAAAACACGTGGATCAATATTTATGCACAGGACGGTGCCCTGGAGATCCAAAAGATGAGTATTGTGAAAGGCGATTGATAAGCTTTACGCAAAAAAGGGGCTATAACATAATCTTCAGAGAACCCCACAATGGGGTAAATCAATAAAAAAGCTCATCGGGATACGCTATCTTATGCAGAAAAAGACCGCGAGCCGGTGCCGAAAATCCTGCCGATGACCGATTTTGCTGTTGAATGATTCGATGCAACTCCAATACTTCCAGTTTCCCCTGACCTATATCCAGGAGGGTTCCCACAATAGAACGTACCATATTTCTTAGAAACCGGTTTGCCCTGATTGTAAAAACAAACATGTCGTCGTCTTCTTCCCATAGTGCATGATATAAATCACAAAGATTATTATCATTTTGAGTATTGGTTTTCGAAAATGATGAAAAATCTTGGTATGAAAATAATATGCGCGCCGCCTCATTCATCCGTTCCATATTCAACTCCCCGTAAAAATAATACGAAGTATCATAACGAAAAGGGTTTTTTATACGGGAGATATAATATTTATAGGTCCTGGCTGTAGCATCAAACCGGGCATGAACCTTCGGGCCGACCGGGAAAATTCGGTATACAGCAATATCCTTAGGCAAAAAATTATTGAGTTTAAAAGCCAGATGATCTAATTCATTGGTATCTCCTAACGGTTGTTTTGTTTCAAAATGAGCGAAAAATTCCCGCGCATGAACCCCCGTATCCGTCCGTCCTGCACCGACAAGATTTACATCCTCTCTAAGGATAAGCCTCATCGCATGATTCATCATACCTTGAATAGTCTCAGCATTTGGCTGAACCTGCCATCCGTGATAGTTCTTGCCATTGAAAGCCAGTTTAATAAAATACCTGTTTTTTTCCATACTCATATATAATAAATATATACAAATATATTCAATTTAATTATTGAAACAAATGTAGTGATAAATTACTATATGTTCATTATTGGCTTATTAGAATTAATCTAAATAGAAATTTACAATTTGACAGGATTAATTTAGTTATTGTTACTGTATTAACAATTATTACTATTATTTTTGTCCAAATTCTTGTTATTGAAATAACAGATACAAACAACAACACTTATAACAACAAAAGGAGGACAGATGTCAAACACAGATGCTTTAATCAAAAACCTGGTTGAGAAGCACGGTAATAGCAGGAACAGCCTTATGCCTATTCTTCAGGGAGTAGTACGCGAGGAGCGTTCACTAACAGAAGATGCAATGCTTAAAGTGGCCGAAGCACTTGATATTTCTGCAGCTGAGGTATACGGCACGGCTTCGTTCTATACATTTTTAGATACGATCCCGCGGGGAAAAAATGTAATCCGTATTTGTAAGACCATCACCTGCCACATGAAAGGCAAAGATGAAATCATAGAAGCTCTTGAAAAGGAGTTAAATATCAATGTGGGCGAAACCACCTCGGATAAGCAGTTCACTCTGCTGACGGCCAACTGCTTGGGATGGTGTCATAAAGGGCCGGTTATGCTAATCAATGACGAAATATACCCTGACCTGACTGTGGAAAAAGCCCTGGAAATCATCCAGGAATATGCCCACAATACCAAGTAATTTCGCAAAATGTTTAATGCTCTAAATTCAAGTATTTTATGGAAACAGCAGAAGCAAAGAATTTTAAAAAAGTCGATATAATTTTTGAATGCCAGGACTGCAAACCTATTGAAGTTCTGGACACTAACCTTCAAAGAAAACCGGACGATATCATCCTGGATATTATCGATTCAGGACTTAAAGGCCGAGGGGGTGCCGGTTTCCCTACAGGTCTTAAATGGAAATTTACAAAAAATGAAAGCGCTGAACCCAAATATGTGATTTGCAATGCCGACGAAGGAGAACCCGGCACTTTCAAAGACCGCGAAATACTGGATCGCGTACCGGAGAAAGTTTTTGTCGGTATGGCCCTTTGTGGATACTCCATTGGTGCAAAAGAAGGTATCATATACCTGAGGGGAGAATACAATTTCTTACTTAAAGACCTGAACAAGAAATTGGAAAAATTCAACAAGCAGCTCAAGGAGCGAAACCTGGATTTCGCTATAACAATAAAATCCGGTAGCGGAGCCTACATCTGCGGTGAAGAGAGTGCCTTGTTCGAATCTATGGAGGGAAAACGCGGTGAGCCACGAAACAAGCCCCCTTATCCTACATCGGAAGGGTATAATGCCAAACCAACGGTGATTAACAATGTAGAGACGTTGGTTTACACCACCATGATTTGTAACCTGGGCTCAGATAAGTTTAAGGAACTGGGAACTAAAGATTCCAGGGGTTCCAAAGTCTTTTCCGTATCAGGAGATACCCCCATCGCCGGTATTTATGAACTCGAACTTGGTATGTCACTTGGTACTTTTGTAGAAGAGTTTGGTGACGGCGATACGAAATCGGTGCAGGTAGGAGGCGCATCAGGCCATTGCGTTCCGAGAAAATACTTCGAAGACACCATCATTGGCTTTGAAGGTATCCCCACCGGTGGTTCTATGATGATTTTCAACAGTACACGCTCTATGTACAATGTTTTGCATGATTATCTCGAGTTCTTTACCGAGGAGTCCTGCGGACAGTGTACACCTTGCCGTGTTGGTTGCCAGCAATTACTCGAAGGTATCGAGGCCGTTAAAAAAGGCGAAAGGAGACCCTCATACCTTGAGGACCTGAAAAAATTGGCTTCTAACATGAACCTTGCCGCTAAATGCGGCCTGGGGCAATCTGTTGCGAATCCATTTAATTCGATTGTGGACAATTTCAAAGAAGAAATCATCTACTAATTCATCCTTTTAAGAACCTCAAAACGAATAGTCATGAGCAACAACAAATATTTAGTCAATCTTACTGTTAATAATAAACCGGTATCCGTTGAAGAAGGGACAACAATACTGGATGCCGCTCGGAAATTAAAATTCAAAATACCCACGCTTTGCCATCATCCCGATTTACAAGTGGCCGGAAACTGCCGGGTATGTGTTGTGGAACAAAAAGGAGCCCGCAACCTCGTTGCATCCTGTGCCACGCCCGTTTCCGAAGGCATGGAAATTTACACCAATAGTGCTAAAGTCAGGGAAGCAAGAAAGCACGTCATTGAATTGCTTCTTTCGGAACACAACGCCGATTGCACGAAATGTATTAAAAACGGAAGATGTGAACTCCAGGAATTAGCTTCGGAATACCGGGTAGGCGACCATGTGTTTCTGGATTTGGTCGACGAGAAAGATAAAATCCCTGATATCTCCTCCCCGTCCATTCAGAAAGATGATAGTAAATGCATCCGTTGTCAGCGGTGTGTAAGAACCTGCTCCGAGCTGCAAGCCGTAAGCGCCCTGGCAGTAGTTCACAAAGGTGACAAGCAAAGAGTATCCACTTTCCTGAACAAGCCTTTGGACGATGTGGTATGCACGAATTGCGGGCAGTGTGTCAACAGATGTCCAACCGGTGCCCTGACCGAAAGAACGTACATGGATAATGTGTGGGATGCCATCAATGACCCCTCCACCCATACGGTGGTACAAACCGCACCGGCTGTACGTATCGGTTTGGGTGAAGACCTCGGCGTGGAACCGGGACAGCGTGTCACCGGTAAAATGGTTTCAGCTTTAAAATCGATAGGTTTTGATTCCGTGCTTGATACCGATTTTACTGCCGACTTAACCATTATGGAAGAAGGAACAGAATTACTGACCCGTCTTAAGGAAGCTTTGGTGGATAAGAACGAAAGCACCGCACTACCTATGACGACCTCTTGTTCACCGGGATGGGTGAAATTCCAGGAGCATATGTTCCCGGATTTCCTACCCAACATGTCCACATGCAAATCACCGCAACAAATGTTCGGTCCCCTGGCAAAAACCTATTACGCCCAAAAGAAAGGTCTCAAAGCGGAGAATATAGTCTCTGTATCTGTCATGCCTTGCACCGCCAAAAAATTTGAGGCTGAGCGACCGGAAATGCGAGCCAGCGGTTACCAGGACGTAGATTACGTGCTTACAACCCGTGAAATGGCTATGATGGTCAAACAAGCGGGGATAGAATTCGAAAGCCTTGAGAATCAGAATTACGATAGCATAATGGGCAAATCCTCAGGTGCCGGAGTTATTTTCGGTGCAACAGGCGGTGTCATGGAAGCGGCCCTGCGTACGGCTTACGAGATTGTAACCGGGGAAGAAGTTCCCTTTAAAAATTTGAATATTACGCCGGTGCGTGGTATGGAAGGCGTAAGAGATGCACAAATCACCGTCCAGGGAGCAAAACCCGAGTGGAGCTTCCTGGAAGGAGCTACATTGAAGGTAGCCGTAGCTCACGGGCTAGCTAATGCTAAGAAGCTGATGGAGGCTGTAAAATCAGGAGAAAAAGAATATCATTTCGTCGAAATTATGGGCTGTCCCGGCGGATGCCTCGGCGGCGGCGGACAACCCATCCCGACCAGTCAGGAAATCAGGGATGCAAGGGCGAAAGCTATATACGATGAAGATGCCGATATGCCGATACGGAAATCGCACGAAAACCCGGAAATTCAGGCTATCTACAACGACTTCCTCGGAGAACCGCTCAGCCATAAATCGCATGATTTGTTGCATACACACTATAAATCCAGAAAAAGGTATTAATCCTTTTCATGGGATATGGATCAAAGGCCGCTCCATCGAGCGGCCTTTTTTTTTGAGAAAATCCGGGGACATCTCAGGAATTTTTAAAAACCTGCCATCTCTCTCCTCCCCTTTTGCCCCACGCAAAGAGCTGGCAGGTTGTGGCTCGAGCTTCCAGCTTTTTGGGCTGGCACGCGGGATGGATGAAGATGGAAGGTCTTGGATGGTGGCTTCAATGGTGTAAATGACCAGATTCCTTACGTCATCACTCCGCTATCGCTCCTTGATTTGTTATCAATGTCAACTATATCTTAGACGACTGTTTATCATAGACTTAATATCCTTTGGAGGCCGTCCAAAAAGGAATGATTTGGCCCCTTTTAGCGAAAAGCCAAATAATAATTCCTTCTCCATATAAGATAGAATAGCAAAAATAAATTTGGAAAAAAGTCTCCGGTATTTTTACCATCTTGTTTTTGTTGGCCC
>JAIPAH010000132.1 GCA_021740175.1 Bacteroidales bacterium
CAACATCTTCCTGACAAAGCTTGATGTTGACAAAATCAAAAGCCGGATGCAATCATTAATTGAAGAAGACCATCCCTTTGAAAGGGAAGAAATGCTGACCGAGGAAGCTATTAAGCTATTTGAAAAACATAACCTCCAGGTAAAAACGCCATTGCTGAAAACCCGGGGCAACATTTTTACCTCGGTATATTATCTGGATGGTAAAGTAGACTACTATTATGGCCACTTAGTTCCCTCATCGGGATATCTCAAAGTCTTTGACCTTCAATCCTTTTACAACGGGATGTTGCTAAGATTGCCCGACCAGGAGAACCCTCATCAGCTTCGCCCTTATATCCAGCAAAAAAAATTACTGAAAATATTCAGCGAATTCAAGCGATGGGGAAAAATCCTCAATGTTAAAAACATCGGGGACCTTAACAGAATGGTTAAGACGGGACAAATCGACGAGCTTATAAAAATTTCGGAGGCGCTTCATGAAAAAAAGACAGGCCAAATCGCCGACAAAATCCGTAAGCAGCGTAAAAAACTAAAGCTCATCCTGATTGCCGGCCCTTCCTCCTCAGGCAAAACCACCTTTTCGAAACGCCTTGACATCCAATTAAAAGTTAACGGGCTTAACCCGGTAAAGATCTCCCTGGATAACTTTTTTGTTAACCGCGAAGATAATCCCGTGGATGATAACGGGAATTACGATTTCGAAGCTTTAGAGGCCATAGATACGGAGCTTTTCAATCAAAAAATCCTGGACTTGATGGAAGGGAAGGAAATTGATATGCCCAAATTCTCTTTTGAAGAAGGCAAACGCTATTACGACGGCGAAAAGCTTTCGGTCAAAAAGAAAGACCTCATTATTGTGGAAGGAATTCATGGCTTGAACCCCGATCTTACCAATAAAATTCCGGAAGAAAACAAATACAAGATTTATGTCTCCGCATTAACCTCTATATCCATTGACGGCCATAACCTTATAAAAACTTCAGATAACCGCCTCGTGCGCAGGATGATTCGCGATTATAAGTATCGGGGATATGATGCCGCCGAGACCATCGCCCGCTGGCCGAGCGTCAGAAAAGGGGAGGGAAAATATATTTTCCCGTTCCAGGAACAAGCCAATGTCATGTTTAACTCAGCCCTTTTATATGAACTTGCCATACTGAAAAAACATGTCGAACCCATACTTAGGGAAATACAGCCGAACCAGGAAGAATTCAATACAGCTCAGCGGTTATTGAAATTTTTTAGTTATTTCCGTTCTGTCAGTGATTTTGAAATACCCCCCACCTCCATCATAAGAGAATTTCTAGGGGGTAGTAGTTTCAATTATGATTAAAGTTTGGATTTTTGCCATGATAGTGGTTAACCAAGCATAAGCCAAACTTTGAAATTTTCATTGTTAAATTGTATTCGATGTTCTATATTTGCACGCTCGTAAAGAAGAAATTAATTATTAAAACTCAGCGAACAAATGCAGAATAAAGGAGTTATTAAGTTTTTTGCTATTGCCTTTGCTATAGTAAGCTTGTTCCAGCTTTCATTCACTTTTTTTGCCAAAGATGTAGAAAATAAGGCTGAAGAATATGCTCAAAATCAACAAGCCCGTGAATTAGCCCAGCAATACGCAGAAGAGAATCCCTTGCAGGAAAATTATTATTACGATTCGATTGTAAAAGCCAGAGAGCGCTTCTACCTGGATTCCATGAAAAAAGAACCGGTTTACGACCTTCTTATCCGTGAATATACTTACCAGGAGTGCAAAGAGCGTGAATTAAATCTCGGTCTTGACCTGAAAGGGGGAATGAATGTGATGCTTGAAGTATCGGTGGATGATATTATCACTAACCTTTCCAACAACAGCCAGGATTCCACTTTCCGAAGAGCTATGCAAATGGCCCGGCAAAAAGAAAAACAAAGCCAGCAGGACTTTATCACGCTCTTCCGGGAATCTTTTGAAGAAATTGCTCCAAATGCCAAACTCGCTGCCATATTCAGTACTGTAGAGCTTAAAGATAAAATCACTTATAATTCCACGAATGATGAAGTGATCGAGGTGTTGCGTAATGAAGTTAGCGGAGCTTTCGATCGGGCTGTGCGGATTATCCGAACGCGTATCAATCGCTATGGGGTCTCCCAGCCTAACATACAACCAATACCCAGCTCGGGGCGGATTATGGTAGAATTGCCCGGAGTTAAAGAGCCTGACAGGGTGCGGGACCTGCTCCAGAACACCGCCAAACTGGCTTTTTGGGAAACCCATAAATTCAGCGAAATTCATCAGCACTTCGAGCAGGCAAACAAAGAACTGGCAGAAAAATTACCGGAATCCGAAATAGAAGCCTTGGTAGAAAGTTCCGGAGCCTCCCAGCAAGAAGATCAAGAAAAGGAAAGCCTGCAGCAGGAAAATTCCTCTTCCGAGGGAGAGCAGCAAGCTGAAGAAGCCGATACAACGCAAGAAGATGAAGATCTCCTGAAAGAACTGGAAGAGGAAAAAGATACATCAACTGACTCCCAAGATCAGCAGTTCGAGCAATATGCTAAAGAAAATCCGCTTTATGCTTATCTCCAGCCGGCTTTCCGGCAAGCGGAAGACGGACAGTATTACCCCGCTCAAAGGGCTACCGTGGGCTATGCTAAAATAAGAGACACTGCTATGGTTAATAGCATGCTCGATAAAGTGGAAAGCGTATTTCCCAGAAATCTAAAATTAGCATGGCGGGTCAAACCACGACAAGAAGAATCCAACATTCTTGAGCTATTAGCATTAAAGGTTACAACTCGTGACGGAAGTGCCCCCATGACCGGCGATGTGATAACCGATGCCCGGCAGGATTATAGTCAAACCGGCCAAGTGCAGGTTGCCATGTCAATGGACTCAGAAGGGACCCGCACATGGAAAAGATTGACGGGAAATAATGTCGGCCGCCAAATAGCTATTGTGCTGGATGGTTATGTATATTCCGCTCCTAACGTTAACGACGAAATACCCAATGGCCGTTCAACAATTTCCGGGAATTTCACCGTTAAAAAAGCAAAAGACCTTGCCAATATTCTTGAAGCCGGAAAACTGCCTGCACCGGTAGATATTGTCCAGGAAGAAGTGGTCGGACCCTCACTCGGAAAGGAGGCTATAAGTGCCGGATTTAATTCCTTCCTTATTGCTTTTATCCTGGTATTAGCGTTAATGATCATGTACTATAACAGAGCCGGCTGGATCTCCGACCTGGCGCTGATCACCAATATATTCTTCATTATGGGTGTACTCGCTTCGCTGGGGGCTGTACTTACTCTGCCCGGTATTGCCGGTATCATTCTGACCGTTGGTATGGCCGTCGACGCCAACGTTATTATCTATGAAAGAATCAGGGAAGAAATTCGTGCCGGCAAAGGGATTCGCCTTGCTATTAATGACGGTTATAAGAACGCTTATTCCGCCATTATTGACGGGAACATTACAACGCTTCTAACCGGCGTGGTCTTGTATATTTTCGGTTCCGGACCGGTTCAGGGCTTTGCCACTACATTGATTATAGGTATTCTATCCTCCTTGTTCACGGCCATCCTTATTTCGAGAGTGATCTTTGTTTGGGCATTGGACAAGAATTACAAAGTGGCCTTTGGCAACAAAGTTACGCTCCACGCATTTACCAAACTCAATGTGGACTTTATAAGCAAACGGCGCATCTTTTACGTCATCTCAGGTATCATCATCTTAATCGGTGTTTTCTCCTTATTTACAAAAGGACTGAATCAGGGCGTAGATTTCTCGGGAGGACGTACCTACGTAGTCCGTTTCGATAAGGAAGTCAATCCTGTCAAATTGCGGGCAAGCTTGGAAGAGACATTCGGTGAAACACCTGAGGTAAAAACTTTCGGGCCTGAACGGCAGGTTAAAGTGACGACAAAGCATTTGATAGGCAGCGATGCTGATAATGCTGATTCGTTAGTAGAAGCAAAATTATATCAAGGAGTAAAACCATTTTTCGAAACCGATATCTCTTACAGCGATTTCCATACCGATGAGGAAAAAGTGATCGGTAAGTTAAGTTCATCGAAAGTAGGACCTTCAATTGCCGATGACTTGTTGCACCGGGCTTACCTTGCCTTAGGCATAGCACTGGTTATCATCTTTATCTACATCGCCTCGCGTTTCCGAAAGTGGCAATATGGCCTGGGTGGTTTGGCAACCTTGGCACACGACTCGATAATTGCCCTCTCAATGTATTCTATATTTTATGGCATACTACCTTTTAGCCTGGAAATTGATCAATCTACGATTGCTGCCATATTGACGATTATCGGGTACTCTATCAATGACTCGGTAATTATCTTTGACCGTATCAGGGAATACAATAAACTTTATCCCAAACGCCATCTTAAAAATAACATGAATTCGGCTATCAACAGCACGTTGGGACGTACCTTTATGACCTCGGGAACAACGCTGTTGGTACTTCTAGCGATTTTCTTCTTTGGCGGTGAAATTATCCGCGGTTTTTCATTTGCATTAATTGTCGGTATAATAGCCGGTACCTACTCTTCAATATTTATATCCACTCCTGTGGCTTATGAATTTTCGGAAAAAGAAGCTAAAAAACCGGCTCCCAAGAGCAAATCAAAGAAAAAATCAAAAAAGGCTGCTACGAAATAAAGAAGGTTAACTAAAAAAGCCTCCAAACCATTTTGTCCGTTTAAGGCAGAGTATTCCACGGGATATTCCGTTTTAAGCCGGCAAAATGGTTTTTTTATTTAATAGGCACCCCAAATAATCATCCATAACATTATCTTTATTATTTTTGTGATTGTTTTAATTGAAGGAGGGTAAAATGGTCGCGCAAATATTATTGTTTTTTGATATAAGCACTGGAGAGATATTTATTATCCTGTTAGTACTTTTCCTGGTTTTCGGACCGCAAAAAATGCCGGAAATGGCCCGGAAGATAGGTAAAGTTATTAATCGCATGAAACAGGCTACAAGCGATTTAACCCGCGAATTTAATGAAGGAGCTACTGAAGTGACCGACACCCTCGATAAAGAAGCTAAAGAGATTAGGGATGAAGTGTATGAGACCAAAAAAGAGTTTGATAAGGAAAATAAAAAATTCGAAAACGAGTTAAGCATTAAAACAGATATCAACAACCGAGGAGCAAAAAAAAGGGCATCGACGAATGAAGAAAGAGAAAACACCGAAGTCCGGGACAAGGAAAAATTTCAAGACAATGATTCCTCAACAAATCAATGAGGCCCCATTCATTTCGGTTTTATTATTTTTCCTGGCAGTCTTCACATTCAATTCATCCCTGGCACAGGACAAAGAAGAGGAGAATGGTAAAGAAGCCCCCAACCGGCACCTGGAGGCAGCTCACCAGGCCTACGAGCACCAACAATATTCCGTTGCCATTGAAAAATACAAAGAAGGCTATTCTAAACTTGAGGGGAGAAAATATGACCTGAAAGGAAAAATCTCCTATCGCATTGGTGAATCCTATCGCAAAAACGGCGCTTTCAGACGGGCTCGCCTATATTATTACCGGGCCATTCGATTTGAATATCATACCCAGGAACCGAAAGTGTATCTTTATTATGCACAAATGCTACAAATGAATGAAGATTATGAAGAGGCCATTACGGCCTATAATAATTACCTGGAATATAAG
This sequence comes from Bacteroidales bacterium, assembly GCA_021740175.1. Taxonomy (GTDB): domain Bacteria; phylum Bacteroidota; class Bacteroidia; order Bacteroidales; family JAIPAH01; genus JAIPAH01. The sequence goes on from JAIPAH010000132.1 coordinate 5,656, forward strand.
CCGGATTCCGAAATAGCTGAAAAAGGCATTAAATCGTGTCAGCTTACGCAGAAATGGAAAGAAAACCCAACGGGATTTACGGTTGAGAATCCCTACAGGATTAACTCAGGGGAAGACGATTTTGCCCCTACGTATGCCGATAAATACCATCGTTCGATAATTTTTACGTCCAATCGTGAAGGAACAACCGGCGAAGATATCGACCCATGGACTGACAAACCCTTTAGTGATTTATTTTACGCTAAAAAAAACCCGGAAGGAAGATGGAATGATCCGGCGTTGATTGATAAAAAAGAAAACGTAAATACGAAAGTTAACGAAGGGGCCCCCGAGCTTAACTCCGAGTTTAACAAACTTTATTTCACCCGGTGTTTTAAGCGAAAAGATAAAAAAGCAGGCTGTAAAATATTTGTATCCAAACGTTCCGGGATGAACTGGGGAAAACCGAAATCCCTCGATTTGGGACATGATTCGGCTGATATTGTCGGGCATCCTACTATTAATGACGATGAAACACTGATCATTTTTGCAGCGGACCTACCGGGTGGCGAAGGGAAAAAGGATTTATGGTATGCTAAAAAAGATGGATCGAATGGAAAATATAACCGCCCGGTTAACTTGGGAGAAACCATCAATACAGCAGGCAACGAACTTTTTCCCTTTTTAAGGAATGATTCCACCCTTTATTTTTCTTCCAATGGCCATATTGGCATGGGGGGACTGGATATTTTTAAAACCACCAAACGTGAAGGAGAATGGCAGAAACCGGTCAATATGAAATACCCAATCAACAGCATTGCCAATGATTTTGGCATTACTATGCAAAAAGACAGGAAAGAGGGCTACCTGAGTTCTAACCGGCGCGGCAGCCGGGGCGGAGATGATATTTTCTATTTTATCAATCCCCCGGTAGAAATCACCTTGAGGGGAAATGTCAAAGATAAGCAATCGCTACAGCCTGTAGAAGAAGCCGAAGTTAAACTAAGTCCCGTTAACAGCGAATCAAACCAGCGTGCTGTTACTAACTCAGAAGGATTCTTCCAGTTCGGTCAAAGCCAGATAGAACAAGGGAATACTTATACCCTTGAAATATCGAAAACCAATTATTTCAATATTATTGATACAATAGATACACAGGGAATCACAGAAAGCAAAGACCTTGAAAAGAATTACACTTTTGAACGCATTCCCGATAAACCTATCGTTTTACCCGATATTTTATACGACCTTGGAAAATGGGAGCTTAAAGAACAATACCAAGATTCCCTGCAGGGGCTTATCGAAAGACTGGATCGTAATAAAAAACTTGTAGTTGAATTAGGGGCTCACACTGATGCCAGAGCCTCCGAGGAATACAACGACGTATTGTCGCAAAAGCGAGCGGAATCGGTAGTGGATTACCTTATTAAACGGGGTATTGATGGAGATCGCCTTGTAGCCAAAGGTTACGGCGAGAAGCAACCCCGAACCTTACGAAAAACCATCACCGAAGATAGCATCACTTTTGAGAAAGGAACTACGCTCACGGAAAGCTTTATCGATTCGTTACCTACCGAAAAGCACAAGGAATTGGCTCACCAATTGAATCGGCGTACAGATTTTTCTATTATCAGAAAAGATTTCAAACCCAAGGAATCCCCTCAAAAAGAAAAAGATAAGAAAAATATCGGGATAGTAAAGGATCCCGGTGTCAACAAAGTCAATTATATACTGGGGAAAGGTGATGAAATAACCATTCCCGTCATTATCAATGGGTATACTTACAAAGTGGCTTTTTCAAAAAGCTATGCAAGTTTATATGCTTCGGATTCGTTTGTTATGCAACTACTTGAAAGGGGAGTGATTACCAAAGAGGCTTTCCCGAAAAGGGCCCGGCGAGCTCTTGAACGGGGCAATATACGCAATATGACTGAGATTAATCTCGATGAAGTACGTATAGGCTCCAAAAAAGTAAACGACATTAAAATGACAGCATCGAAAAATTTTGACGGCAAAATTCGAATGGGCCCTCAAGTTCTCAAAAATTTCGGTGATTACACTATTGATGAGGAGAATTTTCAAATCATTTTTAAAGATTAAATAACGATGGCATCCAATGGAAAGTATAACGTACGCGGAGTATCGGCATACAAAGAAGATGTCAGCAATGCAATAAAAAATCTCGATAAAGGGATTTTTCCCAATGCCTTCTGTAAAGTCCTGCCCGATATTACCGGCGGACAGGAAACTCACTGTAATGTTATGCATGCTGACGGCGCCGGGACGAAGTCATCACTTGCTTATGCCTATTGGAAGGAAACGGCAGATTTATCGGTTTGGAAAGGGATAGCCCAGGACGCTATCGTAATGAATATTGATGACCTATCGTGCCTTGGGATTACTGACAATATTCTTTTGTCCTCTACTATTGGCCGTAATAAGAAGCTTATCCCCGGAGAGGTGATTGAAGCTATCATTAATGGCACAGAGGAATTTCTGCAAAAACTCAGGGATGAAGGGATTTCCATACATAACACAGGGGGTGAGACTGCTGATGTTGGAGACCTGGTACGGACAATCATTGTGGATTCCACGGTCATGACCCGTGCATCAAGAAAAGAAATCATTACCAATGAAAAAATCAGTCCGGGTGATGTGATTGTCGGACTTGCTTCTTTCGGCCAAGCCACTTACGAAGATAGCTACAATAGCGGAATTGGCAGTAACGGACTTACATCAGCCCGCCATGACCTTTTCGATAAGGATATTTCAATCAAATATCCGGAAACGCATGATCCTTCGCTCCCGGATAATTTGGTTTACAGTGGGTCGAAAAAACTTACGGAAAACGCATCGCTAAAAAACCTGGATTACGGGAAATTACTCCTCTCCCCTACCCGAACCTATGCTCCTGTTATGAAAAAAATCTTTCATTCCTACAGGCCGTATATTCATGGTATGATACATAACAGCGGAGGCGCCCAGACAAAAATCCTTAATTTCGTAGATAAGTTACACATCATAAAAAACAACCTCTTTGACACGCCACCTCTCTTTGAAACACTTCAAAATGAATCAGGAACCAGTTGGAAAGAGATGTACCAAGTATTCAACATGGGACACCGAATGGAGATATATTGTCCGAGGAATATTGCCGATGAAATTATCGATATCGCTGAAGAATTTAATGTAGGAGCCAAAATCATCGGTCATTGCGAGACAAATGAAAACAAAAAGCTCACTATCAGTTCCAAAAAAGGCATTTTTACGTATTGATTATCAAATGCTTTCAAATTTATTTCATTAAACATCATTTTTCTCTTCAGACGACATTGTGATTCAAAATTTAGCTTCTATATTTGCAGTCGCTTTTGGCGAAAACGTTCTTTGAAAACCGATAATAAGCAGCTGAAAAATAGATTTTCGATTTATATAAAAAATTGTTCTATTTTTTGCTGATAGGTTTGGATAGTCCGTTTTTTCGGTCTATTTTTGCAGCCGCTTTCAACGAAAGCCGAAAAAGAGGAAAAAGTTACACACGTTTTTTACCGATTTTTCATTGTTCTTTGGCGTTTTCTTTATAGTTTTGCAAACCCGTCTGAGACGGGGTTGTGTCACCGGAAAACACCATGGACACAGCGTTCTTTGACAATTTGAGAAGAAATAGTAGTTACCTGGAGCCCGTCATTT
>JAIPAH010000014.1 GCA_021740175.1 Bacteroidales bacterium
TGATCTCTGGTATCTGCATTTAGCCTGGGCATATCGCTATTCTTTAAGCTTGATGGTTCGGTAAAATAAAAGAGTTGAAATTATCGGTATGAACGATTTCATAGATACTATTGGGATAAGCTGTTTTAAATTTCCGCGGCGCTTTAGCATGCAGCTTATTTTGGTATTTGAATTCATAAGCTGTTATCACATTATCCATTTCCTCGATATAATCGATTTCATCGCCTGAATGTGTCCTCCAAAAATACATGCCTGGCCTTCTGTTAGCCATTTGATTATACTTCAGCCTTTCAGTTATCATGAAATTTTCCCAGAGCGCACCTACATCTTGTCTTATTTCGGGTCTGTTGAAATTATTTATCAAACTGTTTCTGATGCCTACGTCATAAAAATATATTTTAACCTTTTTGGTTAATTCGTTTCGAAGATTTCTACTAAAAGCATAAAGCCGAAAAATCACAAAAGCCTTTTCCAGCATATCCAGGTAGCGCTCTAACGTATTTCTATTCAGCTTCAAAGAGCCCGCCAATTCATTCATTGAAACCTCCGAGCCAACCTGAAGCGCAAGCATCTGCAACAGTTTAACAAGCACTTGCGGCTTTCTTATCGTTTCATATTCAAAAATATCTTTGTACAAATACTTCCCGGTTAAATTATCGAGTAGCAAGCGGGCATCATTATCATTATGCTGCAGTATTTCGGGGTACATTCCAAAGCGTAAAAATCGCTCTAGTTGAGCTTTCATTTCATAAGCTGAATAAAGCTGTGAGGCTTCGTGGTAAGAAAAAGGAAATAAAATCAACTCTATGGCTCTGCCGGTAAGAGGTTCATTGATTTTTGCCGATAAATCAAAACTACTTAAACCCGTCGCAACAAGTTGTATTTCGGGGTAAGTATCATGAATGATTTTCAATATCAATCCAATATTTTCAATACGCTGTGCTTCATCGAAAACGACAAGCCTGGCATCACCCAATATCGATTTCAATTGCCTTGGTTCTGTAGTATTCAATGACTGCTGAACAGAGAAAGTCTCGCAATTAAGATATAGCGATTTATCGGAATTCTCTCCTACTATCTCCTTCATTAAGGTGGTTTTCCCCACTTGTCTGGCTCCGAACACAATAATAACTTTATTACTGAATAACCAACCCTTTAATTTAGTTTGTAGATTTCTTCGGATTATTTTCATCTTTTAAAATTGATAGATTACTAACAAAAATAATATAAAAATTGCTAGTTGGCTGACAATTTTTAAAGATTCGTTGATTTTAAAAGGGTAAATAGGATTTAATCTGAAAATTTTCGGTAGACCGAAACTTTTTGGGGTAAAAGTTTCGATAGATTGGAACTTTTTGCTTGGATTTTATATTCGAATCTTTAAAAAACACCCGGAATCATCCTGTTAGTAGATTTCATATAATCGGGGTAGTTGTTGAAGTGCGTTTTCAGCAAGCCTTCCTCGAAAATTTGTTTGACCACGAGATTGATGGTAAGCACAACCATGATAGAAAGGCGGAGATAGGTAAAATGCTCTATCAGCAAAGGATATAACACAAAGATTATTGCTGTATACATAGGATGGCGTATGAATCGATAAGGCCCGTGCGTCACCAGTTTGCCGTCTTCCTTTACACTGGGTCGGATATTGAAATTCCCCGGGCGCATAATGTAAATAGCATACAATCCCAGCAACAAACCTGCGGCCTCAGGGATAAGTAAATACCATGTTGAAGCAATCCACGGGCCGGTGAGAGCCATGGCGGCAATAGCGCCAAATTGTATGGTAACCAGGATGTTTGACATCGTCTTTGTTTTCTCCGCGATCATAAAAGTATTTATGTCATCATTCTCAGTTTGTTTATAAACACCAATTGATGGATAAAGTTTTAGCCATTATTTTCTGTAGAATGTTTTCGTGTATTTAAAAACGCATTAAAGGGATAAGGATTTGATTTTAACAGTTCATTAGACTTTTGTTTAAAAGAAATTTCTATTTTTGTTTGCTATCCGAAATAATTCGATTATGCATTGGATAGACGGTTCTATCTTTTTCATCTATATGGCGCTCATGCTCAGCGTGGGCTATATTTTCCTGCGAAAAAATAAAAATCCCGATGACTACTTTGTAGGGGGCCGCAGGATGGGTAGTCTCCATGTAGGGTTATCCGTTGTCGCCACAGATGTTGGTGGAGGCTTCTCCATTGGATTAGGGGGGCTTGGATTTGTGATGGGTATTGCGGGCTCATGGATGCTTTTCACAGGCCTTATCGGAGCGTGGCTTACCGCTGTTGTCCTAATCCCCAAAGTCAGCAAGCTTAGCCAAAAATACCATTTCTATACTTTTCCCCAGATTTTTGAGCATTATTATGGCCGCAATGTGGCCTTAATTGCGGGTATTATATCGGCTATAGGATACATGGGTTTTACCAGCAGCCAGATACTGGCCGGTGCTAAGCTGGCGTCCGCCACTTTTGTCGGGTTGAACCTTGAAACCGCCCTGCTGCTGATGGGAATCATAGCGGTTGTTTATACCGTTATGGGCGGTCTGAAGGCTGTTATTTTTACCGATACTATCCAGTGGATTATCCTCATGGGAGGCTTGATCTTCATCGGAATCCCGATAGCCTACTCGGCTGTCGGTGGGATGGATGCCATAAGGGAGACTGTATCGGCCGGTCATCTCAGCCTTTTCAACCTATCATGGCAAACCTTCCTGAACTGGCTGGTGACGATTATCCCTATTTGGTTTGTGGGGATGACGCTTTACCAGCGTATTTATTCCACGCCTGATGAAAAAACAGCCAAGCGGGCATGGTACACAGCAGGATTGTTTGAATATCCCGTAATGGCTTTCATGGGAGTGCTGCTCGGTTTGTTCTCCCGCGTAGCTGTTGATCAAGGCATGTTTGCGGAGCTGGGTTACGCTTCCGCGGAAGGGCTTGATTCGGAAATGGGATTACCTTTGTTGCTGAGAACCGTTCTTCCTGTCGGATTAATGGGGCTGATGATGTCGGCCTATTTCTCAGCAATAATGTCAACGGCCGATAGTTGCCTGATGGCTTCTTCCGGCAATATCGTTACCGACATCATCGGGCGGTTTAAAAAACTTACCGGTCAGAAGAGAATACTCCGGCTTTCGCAAATTGTGACACTGGTTATCGGAGCTACGGCTTTATGGTTAGCCTTAAGCATGGAAAACGTATTGGATTTGATGTTAAAATCTTATGCTTTCATGGTTTCAGGGCTTTTTATCCCGGTTTTGGGCGCCTTCTACGGAAAAAGGCATAATCCCTGGGCGGCTTATGCAGCTATGATTTTCGGGGGCGGAACGACCTTAACCCTGATGATTCTCAATCAACCCCTTCCCTTTGAGCTTGACCCTAATATCTTCGGGATTAGTTTATCGGCTGTTTTGTTTTACGGGATAAACCTGCTGTGGAAAAAACAACCCGGATCGGCTCTTAAAGAATAAAGTAGCTGATTGGGCTATTACAAAATAATCAGAGCCTTTTTTCTGCGCATTGTAAGGTGACCGTGCAGCATTTGGCGAAATAAGTCCTTTGCTTTTTACCGGGGTTTCAAAAAGGCTTTGAATTCTTTTCAGCGGTTTTATTCCCTACCTTTATTTTGCTTTTTGAACACCTCAGTGAGGTGCATCTCAAGGTCGGCATATAGCAAATCAATTTTTTTTACTTTGGCAATATCCATTTCTGTTGCCAGGCTTAGACCTTTCACCTTACGCATTTTTTTGATCAAAAGGTCTTTTTCTCCGGATTCCATCAAATCGTCAATCAAAAGGAAAAAATCCAGGTTTTTATATTGGGGGAGCACATATTCATTATCCGAGCTTCGGTTCGAAAAAATGATCCAGTTATTTTCCGATAGGTCATGAAAAAAATGATAAAGGGATATGGTGAGCATGCGGGTTGAAGTAACATAGTATTGCAAATCCGGGATTTTTGCAAAATCAACCCTCATTTGTTTGTTGAAATAATGGATGAGCCGGTAATCTTTTACGGCTGAAGAAATGCCGATAAGGGTTATTTCCTCCGGGGAATTGCTATACAGTTGTAACTTCCTGACGGCCATATTTGTATTGCTTCACCAACGGGCATGCAAGCTACGATTAATCCTGAAAATAACCTTCTTCTTCAAGGCGATGCCAGGCACGTTCCGAAATTATTTTTTCCGCTCCTTTAATTGAATAATCCTTTGCAGTGCCATAAGATTTATCATCAATTTTCAGTTCCACCACATATTGCTTATTATGCCCGTTTCCTTCTTCTTCAATCACATCATATTCCACTTTGTACTTTTCTTTCTGGCACCATTCAATAAGACGGCTTTTGAAGTTTGTCTCCTCTTTTTGGAGCTTATCCAAATCATAATGTACCTGGATAATATGATTGATGATAATTTCACGGGTAAAATTATAGCCTTTGTCGAGATACACTGCGCCTATAAAAGCTTCAAAGGCATCCCCTTTAAAAGATTTGGAATGGGTAACTGAATCGAGGTTGGATTGAATAAGATTCTGTAAGCCCAGTTTATGGGAAAGTTTATTGAGCTGGCTACGACTTACAATTTTCGAACGCATTTCGGTAAGAAATCCCTCATCTTTATAGGGATATATTTTAAAAAGATAATCCGCCACAATAGCACTTAAAATAGCATCGCCCAAATATTCGAGGCGTTCATTGGATATAAGAACACCATTTTGTTTCTCAGCGGCTGATTTGTGACGAAAAGCCAGTTTATATAAAAAAATATTTCCGGGATAATACCCGAAAATATTTTTTATAGCGTGATAAAGCCGTTTATGATTCGAAAAATAAAATTTTACCGGTTTAATCTTTTTCAAGGTCAAGAGATTACTCCGTGTATTTTTTAAATGCAAGGGTGGCGTTATGACCACCAAACCCGAACGTGTTACTTAAAGCAAAATTGGTTTTACGACTTATAGCTTTTTCGCCAAAGCTCAAATTCAAGTTATTATCAATTTCAGGATCGTCCGTTGAATGATTGATCGTCGGCGGTACTTGATCATGTTTGACTGCAAGTATGGTAGCAATTGCTTCTACTGATCCTGCCGCACCTAAGAGGTGTCCTGTCATTGATTTCGTTGAATTGATATTAATGTTAAAAGCATGATCATCAAAAAGTTTTTTAATAGCTTTTATTTCCGCAACATCTCCCAGTGGCGTAGAAGTGCCATGGGTATTGATATGGTCTATTTCCTCAGGATTAATGCCTGCTTCATCCATAGCCATTTTCATGGACTTTCGTGCTCCTTCACCTTCAGGATGTGGTGAGGTCATGTGATGTGCATCCCCTGTCATACCGGTGCCAACTACTTCTGCATAGATTGGTGCTCCTCGCTCCAGGGCATGATTAAGCTCTTCAAAAATCACTGCACCTCCACCTTCTCCAAGGACAAACCCATCACGCTCTTTATCAAAAGGCCGGGAAGCTGTTTTTGGATCATCATTTTTTGTTGAAATGGCATGCATGGCATTGAAACCTCCAACGCCTGCACTTGTGATAGCGGCTTCAGAACCCCCGGTGACAAAAACATCAGTTTTTCCCAACCGTATCAGGTTGAAGGCATCGGCCAGCGAATGAGCTGAGGAAGCACATGCGGAGACAGTAGCATAGTTAGGTCCTCGAAGACCATGCTTGATAGAAATATGTCCTGCCGCTATATCCACGATCATTTTCGGGATAAAGAAAGGGCTGAAACGTGGTGTGCCATCGCCGGTGACAAATTTACCAACCTCATCGGTAAAAGTATCTAATCCCCCGATTCCGGAGGCCCATATTACACCGGCTCTATCTTTATCAAGACTATCCAGATTAAGATTAGCATCACGAATAGCTTCATCAGCCGAGATGATCCCATATTGAGCATACGGGTCAAGTTTTCGGGCCTCTTTTCGGTCAAGATAATCTTTTACATTAAAGTTTTTGACCTCACAAGCAAACTTCGTTTTATATTTGGAGGTATCAAAACTCGTGATTTCGGCAGAACCACTAACTCCATTAAGCATAGCTTTCCATGTATCCGGAACGTTATTACCTAATGGAGTTATTGCTCCCAGACCTGTTACTACTACTCGCTTTAAACTCATGCAGAATTTTCCGTTTATTTAGAATTATCTTCGATATACTTTACAGCATCTCCAACCGTACCGATTTTCTCGGCTTGATCATCGGGAATCGCAATATTGAATTCCTTTTCAAATTCCATGATAAGTTCAACGGTATCTAAGGAATCTGCGCCCAGGTCGTTCGTAAAGCTGGCCTCATTTGTAACTTCGTTTTCATCAACGCCTAGCTTATCCACGATAATGGCTTTTACTCTAGTTGAAATATCAGACATTTTTCTCCTTTTTTTGATTAACAGGCTGCAAAGAAATAAATTTATATGATTATAAACAAAGAAAAAAATAAAAATATTTCCCTTTTAAGCGTGTAAATGATTAATAATTAATTGTTTAATTTTGCCATTCGTTCGAGCGCTAAATTAAAATATTTCATTTAACTTTAGAATATAAAGATACAATTTTTTCATCGAATAAGTTAAAAAACAATATAAATGAGACGAATAGCCATTTTTGCTTCCGGTAACGGAACGAATGCAGAAAACCTTATCAAACATTTTTTTTATAATGAAAGTGTAATGGTCGCAGCGGTTTTTTGTAACAATCCTGATGCTAAAGTATTGGAGAAGGCCAGGACTTATGCCATACCCACGGTAGTATTCAACAGGGAAGACCTGTATGAGACCAATCGCGTTCTCCGGGATCTCCGGGAATTGGAAATTAATTTTATCGCTTTGGCGGGATTTATGTGGTTGGTGCCTGATTACCTGGTTCAGGAATACCGAGACAAGATCATTAATGTTCATCCAGCACTTCTCCCCAAATACGGAGGTAAAGGCATGTACGGGAAAAAGGTCCACGAGGCGGTTATCCAAAACAAAGAAAAAGAAAGCGGTATTACGATTCACTATGTGAATGAAAACTATGATGAGGGAGCCATCATTTACCAGCATAAATGCGAGGTTGCGGCGGATGAGACCCCCGAATCACTCGCTGAAAAAGTTCACCGTCTCGAGTATGAACACTACCCGGAAGTGATAGAAGAATTGTTGTCAGGGGTTTAGGGAATGTAAGTTGGCAATAGGGCTATAGGCGGTTGATAAGCAAGCCAGAAGCCCCCTTTTTATTAGCATATAGTCAACCGCCCACTGCTTTTTGCCAACTTGTTTGGCTTACAATGCGGATTCACCATACATCCTAAAGTTCCTCCACCGCTTTTTCCGAAGCTTTAATTAATGGATCGACAGAAATTTTATCGCCAACAGCTTCTTGCATCCATATCTCCGGTGTAAGACGTCCTTTGGTGAAAATCCGCTGCACCTCCTCCGCAAAATTATGCTCATCGAGCTGTTCTTCGATCTGAAAATCGATAAGCATACCCAGCGGATAGGCTGATAAATACAGCGGGTTATCTATCATATGAGAATATACCGAGAGAATCGGTGAATCCTTAACCCCTAATACATCGGCATAATACCGGTTCCACACATCTTTAGCAATACGTGCTACGGCTTCCTTAAGCTCTGCAGGCGCGGCTTCCGGATGATCGTACATCCATTCCCAAACCCTCATATCAACCAGGGAAACGCCCATGATTTCATAGCACGACCAAAGTTTATCCAATGCCCGCAGGTGTTTCCTATCGGGGTTATTGCCTCCCATCCCCAATAGCTGCAAATCCCTTTTCTGAAAAATAAATGCCAGGGCTTCCGAAAAGGCCGTATTGGGCACGCCGTTAAGCATATAATGATCCACATCCTGCATGGTGAGGGTTTGCTCGATATTGTGGCCAAATTCGTGGACGGCAATGTTGTAACCCTTATAATTCATGCCATTGTCCCCTACTCGTGTTCTTAGCCGGGAAGCATCCGAGCGCATTTCGGCTCCCCAGGCATGGCCGGCTCCGCGGGACGGCTCGACCACAATCTTAGAAGCCATATCCCGGGATTTCTCTTCATCGAATCCCAGGTTTTGGAGGATGTTGGGCAAATCTTTATTAAAAGCTTCAGCGGTAGGATATTTTTCGTTAAGGATAGCATCCAGTTTGTCTTCGGAAACATCGCTGCGGGCTTTGAAGCCATCATACCAAATGTCATAGGGTCGCAGGTCACGCCCCAGCCGTTCGCTGATAAGCTCCCCCGCATCACGAATAACCGGGGAAGAGACGAATGTTTCAAAAATACTTTTTATCTTACTCTTCGTCATTTCATAATCCCCTTCAAATTTTCTTTCAATAAAATTTTCGTAATGAGGGTAGTAGGCATCCTCCTTTTTCATTACCCTGAAATTTTTCAGCAGGGTTTTATATCGTGTATCAGGTTCCCTTTCATAAGTCACTTGTTCTCCGTCCTGATAAAGGGTGTTACTGTGAGGATTCCATTGATATTTCTTGCTATTGATTACTTTTTGAGGAATGGTTTGATTGATGATGCGTAACATCACTTTATAAATCATTTCCTGCTTTTCAGGGCCGTTTTTATCGTTGGCGTATTGGGATTTTAGTTCATCCCGTAATCCCCAATGGGATATAAGCTTCAAATCTTCCGGGAAAGGCGTTTTTCCTTCTTCGTCTAGCAACTGTCCCATGTAGATGTTGTAGTCAGAGATATACGCATCGGCCTGCGTAAGTGTGGATGAAACTTCCTGATTCAGATCTGCCGGGACACGGGAAGTAAACACGTCTCCCAGGCGAGCATAAGCCCATTGTTTGCGGCTCCAGTCCCTGCCTTTTTCCGATTTTTCTTCCAGCGTATAATAAGGGAAATTCAGTGCTGTAAGAATACCGATTTTATTGCGGTAAAGGTCTTCGGTAAGATGCGAGCCCGGATTAAAGCTGCCGAACATCATATCCAAATCAGTTACCGGGGGTCCTGCCAGATGAAGAGGCTCTTTTAGCAGGACCTCCATCTCATGAAATTTGCCCCAAAGGATCTCCATGTTCCGGGAGATTTTATCGAACATACGGTCCAGCTTTTCACCTTCGGGAGTGAAATTTTCCGTACAGAAGGTGATAAAATCTTCCTGCGAACCTTCCGTATTTCTCCATAGCGAAGCCGCTTGTTTTACGCCGCGTTTTATTCGAAACGCTTCTTCCTCTCCAAATTTGTCAGTTAATTTGCTAATGGCTTCTTTCCGGGTTTCTTTACTTATCATTTGCTTTTTCATGCCTGTGGGTTTTGCTTCCCCTGATGCCATAAAAAACAACGGGATAAGCAAAAGAATTATACATTTTCTCATAACTGTTTTAATTGTTGGTTTGGTTTCCCAAAAGTAAAAAAAACCGGGAAGGATTGATTATAACCCTTCCCGGTTTGTCGTTTTTTCTTTTTACGAAATAAAATAGTTCAAGATAGCTTATTTATTTCACAAAAAGTTTTACTGTTTTGGTATGTTCTCCGGCAATGATGTGACAGAAATAAATGCCGCTATCTACTTTATCTGCATTCCAGCGTATCTTTTGCGATCCGGGTTGCATTTGATGGTTTTCTGAATGAACCAACCGGCCCTTCGCGTCGTAAATTTTCATAGCGACTTCCGCTTCATTATCAAGTTCGAAAGCTATGTTTGCCACATCTTTAACAGGATTCGGATAAATATTCATCGATAGCTTTTCCTGTTCATCCACACTTGTGTTCACGTTAGTAGTGAAAGTTGTTTCGAACGGCTCAATAGCCACATCGAAGTAATTTTCCAGCGTACTTTCTACGGCAAGATAATAGGTTTCCCCTTCTTCGAGATTGTTATCGGGGGTGACGGTTATTTTAAAACTTTGTTCATTTACGGTAGCATCAAAAGGTACATCCTCCCCGTTTTCATCGCCGACTTTGAATATAACATGGTCATCCACGTTATCATCATTGAGTTCGGTATCGTCAAGCTCACGAACGGATTGATCGAAGTGGATTTCACAATCAGTATCCACCGGGACATCGTTTGCTTCATTTTCAATATTACATGAGATGGTGGGAGCCGAAGCAGGCTCTTCCTGTGCATAGTTGGACTGGAATACCTGTTTGGTGGCGTCGTTTTGAGCAAAAATTACTACCGATAAGTCATCAAACTCTTCAATGTTGGTTTCCGATAAATCCTGTATGTAAGAGAGCGAATAGGACTCCCCTGCTACCAGGTCAACCGTGGTGCCTTCGGCATCAGGTAGCATTTTCATCATGACGTTGAGAAATTCCGTTTCGCCGTTACCTCCGGTATTTTCTGTGGTCATTTCTTCGATGACAACCATATGGACAGTCATATCTTCAGCATTTATATAGGAATCCAGGGTTGCAGTGGCGGTGATGGTGGTTCCGTCGATTTGGAAATTTCCTTCAATGCTCATAAAAGCCGGTGTAGCCATTTGTTCATCAAAAGCATTATTCACTGCTGTGCTGTTTGTACCGGTAGATTTTCCGTCTGTAAATAAACTGGGGACAGCGCTAACGCCATAGTATTCTTGTCTTACGCCCCCTTCTTCAGTGTAATACGGGTCGCCCGAACCCGGCCAGTCCATTTGGTATTTTACTACACAAATTTCATCATCATGCTCTTCCATGAAAGGAGTGAAAGTATTTGAGTTAAAATCGGCACAAGGACCGCATGTTGAGCTTGTAAACTCTTCATATAGGGGGCGTCGCTGTACTGAATTCGTTGCTACGTTAATGGTTTTTTCACTCATATCGTTATCCGGATTATCATCTTCACCTCCATTAATGTTGGAAATCCAAACGCTAAGGGTATATGTGCCCGGCGTGGCTGCCCAAGGGTCTTCTGCTGTAAACTCATACTCTTCCGTCGAGCCAATGTTTACCCCGGTTTCTGTCGAAGTATGAACCGTGCCGTCGTTTACCTGCCAGTTTACATCAAAAGAAGTGATTTCGTTTGCACCCATATTAAAAACGGTACCCGTTATTTCGACATCCCCTTGTTCTACGTACTCAGGGGTTGTAATAGTGCTCATGGCCAAATCCAGGTCCAGTTCATTGTAAAGCATAATATCATCAATATACCAGTCATTAATATTGTAGCTGTTACCATCGAAATATAGGCAGACCTGGAAATTATCATTTCCCACATCATTATTGTCGATAGTAATAGACACCATTTCGGCACTAACATTTGAGTTGACGGTTTCTTCCCACACGGAATTCCAGTCTCCCCCGTCTACGCGGGTAGCAACACCAATATTGAAAGTGTTCCCATAGTGATCGATCATATGATTAAACGTCATTTTAAGTTCCGAATAATCTGAAGCATCGACTTCCGGGGAGATGAGTCTGCTTATGCCATTAAAATCCGGGCTCCAGTGAAAATTCGCCTCAGGGCTAACACCTCCGGCATTGGTAGTGAAACTGGTAGACCAGTTTTGAGCGTGGTTGTCAATACTCCAGCCCTCCGGAGGGAAGTTATCTCCCGAGAAATCCTCGTCGATCAATACTTGCCCAAAGCTAAGTATGCCTGCCAGTAAAAATGTGGCTAAAAAGTAAAGTCTTTTCATAATCAATAAGTTTTAGTTAGTAATTTTTTTTGTAGTTTAGAAAATGATGATTGTAATATCATATCCTCATCATTGAATGCGGTTTAAATATAAGAATATTTATTTATTTTTAAATAATCAATTTCCCTGAATTCAAAATATTCTTAGATGTTTCAATGGAATAAAAGTCTATACCGCTTGCTAAACAGGGAGCGAATGTCGTTTGATTAGAGATTTTATCAAACAGATGATCCAGTTTTTCACCTTTGGGAGTGAAATTTTCCGTACAGAAGGTGATAAAATCTTCCTGCCAACTTTCCGTATTTCTCTATAGTGATGCCGCTTTTACGCCGCGTTTTATTCGAAACGCTTCTTCCTCGCCAAATTTGTAAGTTAATTTGTTAATGGCTTCTTTGCGGGCTTCTTTAGTTATCATTTGTTTTGCTATACCTGTGGGTTTTGCTTTCCCTGATGCCATAAAAAACAACGGGATGAGCAAAAGAATCATGCATTTTTTCATGACTGTTTTATTGTTGGTAGGGTTTCCCAAAAGTAAAAATAGCGGGAAGGTTTATAATCAATCCTTCCCGGTTTGAAGTTTTTCTTTTTGCGAAATAAAATAGCTAAAGACGGTTTATTTATTTCACAAAAAGTTTTACTGTTTTGGTATGATTTCCTGCAATGATGTGACAGAAATAAATGCCGCTATCTACTTTATCTGCATTCCAGCGTATCTTTTGCGCTCCGGGTTGCATGTGACGGTTTTCTGAATGAACCAACCGGCCCTTCGCGTCGTAAATTTTCATAGCGACTTCCGCTTCATTATCAAGTTCGAAGGTTATGTTTGCCACCTCTTTAACAGGATTCGGAGAAATATTTAACGATAGTTTTTCCTGTTCATCCACACTTGTGCTCACATTAGTAGTAAAAGTTATTTCGAAAGGTACATTAGCCACATTGAAGTAATTCTCCAGCGTGCTTTCTACAGCAAGATAATAGGTTTCCCCTTCATCGAGATTGTTATCGGGTGTGACGGTTATTTTAAAACTTTGATCATTTACGGTAGCATCAAAAGGTACATCTTCCCCGTTTTCATTGCCGACTTTGAATAGAACATGGTCATCCACGTTATCATCATTGAGTTCGGTATCGTCAAGCTCACGAACGGATTGATTGAAGTGGATTATAAAAGTCGTATCCACCGGTACGTCGTTTGCTTCATTTTCAATATTGCACGAAGCAGTGGGAGCTGAAGCAGGCTCTTCCTGTGCATAGTCAGACTGGGACACCTGTTTGGCGGAGTCATTTTGAGCAAAAATAACTACCGATAAGTCATCAAACTCTTCAATGTTGGTTTCCGATAAATCCTGTATGTAAGAGAGCGAATAGGACTCCCCTGCTACCAGGTCAACCGTGGTGCCTTCGGCATCAGGTAGCATTTTCATCATGACGTTGTAAAACTCCGTTTCACCGTTTGTACCGGTATTTTCTGTGGTCATTTCTTCGATAACAGCCATATGGACGGTTATATCCTCGGCATTTATATAGGAATTCAAAGTTGCAGTTGCGGTGATGGTTGTTCCGTCGATTTGGAAATTTCCTACAATGCTCATAAAAGCCGGCGTCGCCATTTGTTCATCAAAAGCATTATACACCGCTGTGCTGTCAGTGTCGGTAGATTCTCCGTCCGTAAATAAACTGGGGTGAGCCATTGAGCCATAGTATTCCTCTCTCACACCGACTTCTTCAGTGTTATAAGGGTCGGGCGCCGTCTGGTATTTTATAACACATATTTCTGCTTCATGCTCTTCCATGAAAGGATCGAAAATTTCCGAGTTAAAATAGGCACACGGGTCGCAATATGAGCTTGTAAACTCTTCATATAGAGGACGTCGCTGAATTGAGTCAGTTGCTACATTAATGGTTTTTTCTCTCATATTGTTATCCGGGTTATCATCTTCACCTCCATTAACGTTGGAAACCCAAACGCTAAGGGTATATGTTCCCGCGGTGGCATCCCATGGATCTTCTGCTGTAAATTCGTACTCTTCCGTCGAACCAATACTTACCCCGGTTTCTGTCGAAGTATGAACCGTGCCGTCGTTTACCTGCCAGTTCACATCAAAAGAAGTGATTTCGTTTGCCCCCATATTAAAAACGGTTCCCGATATTTCGACATCTCCCTGCAATACAATATCAGGAGTAGTGATAGTAGTCGTGGCCAAATCCAAATCCAGCTCATTGTAAAGCATGATATCATCAATAAACCAGTCATGAAGGTGGGAGCTTTGACCATCAAAATATATGCAGACCTGGAAATTATCATTACCTACATCACTATTGTCGATAGTGATAGAAACCATTTCGGCACTAACATTTGAATTGATGGTTTCTTCCCAAACGGAATTCCAGTCACCCCCGTCTACCCGGGTAGCAACACCAATATTGAAAGGGTAATTAGAGTGATTGATCATTTGTTTAAAAGTCATTTTGAGTTCCGAATAATCCGAAGCATCGACCTCCGGGGAAACAAGTCTGCTTATTCCATTAAATTCCGGTTCCCAGTGAAATTTCGCCTCAGGGCTAAGACCTCCGGCATTAGTAGTGGAGCTGGAAGACCAGTTTGGAGTGTGGTAGTTAACATACCATCCTTCCGGTGGAAAGCTCTGTCCCGAGAAATTCTCGTCGATTAATATTTGCCCTTGCCCAAAGCTAAGTATGCCGGCCAGTAAAAATGTGGCTAAAAAGTAAAGTCTTTTCATAATCAATAGGTTTTTGGTCAGTAATCTTTTTTGCGGTTTAGAGAATGATGATTGTAATATCATATCCTCATCATTGGATGTGCTAAATATAAAAAAATTCGAACCCAAATCAAAATGTTGGAGGCGCTTTTTAAGATCATGAAGTCCGTCCCCACAACAAGCTAACCCGACAAACCCTCTTTTTTATAAGAATTATAAGCAACGATTTCTTCCAGCGATTTCCTTTTCTTTTCCCTGAGTTTATAATCTTCAGGAGGATAGCCCACGCTTAACAAGAGTGCAATGCTACGTTTTGCAGGGATGTCGAGTAATTTCTGCACTTTTCTTTCATTAAACCATCCTATCATACAGGTTCCCAATCCCAGCTCATCGGCTTGCAGGCAAAAATGCTCGGCAGCAATTCCAATGTCTATCAGAGGCCACTCTTTCTTTTTAATCGCCCTTCCAATCCGTGTAATGGTTTTCGGTGTTTCGAGGGTGATAACCACCATTGCGGGAGCTTTATCGGCGAACTTGTTAAACTTAATCACCTTATCATAGGTATGTTTGGCTACTTTGTCTTTCAGCTCGGGTTCATCCACTACAATAAATTTCCACGGCTGGGAATTGCTTGCCGAAGGGGCGAGGCGTGCCGTTTCTATACATTTTTCGATATGTTCACGGGGTACCGGCTCGTTTTTGTATTTGCGGGTACTTTGACGGTGACGGACAAGATCAAGAAATGTCTTCATCAATTTTCTTTTTTATTGCTTCGGTTTCATTTTCAAAGCCGGGCTTTCCCAGTAAAGCGAACATATTTTTCTTATAGGCTTCCACACCGGGCTGATTAAAAGGATTAACACCCAGCAAATAGCCGGACAAGGCGCAAGCCATTTCATAAAAATAAATCAGCTCGCCAAGATGGTACTCGTTCAATTCCGGGATAGTCAGTTTCATATTTGGGACACCCCCATCCACATGGGCCAGCATCGTTCCCAATTGAGCCATTTTGTTAACCTCATCAATCCGTTTGCCTGCCAGATAATTCAGCCCGTCCGGATTGTCCTTTTCATTGGGGATTTTCAAGTTACGGCGGGGTTTTTCTACAACCAATACCGTCTCGAAAAGTATCCGTAACCCTTCCTGAATGTATTGACCCAAAGAATGAAGATCGGTGGTAAAGTTCACACCGGCCGGAAAAATTCCTCTTTGCTTTTTCCCCTCGCTTTCACCGTAAAGCTGTTTCCACCACTCGGTAAAGTAGTGAAGCCGGGGTTGGTAATTTACCATAATTTCTATCGGCTTGCCAATGCTGTAGAGCACATTGCGCGTAACTGCATACTGGGCAATAGGGTCTTCTGTTAACGATTTTTGGATGTTCGCGAAATTTTTCATTTCGAGAGCACCACCCAGTAATTCACTGATGTCAAATCCCGCTACAGCAACAGGCAACAGGCCTACGGGTGTCAGTACGGAATAACGTCCGCCCACATCATCAGGGACGTCAAAAGTCTTATAGCCTTCCTCATAGGATAGTTGTTTCAGGGCCCCTTTTTCTTTATCCGTTATAGCAACAATTCGCTCGCGGGCTTCTTCCCGTCCGTATTTTTCTTTCAGGTGATTTTTAATTATGCGGAAAGCTACGGCGGGCTCCGTAGTGGTCCCCGATTTAGAGATGACCGTCAGGGAATAATTTTTTTCATCAAGAATTTCGAGCAGTTCGGAAAGATAGTCTTCACTCAGGTGGTTGCCGGCAAAAAGTACCTGCACATCTTTTTCGGAGGATTTGTAACCGGCAAACGAATGACTTAATGCTTCAATTATTGCACGGGCTCCCAGGTAAGATCCGCCGATGCCTATGACCACGAAAACTTCCGATTTTTTACGCAATTTGGTAGCCGTGGCTTTAATATCTTCCACCAATTCTGAGTCCTTCATTTCTTCCGGGAGGGTGGTCCATCCTAAGAAATCGCTGCCTTCTCCCTTTCTCTCAAAAATCTTTCCGTAAAGATTTTGCACCTCAGATTCATAATTCAAAAGGTCTTCTTTTGAGACGAAATCATAAGTCTTGCTGATGTCTATCTTAACCATGCGATCGGGAATTTTAATATTTTCCTGCAAAGGTACTCAGTTATATAGCATAAAAAAAGTGTGGCAAAACCAAAATTTACCACACTTAACCTAAACCAACTAAAACTAATCAACTTATGAGAAACTTACATTCTGAAATAACAATTACTGTGCCATTTTCATAAAAAACCCTGTTAAATCGTTAAATTTTTTAATCCTCCATTCAATAATTCTTAAAATCTTTCCTTTGAATATTTCGTTTGCGAAAGTACAATCCGCTGATTATCATTAAAGTTAAGGAAATATAACAAACGTTAATAATTGTTAAACCGCCATTAAACTAAATTTGTTCTGTTTAGTTTTGTGCCTGATATGAACAGGAGGGTTACTATAATAATTACCGTAGTCACTGTTGTTGTTTTGCTGGGCTTGGTAGGCATGCAGCTGTATTGGATTCAGGGGGCGGCAAATATGCGGGAGGCCAGTTTTCGCCGCAACGTGGATGAGGCCATGTCGAAGGTTGTTCATAAATTAGAACGCCTGGAGACGGCCAACCGCATTCGCCAGCGCATGTATGAGAAGCCTCATGGCTCTTCATTTATCAATACGATGGATTCTATTTCCTATCTCTTTCTCAAAGAACTGGATTCAATCCCCTGGGCTAGCGGGGCACCGGACAGTTCGATGAACTTCAGCGGAAAAAACGTTAAGATAGAAATTACACGCGATGATAACGGACAGATAGTTAAACGGTTGGATACCAGTTTCAACAAACCTGAAAGTATGGGACAAGGACTAAATCTGCAATCCCAGATTAGTGTAAATCCCTCCGTGCCGCAAAATGCCATCGAAAACCTGAATGATCAATTCGAGCAATTGATGCAAAAATCCTATATGATCACCGATGTCTTTGAAGACCTGTTTAGTCTTGGAAATCGAAAACCGGTCGAAGAGCGTATTTCTAAGCAATTTTTGGATTCTCTTATCCGCGAGGAGTTAAATTTAAAAGGATTGGATATTGATTATCAGTTTGGTGTTTTTAGCACCGGCCGGGAAAAAATGGTATTAACCAAAGGCGATCCGGACCCGGAAAAACTCAAAAACGAAGGGATGGCCTTCAAACTGTATCCCAGCGAAATATTCATGAGCCCGGAATATCTAATGCTACATTTTCCGGGACAACAAAAATTCCTGTTAACACAAATGGCGGGGATGTTGATTGTATCGGTCGTATTAATTATTCTGATTATTATGCTTTTTGGTTTTACTATCTATATCATTGTTAAACAGCGCAAGGTGGCAGAAATGAAGAATGACTTCATAAATAACATGACCCATGAATTTAAAACACCGATATCCACCGTATCTTTAGCCTGTCAAGCTCTTAGCGACAAAGACATCAAGAAATCGGAAGAACTTTATTCAAGCTACATACAAGTCATTAGTGAGGAGAACAAGAGGCTTGGTGCACTAGCGGAAAAAATATTGCAAACGGCTATCATCGAAAAAGAAGAGACAAAAATGAAGGATGAAACGGTTGATATCCACCAGCTTATTGAAGAGGCGATAAATATCAACCGTATGCAGGTAGAAATTAAAGACGGTATCATTAAAAAAGATTTAAAGGCCACGCAAACTATCTTTTCCGCCGACCACGATCACATGCTTAATGTGTTGAACAACCTGCTAGATAATGCCAATAAATATACGCCAAAGAAACCCGAAATTGAAGTGTCCACAATAAACACCCTTAACCAAATCGTTATTAGTATAACGGATAACGGGGTGGGGATAAGCAAATCGGATCAAAAGAAAATTTTTGATAAATTGTATCGCGTGCATACCGGTAACCTACATGATGTCAAAGGTTTTGGATTAGGATTAAGTTATGTGAAATTTATTGTTGAAAAACATGGAGGAAAAATTACGCTTGAAAGCGAAATGAACAAAGGTTCAACGTTTAGAATTTATCTCCCTTTTAATAAAGAAAACTAGAAATGGAAAAATCGGAAGTAAAAGTACTACTGGCAGAGGATGACAAAAATCTGGGAAACATCCTGAAAAACTACCTGATAGCGAAAGGATACGAAACAAAGCTTTATGCTAATGGTAAAGAAGCATGGGAAGCTTACAGCAGCGAAGATTTCAATTTCACTATCATTGACGTGATGATGCCTGTAATGGACGGCTTTACTTTAGCCGAGAAAATAAGGGAAAATAACCAGGAAATTCCCATGCTTTTTCTGACAGCCAAATCACTCCAGGAAGATAAGCTGAAGGGTTTTAATATCGGCGGTGACGATTATATCACCAAACCCTTTTCTATGGAAGAATTACTGGCACGCATGGAAGCCATCTTAAGAAGAGTTAGTGACAGTGAGCATGAGAAAAGCAAAGAAGATCAAAGGTACTTTAAAATCGGGCGATTTGAGTTTGACTATGATCGGCAACTGCTTAAAATCGATGACACAGAATATAAGCTAACTTCTAAAGAATCGGATCTTCTGCGATTGCTGGCCCTTAATGTCAATGATACCCTCGACCGAAGTGAGGCGCTGAAAAAAATATGGCACGACGACAGCTACTTTAACGCCCGCAGTATGGATGTGTACATCGCCAAGCTGCGTAAATACCTTAAAGAAGATCCGAATATCGAGCTCATCAATGTACACGGTATTGGTTTCAAGCTCATTACAAAAAAGGAATAGTTGTAACGGTGCTCGTGGATTATACTATTCATTCATGACGGCCAGGGGCAAAGACAAGGCTGTAATGTTTTGTCTGTCGGAATAAAGTTTACCTGAGAGCTTCCCGTCTGCTCAAACCTTTTATTTCAGCATTTTCCACAAAATCCCGAACTTGTTCAGGATTAGTCTTGGCATATTCCCTTAAGGCCCATCCTATGGCCTTCCTGATAAAAAAATCATTCGAATCTTTTAGTGTATGATTATCTTTTCGGAAGCTACTTGCTTATTATCTGAGAGCCATTTGGCAAGGAACGTTCCTTTTTTATTTCCGGCTTTCCAGGTAAGTTGAGAAACTCCTTCCGGCTTATTTAATTTCTCAATCAGTTGCCCTTTGGTGTCATAGATTTTTATTTTACCCTTCTCCCGGCTATTGAATTTAAAAACAACTCGGCCTTCTGAAGGATTGGGAAGAGCTTGAAATTCGGGTTCTTTCTTTGTTTCGTTAACATCTGTAAAGCCTTCTTCCCATACGGCAAGCGTGTATTCCCCCTGCTGGAGTTCTTCCACTTCGAGAGTACCGACAAAATAGGGTCCTGTTTGCGTATATTCCGTCTCCTGCCATTCATGACTTTGATCTTCCCTGTAAAGGAGAGTGATTTCATCATTTTCATCAAGGATCAGCGTATGGTCAAGGTAATTGTTTTTATTGTAATGAAATTGACAAGAGGCAGAAAAGTCCCCCGGAATTATCCCGTCAATCTCCCAATAGCGGTAATCGGAAAGACGCAGGCCGGGAACCGGCTGTTGCATTGTATCAGGGGCTGCCCAATTATGGGTAAACCTCACAAAGGCCGAATCCTCAATAGCCGTTACTTCCAGGTCAAGAAAAACATCATCCAAATCGATTTCTCCGAGCTCATCGATTGTTAAAACCCGGTCGGTCGTAGCATCTGCCACCTTATTGTTATAATCCGGCATTACCGCTTCCGGGGGAAAAGGCACATCAAAAGTTTTGTGGGTATGACTTCCCGAAACCATCATAGTGTCGGTCCATGTCTCCCATTGATCGTTCATAAAAGTTATTTCCAGGATATTGTCATCAGAGTAGATTCCCCGTCCCTTACGTTTTTGCTGGACAAACACTTTTTGGCCCTCCCGGGCATCCTTCACCGAGTCAATTTCAAAGTGTGGAAACCCGGGTGTAAATACCCAGTTCTCAAAAAACGAACTCATGTCGGTCCCCGTCTCTTCGGTAAGAAATTCCATCAGGTCGTAGGATGATGCCGACTGGAAGGCATAGGCGTCGAGGTATTGCTGCATGGCAGAGAAAAACACTTCATCACCTAAATAATGACGCAGCGTATGTACCACAAGACCTCCCTTGTCGTAAACGGTGGTCCCATACGTTATATCCGAGGGGATGTCGTAAAGCGCATAATAATCTCCGTCACCCGAAGGGGTATGAGCATATTGAAGCACCTCTTTGTGTAGATTGTTATAGTCCTGCATGTAGCTGGTTGAATCATAAATCCCTTCACGGAAGAGGAACTCATTAAATACGGCCCAGCCTTCGTTAAGCCACATATCCCCGGCATCGGCACAAGTCACTTTATCCCCGAACCACATATGCGAAAGCTCATGGGCATAAAGCCATTCGTAAGTGGTGTTTCCATTGATAGTTCCGTAAGGATAAGCGACATTGGTAGCATGTTCCATGGCTCCCTGGGCCGTACTTACAAACCCGACCCTGGAAAAGGGATAAGCGCCCCAATGCTCTTCGTAAACGGCCAGGATATCTTTTAAATGCTCAAAAGATCCCTCCACATTGTCTTCCTCAAAGGGCCTGACCCATATTCGTATGGGAATATTTTCTTCAATTCCTTCATAGGTGTCTTCATATAAAACATATTCTCCTACGGCTACAGAAGCCAGATAAGCCGGAATGGTATGATTCATTTTCCAGTGATATACGGTTTTTTCGCCCCTTTGGATTTTGTTTTGTAAAATCCCTCCACAAATAGCGGTATTGGGCGATTCGACACTAACGTAATAATCGTAATAGGCCCTATCAACGAAATCGTCCACGCAGGGGAACCATGCTTTCCCCAAATTATGGGGAACAGACTCAAACCCTACTCCCAGGTTAAAAGCATAATCCCCCGAAAAATGGAAACCACCCCAATCTTCAGAGAAAGGCGTTCCATGATAATAAATTTCTACAGAATTCGTATCACCACCTATCAGGGGTTCATCGAAGGGTATGGTGATAATCCCATTCGCATAACCAAAATCGGCGGATTGTTCCGAAACAAAAACCGAATCCACGGTTAAATCCTTCAGCTGAAAAGCCGCTCCATCCAATGATCCGAAATATGGCGTTACTTTAATCTCGGTATGGCCTTTAATGGTTTCATTGTCCGTATTAATTTCCGTTAAATGGATGGCGTAGTGCGCGGCATCTACCGTATCACTGATATTCTGAGCACTAAGCGGTAAAAAATAAGTAAGAAAAGCTAATGTCAGCAGTGCGAGATAATTCATTTTCTTCATAGTCCGTTGTTTATAGAGATTAAGACTTTGAGCAAGCAAGCTTATATTTCACTGATATCAATTCTCAGGGAAAAGAAGCCTAAATCATAGTTTTTTTTCAAATTTAGCAGGGATAACATTACAAAGCAAAATAAAATTCTAATTTTGACCCATAGCGATAGCGTTCACCTGCGAACATAAGCTGCGCGTTTACGTACAAGGTATCAATATTGAAACAAACCCTAATATTGTGATTTCAAAAGTATTATGTAATGTGGCACAATATTTTTATTAAAAAGTAAAATTAAAATAAGCAACCCTTATGATTAAACAATGGACAATTATTCTTGCAAGTATTTTCCTATTTGCCGCAGGAAATGCACAAGAACAGGAAAAATGGAATCTGAAAGACTGCATCGATTATGCTCATGAAAATAATATTCAGGTGAAAAAACAATCTTTAGACCTGGAAAGTAAAAAGATAGACGTGGAGCAAAGTAAACTGGATCTTCTTCCCTCAGTAAATGGAAATGTATACGGATCAAATCAGTGGGGGAAAACGGTGGATCCCTTTACTAACCAGTTTGCCACGAAAAGCGTCCTTCAGGCAGGATTTAGTTCCCAGGCCAACCTCACCCTTTTCGATGGTTTTCAATACCTGAATAATATTAAAATGAACAAGCTAAAGCACAAAGCTGCCCAACAAGCTTATGATAAGCTTTTGGAGGATATATCAATCCAAATCGCCAATCAATACTTACAGGTACTTTTTGCCAAAGAAGACCTGGAAATTGCCAGGAATCAACTGAATATCACCCAGCAACAGGTCGAGCGTACCCAAAAGCTTGTAGATGCCGGTACACTCGCCAAAGGTGATTTATTAAATATTAAAGCACAGGCATCTAATGAAGAAGCCCAGGTGATTCAGGCCGAAAACAATTTAGACCTTGCCTATCTTAATCTCGCTCAGCTCCTGGATTTACCCGCTACCAAAGATTTTACCATTGTAAAACCCGATATCAGCCTGGAAGATGGCATCAAATCTTTTGAATCTATTGAGTCCATATACAATTATGCCCTGCAGCATCAGCCGCAAATCAAAAATGCGGAATTAAACGTGGAAGTTAGTCAGAAAAACCTCGACATTCAAAAAGGAGCCTTGAGCCCATCGTTAACACTTAGCGGATCAATCAACTCAGGTTATTCCGAATCTACAAAAGTCCCCGAAGAGACTACTACTGAAACGCTCACCATCGGAACAACCGAAGGAGGAGAGACTGTTTATTCAGAACGTGAAAAAGTTGTAAATACCAAAACTCAGGGTTTTACCGATCAACTGGATGAAAACCTGGGCCGCAGCATAAGACTCTCGCTCGATATACCCATTTTTAATAATTGGAGACAACGAAACCAGATTTCACAAGCGAAATTACAAACAGAGCAATCGAAATTTAACCTTCGCCAGGAAAAGCAAGACCTGCGCAAAACCATTGAATCGGCCTATACAGATGCCAAAGCTGCCAAAAATAATTACAAATCTGCCTTGCAAAGGGTAGAGGCTACGAAAGAGGCCTTTAAATATGCGGAGAAGAAATTCAATGTCGGTATGTTGAACTCGGTAGAGTACAACGATGCTAAGAAAGAGTATACAAATGCCCGTAGCCAGTTGCTGAACGCTAAATACCAATTTGTGTTTACCCGTACGGTGCTTGACTTTTACCTTGGTAAACCCATAAGAATTAAAAAATAAAAACTGTTCATTTCCCGAACTTTATTAATTTTGAAGTTTGCAGTTACCAACATGGCGCTGCAAATTTTGTTGCTTAATTAAAAACTATTTCATGAAAAGAAAACATATTATCATTATTTCCGGTTTTGTGGTTGTCGCTATAATTATATTGCTGATCGGAAAAAATCAGGGATGGCTGGGAAAAACACATGAAGTAAAAGTAGCCGCTGAAAAAGCAGAAAAAAGAGATATCACCCAAATGGTCTCGGCTAATGGGAAAATCCAACCTGAGATAGAAGTAAAAATCACTCCCTACATCTCGGGAGAAGTTGTAGAATTGGGGGTTAAAGAAGGAAATGAAGTAGATAAAGGGGATTTTCTGGCCCGCATAGATCCGGAAATCTACCGATCGAATTATAAAAAGGCGAAAGCTAACCTAAATACTCAAAAAGCCAATATGGCGAATGCTAAAGCCCGGCTGGCACAAGCAGAGGCCCGTTTGGAAAAAATCAGGAGTCAATACAACCGAAAAAAAGAACTCTTTGAAGATGATGTTATTTCACAGGCTGAATTTGATGAAATTAAATCGGCCTACCAGGAAGCACGCTCGGAAGTGTCAGCCGCTAAAGAGAGCCTGAAAGCAGCAGAATTTAATGTTGAAAGCGCACAAGCTAGCTTGCAGGAAGCCGAAGAAAACTTAAACCGAACCTCCATCTATGCCCCGAATTCAGGTACAATTTCACGACTGAATGTAGAAGTGGGAGAACGGGTTACCGGTGCTTCGCAGTTTTCAGCCGGCACGGAAATTATGCGTATTGCTAACCTGAACCGCATGGAAGTCAATGTGGAGGTCAATGAAAATGATATTATAAGGATAGAAAAAAAGGATACAGCCCTTATCGAGGTTGACGCCTATTTCAAACGCAATTTCAAGGGAGTGGTAACCGAAATTGCCACTTCGGCTAAAGAGACCCAGGGGGTATCGACCGACCAGGTTACTAATTTTGAGGTAAAAGTGCGTATCCTTCCGTCTTCTTATAAAGATTTGTTAAAGAAAGGAACTGTAGATAAATCGCCTTTCAGGCCGGGCATGAGCGCCAGTGTCAACATACAGACTGAGACGGTTTATGGCGCCCTTTCCGTACCCCTCCAGGCCGTTGTAGCAAAAGCCGATACTACTGATGAAGACACCCGCGAAGGGGATTTGGAGGAATACCTCTTTATAGTGTCACAGGACGGTGACGCTGAACAACAAAAAGTGAAAACAGGAATCCAGGATAAAGAGTATATCCATATCAAGGAAGGTCTTGAAAAAGAAAGAAAAGTCATAACAGCCCCTTATCGGACGATAAACCAGGACCTGGAAGACGGCGACCCAGTAAAAGTGGTGGAAAAGAA
Source organism: Bacteroidales bacterium (assembly GCA_021740175.1). Taxonomy (GTDB): domain Bacteria; phylum Bacteroidota; class Bacteroidia; order Bacteroidales; family JAIPAH01; genus JAIPAH01. The sequence continues at coordinate 24,726 of JAIPAH010000014.1, forward strand.
TCAACTATTCGGAGCAGAAGCCGATTAGTAACAGTTACAAAGAATATTTTAATGTTTCAAATGTCGATTAAATAATGGCTCTTATATTGAATATAGAAACGGCGACTCCTGTACTGTCTGTTGCGCTGGCAAAAAACGGAGAAATCATTGCCAAACGTGAAGAAAATACGCAAAACAGACACGCCGAGCACATCACCCTTTTTATAAAAGAATTGCTTGAAAAGAGCCAGGCAAAAACGGAAGATCTGGATGCTGTTGCAGTAAGTGAGGGCCCGGGGTCCTATACGGGATTGCGCATCGGTGTTTCAACGGCTAAGGGAATATGCTATGCAAAAGATTTACCCTTGATAGCGGTAAGTACCCTCAAAGCTATGGCGTGGAGCATGGCCCGCCAATGGGAAAAAGAAAGTGATAAAAGAGATGTTCTTTTCTGCCCTATGATCGATGCCCGAAGAATGGAGGTTTATTCAGCTTTTTTTGATCGCAAGAATCATCAAATCAGAAAAGTGCAGGCTGACGTTATTGATGGTAACAGTTATAGCGATTTCCTGGCTGAGAAAACGGTGATTTTTGGCGGAGATGGTGCAGGAAAATGTAAGGACGTGATCCATTCCGAAAATGCATTGTTTTTAGATAATATTCACCCTTCATCAGAAGCCATGGCGCCTATAGCTGAGAGTTATTATAGAGATAAAGTCTTTGCGGATGTCGCTTACTTCGAACCCTTCTACCTGAAAGCTTTCAAAGCCGGAAAGCCTAAAGTAAAAGGTCTGTACGATTAAAAACGGAATTTTACCCCTGAGTAGACCCCAAAAGAATAGGGGCGATAGCCAAACTCATTGGACGTGTTGACAGAATGCAGAGCATACTTAAAAGTCGGCTCAAAATTGAGGATGAACTGTTTTGTTAAAGGTATTTGAAAATCCACGCCTGCAATGGCACTGTTAAGAAACGACCTTAAATTCTCAGTTTGTCCCAAATCAAGCTTGTTTTTTTCCGTTGAGATATGCGTTTCATTGTTTACCAACAAACCGGTATTCAGACCGCTGACCAGATTGATTCCAAATTTACGGTCATAGACCTTATATTTCGCAATCAGCGGTATTTCCAGATAATCAAAATTTTGGTAAAGCTCGAAATCAATGGAAGTGCTGATAAAATACTCTTCTTTAGAGGCATCTGAAGCTGAGTATTGTCCCCGGATTTCTTTGGAAATGGCCTCAGGAACTTTGTTTCCATCGACCTTACCCGCCGATGTATTCAAATAATAATTTTTTCCGCCCTCGTTTAGCTCCTCGTTTTTAACTGATGCGGCATTCTTTTTTTGCCCGAAACGGGAATAGTATAATCCGGTTTCCAATTGCCAATTTTCATTTAAAGTATATTGAGCATTGATACCCCCCGAATACGTAATGAGGGCTTCTTCGTAAGAATCGGGTTCATTATGGTCGGATTGATAGGTGTTGTTAAAAATTCCCAGGTTATCATTGTTGGTAGTCCGATAAGCATAAGTGGGCGTATAAACGCCTCCCAGGACCCATCGTCCGCTCTCCTGTTTTGAAGCTTTTGGGTGATCATTTTTTTCATTCAGCACCAGCATGCCCGATCCACTATATTTCAACAAGTTTTTACCATAGTTTTCAGGGAACGAGATTTCTGTATAAGCTTGGTTTTTTATCAAACCAAAATCAAAACTCTCCAGAGAAGTAAGTGAAGAGCGTCTTTCGGCTGATTGTACGGCAAAAAGATCTGTGGGGGCTTTACGCGTAATGATAGCCACGTTTGTAGCATCAGCGGTTAATTCCTTCACATCTATAAGTTCTAGCCGGGAAACAGGCTCTTCAGAGAAAGTGGTTTGATTTTCTGAAGAACCCGGAGTGGAATTTTCGGTTTTTTGGACTATCGTGGCGTTGTCTGAGAAATTGTTTTCCGAAAATTCATAACCGAAATAAAAAGCCACCAATAAAGCCACAATTGCTGCTGCATATTTCGTAATACGAAGATAACGCACTTTTTTCCGGTATTGAAGCTCCGCTGAAATAACAGACCAGCTATGCTCCGGGGCTTTATCCTTGTACTCCTTTAATCCCTGCCGGAATATTCTGTCAATACTATGTTCGTTTTTAGCCTTCATAAAACTTTATGAGCGTTTTTTTTGCTCGATTTGGCTTCCATATTTGTCTCTTACTTTTTGTTGCAATATCGTCCGCGCCCTGGCCAGGTTCGACTTCGAAGTTCCCTCCGATATTTTCAGCTTATCGCTAATCTCCTGGTGCGAATACCCTTCGATAGCATAAAGATTAAACACCATCCGGTATTTAGGACTGAGCTCCTGGATGATGGCCATAAGCTCATCAGCCGAAATCAGGCTTTCTACCCTCAGATTCTTGTCATCCTCGATTTCTTCATGCTCATTCGAAATCGGGAACATCCGGTGCTGCCTCCTGAACTTTTCAAGCGCGGTATTCACAATTATCCGCCGAATCCAACCTTCTAAAGAACCTTCATCTCTGAATTTGGAAATATTTCCAAATACTTTTATAAACCCTTCATGCAAAACATCTTCCGCTTCCGTATAATCCTTTGTATAATACCGGCATACACCAAACATCTTATCAGCATACATCCGGAACAAAGCTTCCTGATGCTTTTGCTTTCCTTTCCGGCATCCTTTAATTATTTCTTCTATGTCATTTAATTTAGCCAATGATGCTTAGCATGTTGGTTTTCCATGCTAAATTAATAAGAAATTGATCACTGACTTTAATTAAATTTTTTCGATAGATGTAATCAAGGAATCATTGGTTGCGTTAAGCATTAAAGAAAAATTTGATTTTATTAATTTTTTTCTTTTTATCACGCAACGTTTGAAAAGGTAGTTGCATCTAACTTCTGCAATCGCTCATATTTTCATATTTCTCCTTTGGAAATCATGAAGAAAGGCACGGGGCATTTTTAAATTAAATAAAAAACTTAACAGGTGATTATATCTATGAATTATCTGAAATATACGGGCATTTTACTTCTGATACTTTTATTTACAAATTGTAGTAAAGATGATACTGAAACAAAAGATTTTCTCTTAAATGATTCGGAAAAAGCGACCCAAATCAGCAAAGAAAATAATGCTTTTGGTCTGAAGCTTTTTCAAAAACTCAATCACCAGAAAAAAAACAATCGGAATGTCGTTGTTTCTCCCTTAAGCACGGCAATGGTACTGGGCATGGCCTACAATGGAACAGAGAATGAGACAAAAGAAAAACTCTCCGGAACACTAGGCTGGGATCAGTTAGACAAAAAAGAAATAAACCATTTTAACAACCACCTTATTAACCATTTGCATGATCAGTCAGAAAATATTCAAATGAATATTGCTAATGCAATTTGGTATAGCCGGGATATAGATATCAAACCTGCTTTTCTGAAAAAGAATAAAAATAACTTTAATGCCTTCGCTTCCTCCATAAACGCAGAAAAACAACCTACATCGGAAATGATCAACCGATGGGCTAAACAAAATACAGACGGCAATATTACCAATGTAGTGGAAAGAATTCCTTCCAGACAAATGCTTTATTTATTAAATGCCACTTATTTTAAAGGTAATTGGAAAAATGATTTTAATAAATCGAAAACGACGGAGTCCACTTTCTTTTTAGAAAACGGGGCAAGCAAGCCCATTACCATGATGTGGCAGAAAGCTGATTTGAAATATTACGATAATGAGCAATTTCAGCTGGTGGAGCTTCCTTATGAGAACAGGAATTATTGCATGTATATCTTATTGCCTGACAGTAAAGTAGAATTGGATAACGTTATAGATTCTTTAGATTACAAGGCTTGGCACAGCTATAAGAACAGGCTCTCTATGAAGCGAAATATCAATTTCGGTATGCCCCGCTTTCAGTGTGAACATTCGGTGCGTATGAAGGACCTCTTAGCCGGAATGGGTATGGAAAAACTATTTCACCGGAATAAGGCTGATCTTACCGGTATTACAGATCAGCAGGTGGCTATCAGCGAAATGATGCATAAAGCTGCTATTGATGTCGATGAGGAAGGAACGGAAGCTTCGGCAGCAAATTCGGTAGCTGTTTCGTTTACCACGCTTGTGGAAGACAATCCCTTTAATTTGATAGTCAATCGGCCCTTTGTTTTTGCAATTGAAGAAAAAAGAAGCAACACCCTGCTTTTCATCGGAAAAATGACCCGACCTTAAGTTTGGGGAAAGTTGGCAGAAAAAATCAGGTTGCCGGTTGAAGTCCAAAATTTTTTTAAAATCGTTTTACAGGGAATAGGGGATTAAGAACTTGTAACTGTCTTATATATAATAGATAATTTGGTTTCATAATTTTTGAATAATCAAATATCGCTTTTAAGAACAATTGAGTTACTATAAAATGGGTTATACCAAAAAATATCGTTGCGAAAGCTGTCTTTGGCGAAAAAAAGCAGAAACCAATCCGAAAACTTTCCTGGCTTGGTTGTGGCGAATTCATACAAAAATTTGCCCGGGCTGGAAAGCTTATCAACAATCTATGTCAGATGGATCCTGATTTTTTGTTAACAACTTCACATGCTACCAAACCCTCACCCCTAATCTTTGTGAGGGTTTTGTTTTTATTTTTAGAGATTTCCATTTACACCAATCCTTCTAAATGTTAAATTTTTATAAATTATTAACTATTTCTATATTTCATTAATTTATTATAACCTGATATTCTGTTAATTATTAACTTATTGCTATTTAGACAACGTTAGATGCTTTGGAAATCTAATTGCCATAAAGAAATATTTGCATATTTTCGTGCTACCAATTAGGTAGGATTGGTAGTTTAAAAATTAATATATTATGAAAAGAAATAATAGAATATTTACGATTATCCTGGCACTAAGTCTGCTGCCATTTATTGGCATAGCCCAGGAAACATTAAAAGTAGACAAAGCCAATAGTGAGGTTACAATAACCGGAACTTCAACTCTTCACGACTGGGAAATCGATGTCAATGAATTCAGCGGAAAGGCTGAAGGAAAATTCCAGGCGGAGGAGCCCCAAATTTCAGCAGCGAAGCTGAGCTTTCAGGTAGCCTCTTTTGAAAGTGGTAAAAATGCCATGGATAAAAATGTCTATGAGGCGCTTGAAAAAGAGGATCACCCGGAAGTCACCTTTGAGTTAAAAGATACACAGCAAATTCAATCCACAACAGATAATTATGACATCAGCGTTGTGGGAGATCTGACCATTGCCGGGCAAACCGAAGAGATAGAAGTGACCATGACCGGCGAAATAAAAGAAAACCAACTTAAAGTAAAAGGTTCCAAATCATTTAAAATGAGCAAATTCGATGTAGACCCGCCGACTGTAATGTTTGGTACCATTAAAACAGGAGATAAAGTAACAGTTCATTTTTCAATTATTTACAATTAAAAATTTTTAGTATTATGAAAAAAGCAGGAATTATAATATCCGCAATATTATTTGTTGTTTCAGGGGTTTTTGCCCAGCAAAGCAATGAAAGTAATGACCGTAAGGATGCCGATGAGCGCTCCATGCAATACTATAGAGCACCCGGCTATAACGGCCTGAATGTTTTTGAAACGCCTAAGGAAACCGATGTAGAGTTTGATGGATTGGATATCCGTATCGGTGGTGATTTTGCGTTACAATTCCAGGGTCTGGACCATGAAAATGCATCCGAAACTCATGAATTGATTCCTTTGGGAAGTAATATTAACCTTCCAAGTGCAAACTTAAATATCGATGTTCAGCTTCATGATGGAGTCCGTATGCACCTGAGAACCTTTCTCAGTTCCAGGCACCATAACGAATCATGGGTTAAAGGAGGCTACCTGCAAGTAGATAAGCTGGATTTCATCCGGGAAGATTTTGCTTCAGGCCTAATGGATATCCTGACGATTAGAACGGGTATGGATCAGCCGAATTACGGGGATGCCATGCTCAGAAGATCCGATAATGCCAAGGCCATCTATAATCCGTTTGTAGGAAATTATATCATGGATGCTTTCACTACTGAACCTTTCTTTGAAGTTACCTTCCAGCCAAATGATTTTCTCATCGTTGGCGGGGTGACCAATGGTATGCTACATCCGACGGTCAACAATTCGGTGACCGGATGGGGTTCCGATAAATACGCAGGCGAAGTAGACGATTTAGCTATAACCACCTACGGAAAACTAGGCTGGGATAGTCAAGTCAGCGAAGATTTAAGGTTGCGCTTAACCGGTTCGCTTTATTCGGCTCAGGGTGCTGATAACGGAGACCATCTCTATGCCGGAGACCGTGCCGGGGCACGCTATTACAAAGTCTTGAGTTACTTTACCCATTCCGATTCTTTGGTTACTACGAATTTCCGCAGTGGCCGGTTTAATCCCGACTTTAGCAAAGAAACCGCTTTTCAAATTAACCCGTTTCTCAAGTATCAGGGACTTGAATTTTTCGGTGTATTTGAACAGACAACCGGAAACAATGGCGACCCGGATAGAGAAGACGGTAGTTATACCCAGCTCGGTGCCGAGCTTCTCTATCGCTTTGGTTCATGGGACCAGTTTTATATCGGTGGAAGATATAACAGCGTCAGTGGTCATGATGATTATGCATCGGGAGGCCAGGAGCCTGACGATAAAAGCGTAAACCGTGTAAACTTTGGCGGCGGTTGGTTTGTCACAAAAAACACGCTCGTGAAACTTGAATATGTCAGCCAGAATTATGATGAGAATTTTGGTAATCAGCTTGAAGATGCCAGCTTTAGCGGTGCCGTGATGGAAGCGGTTATAAGTTTCTAATAATAACATGAGGTTTTTAGATTGTCCAAAAAAGTAAAATTTGGACATTAAAACCATTTAGAAAACACCAATCACAAACCGAAACTTAATGATATTCAGCAACTTCCCTTTAAAAAATTTAGAGGTAAAAGTTGCTGAATATCATCTTATAAGGCCTTTAGAACAGCCTCCGTTTTATTCTACAACAGCAGGACCATGAAAAAAATAATGATTGGTATAATATTGATGTTGGTGATTGGATTTCCTGATTTATTGAAATCCCAGGAGACCTTTGCTTTGGGGGAAAGCAGCCGGGTAACAATTCATGGGAAGACAAATATCAATACGTTTGACTGCAAATATTCTTTTGATGAGACGAAAAATACTCCTTCATTTCACACTACGGAAAGTTCTGATCATGTAGTGATAAAGGATGTGAACCTTAAGATACCCATTGAACAATGTGAATGCGGGAACAAGTTGTTAAATAAAGATTTCCGGGCAACCCTGGAAGCAGAGAAACACCCATATATTGATATAAACATCTCACGCTTAATTTTTAAGAAAACACAAGATAAAGATAGAGAAAGAAAGGTTTGGGCAAATTTAACTATAGGCGGTGTTACAAAATGGAAGCAAATAGATTATTCCGTCAAATACAATAATGATGGAGTATTTTATATGAAAGGACAGTTTCACATAAACACGCAGAACTTTAATATTGAAAAACGGAAACGTTTTTTGGGTATGGTGAAAGTGAATGATAATGTCGATATCAGCTTTTTATTTAAATTTGTGAAAAACCAATAATCCGGCGATATGCGATCCAATACTAAAGTACGTTACGGGCTGCGGACTATGATTCAAATCGGATTGGATTCCGACAGGGGTATCTTGCAAAAGGATATTGCCAAAAAACAGGAAATCTCAAACAAATACCTTGACCAGATCATTGCTCCCCTTAAGGCGGAAGGGTTAATCGAAAAGGCTCGAAATCCCCATGCCGGATACATACTTAGTCGCCCGGCCCGGGAAATTACGGCTTATGATATCTATAAAGCATTTGAACCGGAATTAAGCATGGCTCCCTGTGCGCAGGAAGAAGGAAAATGTACACGTAAAAATATGTGCGCTGCAGAGCATTTTTGGTCAGGGCTCAACCAACAAATTAAAGCCTATTTCGAATCGCAAACGCTGGAGCAGCTTATTGATATCCAGTTGCAGCTCACACCCCGCCAAGAGCAAACGACTCAGGAATAAACATCGGTAACTAATTTCAGAGGTATCCACTCAAAATACGGGTTACGAATCTCCATCCCTTCCGGAACTGCCTGCATTAACTCCGAAGAATTATTATCGCTTGGTTGCTCCGGGAATTTTAATTTCAGAAAATCATAATATGAGGGTTCCACCTTTTTACGCGGGTCGGCCACGACATATACCGGCAAACTTAGGTAACGGGCAAGCAGGCACAAATGAGCCGTTCCTGCTTTATTCATAAAACGACCGGTCTCGACCCGATCGGCCCCGAAAAGAAAACAATCGATGGTGCCGGCAAAATTCCAGGCATTATTTTCATGAATCATGGTAACATCAAAGCCTTTATCCGTCAAAAAAGCACCTTGCTTTATCCCTTCCCCGGCAGGTGAAGAAAATGTTTGTATAATACGGCAATTACCCGGTTCATCCATGTGCTCCAGGACACTTTTGACCGTAGAGCTGTTACTGTGAACCAATATAGTCTTCCCCGCAAGACAAACATCCCGGTAAAATTTTCGGATCAAACCGGTAACGTTCCATTTTTTTTCGTATTCATCCATAAAATTTTTTAAGGATGAAATTGATGGATCGGATTCTACCTTTTTGGTGAAATGGTAGATAAAATGGATGATCACCGCAAAGTCTTTCAACTCTTCCGCTACCTTTTGTAGTTCCTTTACAAGCTTACCGGGATTCGGGTTACTACTTTCAAGATAGCTCTTTACCTTTGCTTTTAGCTGGCTCAACAGCTCGCCGGAGCCTGAGGTGTTATCCGTGATAATATCGTTGAATAATTGTGTCGCATCCATACAAATGCCCTTATTTCAATAGAAGCCACTTTCAAAATTAAAAGTTTTTGCTTGTTCTTTTGCCAAAAACCTTGTAATCCCCCGAAATTTTTTAATTTTAATTTTTTGTTAATTCGGAAGAAGATATGATGAAATATTGGGCCTTATTAACCATTGTTATACTGCTGCCGCTTACAGCTTTAAGTGACGAGGATGAGGAGAAGGATAAAAAAGTATATCCTTCTATAGAAACGGGCATAGCCATAGGAGGTATATATACCGATAATACTTTTACCTCCAGGCCTTTAAAAACCTTCCATATGGTTGCTAACTTCCCATTTTCCGACCAGGTTTTTTATGGGATAGGCACAGGCTATGAACAAGGCAGGGATTTTCACCTTCTCCCGTTCTACCTGACTTTTAAGGGGATGTTTGATGATGAAGGGGATACCCCTTATATCTCATCGCGCCTGGGATATTCTTTTGCATGGGCGGATCGCAATACGCTGGAAGATTATAAAGTTCCCGGGGGAATGCTTTTTTCAGCAGGGGCGGGTTACAGGTACCGCCTGAGCGACCGGACTTCCATCCTGGTAGAGGTCGGTTATCATCATCAATTTCTTACGGAGAAATTTCATGATTACGATCAAGAAATCAACCTGGATATGATTGCAATAAAAGTAGGTATATTGTTTTGAAGATGAAAACAACCATACTTCATATCATCCTTTTAGTACTTCTGGTGAAAGGGGTAACGGCCCAGTCACCCGTAATTAATGAGGTGATGGCCAGTAACGACACCACTATCGAAGATATTGAAGGAGATAATCCCGACTGGATTGAGCTGTTTAACCCGACACCTGAGACTGTTTCCCTCAAGAATTGGAGCTTGAGCGATGATGAAGAGAACCCGGAGAAATGGCAGTTTGATGACGATGCCCTTATCCAGCCCTACGGCTTTGCTTTGATATTTGCCTCGGGTAAGGAACATCTGGCATCCCGGGGGCACTGTTCGTTCAGGCTGGATGCGGGCAACGAACCGATTTTCCTGGTGACTCCCTCCGGGGAGGTCGCCGACAGCATCATGGCCCGCTGTATGCCCCGTGATATTTCATACGGCCGTGAAAATGACGGAGGAAAAAGCTTTTCATATTTTAAAACCCCTACACCGGGATATACCAACAATCACGCGGAATTTATTGATATACCCATTATAACGGACACCATTCGTTTTAGCCACAAACCCGGTTTTTACAAAAATTCACTGAACCTTGAGATTTTCCGTACCGATTCCTCATTACCGGTTCATTATACGCTAAACGGCACTATGCCCGAAAATGATGATGCGTCATACGAGAACCCTATTTCACTTGAGAACCGGACAAATGACGATAACGATGAAAGCGATTTTCAGACATCGAAAAAATGGGAGGACCCCACCGGGAAAGTACTGAAAGGTACGGTTGTCAGAGCCGCTATTTTTGAAAATGGCTGTAAAAAAAGCAGGGCCAAAACCGGAACATTTTTTATCGGTGATTCTTTTAAAATAATTTATTCCAAACTACCGGTTATTTCTTTCGGAGGCGATGAAGATTCCCTGTTTGAACCGGCGGAAGGAATTTACGTAATGAATCCCCCGTTTGATAGCAAACCGGTTTCTTTTGGGTATTACGAAAAAGGGGCTAGTCAAAGTTATCATGCAGAGCCAAGGATGTCCATCCTTCGTGATGAGGCAAAAGATAAAAGTCAGAAAAGTCTCCGCCTGCAATTCTCCGGGGATTCATCTTTTCGCTATTCCTTTTTTAAGAATTCCCCTATGGAAACATTCCGGCATCTGCATCTTCTCTCACCGCAAACAAAGAATGATTTGAGTGTCTACGAAGATTATCTCTTTTCTGAAATCATTGGCTCGCTGAAGGCACCCTATCCTCCTGCAAAACCGGTTATGGTTTTTTTCAATGGTGAATATTGGGGCATTCACCACATGACGGTACCGGTGGATAAGCTTTTTTTAGAAAATTACGTGGGTAATAATTTCTCAACACTGACTCTGGTCAAAGACCAAAAAGAACTTCTCAGGCAACTGGAAGATATTCATAACAATCTGCAATACGCCTCAGAATATTCGTCCGTAAAAGAACACCTCAATGATAGCTCTTTTATTCGTTTGTTTTTAGGATCGGAACTTTTCGGCGGAAAGCAATGGGGGAAGCCGGTATTGTGGAAAATCTCCGGCAATGGGTGGCGTCTTACCCTGGAAAAAACTTATATTCCGGGACGAAGCCGGCAATTATGGAAAAAAATCGGCGATATCCATCATGCGTTATCACGCTTCAGCGAATACAGGGAAAAATATAGCGCTTTGGCTGTGAATTTCTATGCCCGGCAAAACCCCTCCCGGCTTCAGGAAATTGCCGATTCCATCTACCGGAACTATGCATCTTTAATCCCTGAGCATATCCGGCGTTGGCATTATCCCTCAAACGTGATGGAGTGGGAGTCAGCTGTTGATGAAACGCAACAAGCCCTGCACCGGAATACGCAAAATCTTCTTTCAGAAATGGATAATACTGAATGGAATCCTATTGAACTAATGCCCAATCCCGCTACAGGGTCATTTACCATTAACTCCTCTTTGCAAGGAAAGCTTGAAGTTTTTGACAGCAGAGGAAGGCGGGTTTACGAAGGAAAGCTTACAAAGGAAGAAAAGACTATCAATGTTTCAAATTGGCGGAGGGGATTTTATTTGGTGCGCCTTACAGGACATGATCTGCAATTCTCGAAAAAACTGGTTGTTGGCCCTTAGACAACGTGTGTGTGTTAAAATATTAGAATTACAGCAACCCTAAAGGGGCATCTTCACACGCTATCACCACTCCAGGTTATATTGCAGGTTTACTTCTATAATCCGGTTAATATCGCGTAAAATCACGTTAACATCCCGCTCGTGCCTGTAAAAGACATCCATATCCAAATCGTCGGTCAGTTCAACACTCACCCCAAACTCAAATCGCCATTGATGAATTTGATACGCCTCATCAATACGGTAGTAAAACTCTCCTGATATGTATGGATCGGCAATGGAGGTCAGGTTATAATCAAACTCCAGCCGGTTTCTCAGGTATTGGCGGCTATCAATTTCGCCGGCCT
>JAIPAH010000133.1 GCA_021740175.1 Bacteroidales bacterium
TGTTTCTGTAATATAATGATGTTTCTCCTGCAAACAGAGGAACATGGAGTACTTCTTCATTAGATGCCTTTTGAAAATACAAATAGGAATCCCAACTGAAATTTCCGAATCTCAGGGAAGGATAAAGGTAAACCTGTAATAAACTGAAGCTTTTGGTTTGCTGCCTGGGACGAAGGGTGGTTGTATTATAGGTGGTGTCACTTTTTACTTTAATTGCGCCCGGATTTGGTGGGGTGTCGCGGCGAAGGGTGGGCGTGTTATATGTGGTGTCATTTTCTCCATAGTCGACCGTTATTTCCTCATTGCTTGGGGCAAGGTAAGTATGATTCGTCAAAAGGTAATAATTGCCTCCGATTTCCAGGTTCTTCCATTCAAAAGAGCCGTGGATTCTGAGAATGTTTTCCTTATCGGTGGATTGATCCCAACGAAAATGGTTGCTGTAGTAGTGTTTAAAAAAGAAAGAAGGGTCCCGGGAGATTTGATCCAACCTTGCCCGGAGCATTTTGTCCTTCCCGAAGCGATTGGTGAGGATGCCTGATAGCCGGAAGTCGTTGGAATTGATATCTCCTTGCACATATTCGAGCTCTCCGCCGATTTTGAGTCCTTTATACAAGTTTTTGGAAATTCGGCCGTGCAACTCGATTTGGTTGTAATGCTCACTTTTTGACGAATCGCTGAATTTTATCAAGCGATGAATAATACCGAAATCAAAACCCAGCGATTTTTGCGTTCGGAAAAGACGGGTGTTTTTCCATGAAAATTGATTTTCGATGGTTCTTACAAAAGAACTGTCATACGTTTTCAGGCTGTCTTTATGGATTGCTGGGTAATAATCGGGAGAGGGGTTTTCGTCGGTATACAGGAAACTTCTCCTGTGATAGTTGAATTGGTGCTCAAGCCTTCCGAAATTGAAGGGTGTCTTTTTCTTTTCATCAAGAACGGAATCGGCTGCGGCAATGGCCGGTGTTAACTCAAATGAATGTCTGAAGTGGATTTGCGCATCGCGTTCAAGGCTACGGGCATTCTCCAGGTTAACGGCATAAATCGTTCGATCGCTTTCAATGTTATTCTCAAAGATGCTGTCATTTTGAATACCTCCGTTTTCCTCGTTGTTAAACTTGTTGTGCGCATAAAATCCTTGAGCGGAATATCTTTTGTTATCCGAAACATAGTGCCCCGTAATAGCCACTCGACGGTCGCTGGACTCTTGGTTGGGATAAGAGCCCGGGGAGTTTAGTATTCTCACCTGTGCCCCCAGCGTCAGCGACTTATAAACCCGCTGGCTGTGATCGATATTCAGCATTTGATAGTCTTCGGGACCCATAACATAATGGAGGTTTGTATAGGGAGAGTACGAGTGAAAGAAACGGATGGATTGTTTGTCGAGACGGTATAAATCATAGACATGCTGGCCGTAATCAAAACCGGTATTTAGGTTTGGCGAGAAGAACAAGTTTTGTTGGGCCAACCCGGGATTCCCCAGCGATTGATAAAATCGTTCTTTCTTATATAGCGGGTTTGTATAATGAAAATAACGCAACGAGGTGTCGGTGGGACGGATTCGGGTAGGGTACAGCCAATCATTATGGAGATGAAAGTAACTTATGGAGGAAGTATCCTGAACAATCGTATCGCTTTCCAAATGTAAGGGATGATTTACAGTAATTTCTTTTTCTATGGTGGTATCTGCTTCTCCCTTTTCTTCGTAGGCATTTACGTCTCTTAAGGTATCAAAACCGATAATACCCGTATCCGGAAGAACCCTAATGGTATCCCTGGTGGGAATGGTGTCGGGTTGCGTAGTTTTTGTTTTCAGACTGTCTGTGTTTTGGGCAAAAGCCGAAACAAAACCGAAAAAAAGGATGAATGCCAACAATAGTTTTTTCATTAATAGCGCCAAATTTGGGTCAAAATTAAAGAAAAACAAACTTCATACCTTAATATTCGATTTTTCCGGGAAGATCTTTCCATTAGAGTCCTATAAAAACCGGAAAATTTTTGTTAAATTACTAACAACATTTACTTTTGTTTATCAATAAAATTAACGGATTTAACGAATTTACACAAAATCACAATTCTCCATGAAAAAAGTATTGATATTGGGAGCAGGAATGGTTGTCAAACCAATGGTATCCTACTTGCTTGAGCGAAACTACCAGGTGACTGTGGCCAGCCGTACAAAATCCAAGGCCGAAAATATGATAGGTAATCATGAAAATGGACATGCTGTCGGCTGGACAGTGGACGATGAAGAAACGCTTGATCAGATGATTGGTGAGCATGATTTGACGGTCAGCTTGTTACCGTATGCTCATCACCCAATGGTGGCTAAAAAATGTATTAACCATAAAAAAAACATGGTTACAACCTCTTATGTCAAGCCGGAAATGAAAGCCCTTAACCAGGATGCTAAAGATGCCGGAATCATCATTTTGAATGAAATCGGCGTCGATCCGGGTATTGATCACATGTCAGCCATGAGAGTGATCGACCATATTCATGACAGTGGCGGAGAAGTAGAAGAGTTTTACTCTGTTACAGGAGCACTCGTGGCTCCCGAAACAGCTAAGGATAATCCTTTCCGCTACAAGTTTTCCTGGAGCCCCAAAGGAGTTGTTATGGCCGGAAACAACGATGCGAAGTATCTTACGAAAGGCGCGGTAAAACACGTTCCCACCAAAGACCTTTTCAAGGATATTATTACTGTTAACTTCCCCGAGGTAGGAAAACTGGATATCTATCCCAACCGCGACTCGATGCCTTACATCGACCTTTACAGCATTCCCGAGGCCAAAACCATGTTCCGCGGAACGTTCCGCCATCCCGGATGGTGCGAGTCACTGGATGCTATGAAAGAGCTGGGCCTGATAGGCTATGACAAGTTTGATATGAAAGGCATGAGCTATGCGGATATGGTAGCCAAACTTATCGGAGCGAAAGACGCATCCAATATCAAGCAAAAAGTGGCCGATTACCTGAAGAAGGATGTCGATGCCCATGCTATCAAAGCCATTGAGTGGTTAGGATTATTTTCGGATGAGAATATGAATAGGGGAGAGGAGAGCCCGTTTGATGTGACCTCCGATTTGATGATTGACAAGATGATGATTTCCGAAAAAGAGCGTGATATGATTGCCATGCAGCACACTTTTGTGGCCAAGTACGGTGAAAATAACCGTGAGGTGGTTAAATCATCTATGCTGGCCTTTGGTTCATCAGCTACTGATACTGCCGTGGCCCGAACAGTTGCGCTGCCCGCTGCCATTTCGATTGATATGATTCTAAACGGTAAGATCTCCCTCTCAGGAGTTCATATCCCGGTACGGAAAGAAATATACAACCCGGTGTTGGATGAATTGGAAAACCTTGACATCAAGCTTAAAGAAGAATACGGCTTACCGTTGAGTGAAAAGCTGAAGTAATCTATTACAGGATAAAGTTTAAAACCGGGAGCAATCATGTTTCCGGTTTTTTTTGTGGTTTTAAGGGAGTCGGGAAAAGCGGATAAAGTATTTAAAACCTTGATTATGCCTACAACATGCGGGGCTGGATGACAAAGATCAATGACCCCGCCAATATGGAAAGTGATTGGTTTGCCATGAACCTGGCCTACGCCGATGGTCAAAATCCCCAGTACAACGGGAATATTGCTTCCATGACCTGGAAATCAGTGAAATATGACAATCCCCACCACTATGATTTCACCTACGACGGGGCCGACCGGTTAACGGGTGCCAACTATGAAGGCCAGCGGGATTACAGGATGAGCATTAATGAATATGATAAAAACGGGAACATTAAAGAACTTTCGAGATACGGGCGCCTGGGCGAAAGCTCGGATTATTCATGGATAGATGCATTAGATTACACCTACAAGGGCAATCAGCTTCAGTCCGTCGATGATTATACGGGGGTGGATTTTCAGAATAATGGTTATTCAGATCATGGCTCTTTCGATAATGATGAGTATCTTTATGATGCCAATGGCAATATGATTGAAGACGAAAACAAACAAATCGGAAATGTTGAATACACCTACAATAACAGGCCGGAGCGGATTATCATGACCCAGGATCGAGAGAACATCATCAACTACGCCTATGACGCCACCGGCAACAAGCTGGCCAAACGCCCCTCGAGCTCACGCGCCCGCGGACTACGCACCGATTATGTGGGCAACTTCGTGTATAAGGACAACGAGCTGGCCTACATCCTCACCGACCAGGGCCGCGTAGTGCCCCGCAACGGCAGCTTTGAATACCAGTACTTCATCAAAGACCATTTAGGCAACACCCGCATCGTCTTTAACGACGCCGGCGAGATCCTCCAGGACAACAGCTATTATCCGTTCGGGATGTTGGAGCGAAGCGGAAATCCCGATGCTTCGGGAAAAATGGACGGCCTGGATTACTCGGCAGGAATGGACCCTGATAATAAGTATCTCTACAACGGCAAGGAGTTACAAGATGATTTCGGCCTTGACTGGTATGATTACGGCGCGAGGATGTACGATGCGCAGCTGGGGCGGTGGCATGTGGAGGATCCGATGGCTGAGGAAAGACAAAGCATAAGCCCTTATAATTACGTTCAAAACAATCCAGTTGCAAGAATTGATCCCACAGGCATGCTTGATGATGAATACTCAGTGGATGAAGAAGGTAATGTTGAACATGAGAAAGACACTGATGAGGATTATGATAGACTTCATACAAAGGAAAACTATGAAAAAGGAAATATGGATGAGGGGGTTAGAGTAGATGATCAAAAAATACTGGCCGATCTATCAATGGTGAAAGAAAAACAAAATGTTTATGATGCAATTGGTACTTTAATTGAAACACGTAAGTTGAGATATGCAAGCTCAAATAACAACAATGACGTAGCGAAGTTATTTACTTTCTTAGCCAAAAACACAGGTGTAGAGTGGACAGCGTATTCGCACAACAAGAATGAGGCAACATTGGGTACTTATCAAGATGATGATTTAGGGCCAGGTCCAGGCACTTTGAATATAGATAAAAATAATATTAGAGCTCATATAGGTTCTCATCCTAACCCCTCTACTTTAAAGAGTGAGGTTAATTCTCTGGCTGGTGATAGAGAGCTTGCTAAGAAACAGTTTAGTTTTAAATATTTTGTTTTCATGGCAAAATCTTCGAACTTATATTATCTTAAACAAAATGATAAGATAAAGAGGCAGAAAAATATAGATGAAAGTCTTATCAAAAAAATATTAGAATAGTTTATGAGAATTTTATTTGTCATAGTAACAACGGCTATAATCTATACTATGGTCAATTTGAGTTTTTATCCTTTTGAAACTAAATCAGCCGATTATAAAACAACTCATTATCAGGAAAATAATTCTTACATAAATGAAAATTTAAGAAAATGTATAATCAATTATATTAAAATTTATGATGGTAATTTTTGGGATAAAGAATGGTTATACTACAGTGTATTCTTCTATCGAGAGAATTCGACTCCCTATTTTACTATATGGAATTTTACAAGCTTCCCAGATTATATATCAGAATGTGTTGATACAAGCAAGTACTATTTTTCATTAAACTACCTAAATAATAGAAAAGTAGTCATCATAGATAAAAAAACAAACAAAAATCAGCTATTTGAACCGTCTGAGAATAGTATTGATTTAGCAAAAAAAGAGGCTTTAAAAGAATACAGAGGGGATTTATATAGTGGACTATTTAATTATGAAACATATAAAGTGCAAAATAAAGAAGAAAAATTCTCTATCGTAAAACAGGATACAACTATTACAGATTTTATGAATTGTCGGGAAATAGAGGTGAAAGACACCACACTGATTAAATTGGATGAGAATCAGAATTAAATAAAAATACGTCAATAAAAAGAATAAGATACATAGAAATTATTAAAAACCGACTAAACCCAAACCTATGCAAAAACTAACAATTCTACTGCTAATGGCAGTCGTAATGATTTCATGCGAAGAGAACAAGGATTTAAACGTCACTCTTAACGAAAGCGGGACGTTGAAAGTGAAAGTCCTGGACGAAGCCGGTGAAGGCATCGGCGATGCCAAAGTTGAGGTAGTCACCTCCGGGCAGGTGGTTTTTGAAGATTCGACCAATAGCTCGGGTGTTTGCGAAACCGGCAAGCTGCTTCAGGATGAGTACGTGTGCAGGGTTACAGCCCAGGTAGATAAACGGATATACCAAACAGAAACGTACACCCAGGTTATTGCCGGCGAAAACAAAACCGTGGAAGCTCGCCCGATGGCCAATTCGGGGAAAATAACCACAACGGTTGTCAACATGGAAGAAGAACCCATAGAGGATGTCAACGTGGCCGTGCTTCCCTTCTACCATGAGGCGAATTATACCTATGAGCAGATGCTGGAAGATCGATGGTTCCATGCTTCCACCGATGCCAACGGGGAAGTCACGTTCACCAAAGTGCCGGCCTTTGAGCAATATGGCCGTTCCTACTCCTTTTTCGTCTATTATGACGAAGAAAACTACGATTATCCCTATGAGGAAGTCAACTTGTTGCGCGGCGAGCACAAAGAGGTAACCCTCCAGGTGGATTTGTAATAAAAAGAATTTCCCGGCCGTAGTGGGTAGCCCGCTGCGGGCCGGGTTTTGTAATGTCGCAGGCATGTCCGGATGTTATAACCCCGCATGAGAGATCGGGCCCTGGCTCTTCAAAAACTTTTTTTCGGCATTTAAAATACAATAAAGATTCCGGTCTACTCAATTATATTGGTATATTAGGTAAACGTATAATCTGTATTCAATCTTTTGAAAGATCGCTATTTGTAGATATTTTTACGATGACCTACTTTGATGACGTTGACTAAAAGAATTTTGTCTTTAATGATGTAGATAAATCTGTAGTTACCCACTCTTATACGGTAAGCCTCCCTGCCTGATAGCTTTTTGCAATGAGTTGGACGGGGATTATCTTCTAATTGCAACATCTGCGTTTCCAATTTATCTGCAATTTTGTTTGGTAGCTTTTTCAGTTGTTTTTGTACAGTCTTGGTTATAAAAACTTCATATTTAGCCATCTTGTTGTTTTCTTTCTTTGATAGCCTCTCTCAATGGAATGGTTTCCTCCTGACTTTCCACTGCATGATCGTATGCCTTGATGTCTTCCAACTCTTCAAGCTGCTCGATGATTTTTTCATAATCATCCATAGGCAAAAACACGCCTATTTCATTCCCTTCTTTGTCTTTCAATACTTGTTTATTTAAGGTCATCATTTATAATATTTTTATTGTTAACGAATAACAAAAATAACATTCCGAACGGTGAAAAGCAATGATGCGTAATTTTATAGCATGGAATGATAGTTAAGGCAGGGGTCAAAAGAGAGCATTTTAATAATTTGTAGCTAAAACTTGATTTTGCAACTAAATATGGTTACTTTTGCATCATGACTAAAAAGGAAAAGTTAATAGCCCGGTTTTTGAGCATGCCATCGGATTTCCATTATAACGAGGTAGTTAAATTACTGGGGTACTTTAACTTTAAAGAAGTAAAAAAAGGTAAAACATCAGGATCCAGGGTCAAATTTGTAAATGATGAAGGTGTTTTGATCATGTTGCACAAGCCACATCCATCGGGAATAATGAAAAAATACCAGTTGAAACAAATTAAAGAGGTGCTAGACTTATGAGACATTTAGAATACAAAGGATATACCGGAAGTATTGAGTATAGTCGTGAAGATAATTTATTTTACGGGAAAGTACTGGGAATAAAAGGACTTGTATCTTATGAAGGGAAGACCGGCAAAGAGCTCGAAGAAGATTTTAAAGAGGCAATAGATACTTACCTTGAATACTGTAAAGAGCGAGGGGTTGAGCCTGAAAAACCGTTTAAAGGTAGTTTTAATGTTCGTATATCGGCTAAACTGCATAGAAAGGCAGCTTTACTGGCCATGGAGGAAAAGATGTCGTTAAACAACTTTGTTGCTGAATCCATAAGAGAGCGGATTTCCAAAGAGACAACTAACCAGCAGGAATAAAATAATCCCAATCAAAGTTAAAACCTGTTGTTTTATGGCTGATGACAGTAGTAATGATTTCTTGGGCGAAAGATGCCAATCTCGACCTTCCGGATGACAAGTGGTAGCTCAAGGGTGTCCCCTCGGCCATGAGCTTATTGTAAGCCCTTTTTTGCCGGCCCATCTTTGTCCCTAAAAGCAGCATTATGTTTTACCAGGAAGAAAAACACAAGCGAGTGCCAGCCGCGGCCGAAGAGTGGCAGCAGCGTCGTATAAGTCAAAAATCATTCGTTTTAAATTCGTGAATTCTTGGCAATTATAAACTTGATCCACAAATTTAAGACAAAGCCGCTCGACAGCTTGCGAGCCCCAGCATAAGAATTTAAAATTTTCCTGGAATTTGGAATCTGAAATCCAAAAAAAAAGCCTCGCCGGCAAACCGACGAGGCTTATAAAATAATAAATAGGCGACGACCTACTTTCCCTCCGCAGGGCGGAAGTATCATTGGCGCTGGTGTCCGCCTCAGGCGGATGAGGCGGATCGGAAAGGGAAGAGGGTGCAAGTAAAGCCAGAAAGCGGCCCTAGATTGATATCATGAAACAAAAAAAAAGCCTCGCCGGCAAACCGACGAGGCTTTTAAAATAATAAATAGGCGACGACCTACTTTCCCTCCGCTGTGCGGAAGTCCCGAAGCTTCGGGATTGGCGCTGGTGTCCGCCTCAGGCGGATGAGGCGGATCGGAAAGGGAAGAGGGTGCAAGTAAAGCCAGAAAGCAGCCCTAGATTGATATCATGAAACAAAAAAAGCCTCGCCGGCAAACCGACGAGGCTTTTAAAATAATAAATAGGCGACGACCTACTTTCCCTCCGCTGTGCGGAAGTATCATTGGCGCTGGTGGGCTTAACTGCTCTGTTCGGAAAGGGAAGAGGTGGGCCCCACCGCCGTAGTCACCTAAAGAAGGTAAATACGGTAAGGGTCAAGTTCTAAGACTCGGGTTTATAGATAATGGGATTAACGGTTTTGTGGATAGAAAGCTTAATGGGTAATTAGTACTGCTCGGCTCAGGCCATTACTGGCTTTACACCTGCAGCCTATCGACGTGGTAGTCTTCCACGACCCATCGAGGAAGCCTCATCTGGGAGCGAGTTTCGTGCTTAGATGCTTTCAGCACTTATCTCGTCCACACATAGCTACCCTGCGGTGCCGCTGGCGCGACAACAGGTACACTAGCGGTGTGTCCAACCCGGTCCTCTCGTACTAG
>JAIPAH010000134.1 GCA_021740175.1 Bacteroidales bacterium
CCTGACACGAGGAATCCTTCGTTAACTTCATGCCCCCTGATTTGGGCAAAATAGAACTCAATGCCTAAACCAACCACATAAGAGACAATGATAATGGGCAACACTTTTACTACACCAAAACCTACAATTGTCCAAAAACCTGTTTCGGCCACCGCTCCTTCCGAAAGGAAATGCTGATAGCCCACATTCCAGATACCAAAAAGCAGCGTAGGAACCAAAGCCATAAGGACAGCGGACATGGTTCGCTTCATGTCAATGGAATCCCTGATATGACTACCTTTAGTCGTTACTGTGTTGGGGACAAAGAGAAATGTTTCAAAAGCTTCAAACGTAGAATGTAACTTTTCAAATCTTCCCCCTTCTTCAAAATGAGGTTTTATTTTGTCAATATACTTTCGTAATGCTTTCATATTGTTTTTTTCAACGCTTTGTGATTAACTCATCTCGGCTCTCATCAGATTAAGACCTTTTCTGATAATCGATTGAACATTTATTTTTGAGGTACAGATGACCTCGGCCAATGCGAAGTCTTCCTCATCCACTTCATAAATCCCAAGGTTTTCCATCAAATCAATATCTTCAATAATGATTGACTTTACGAGCTGCACGGGTAATATATCCATGGGGATAACTTTGTCGTATTCTCCCGACATCACATAAGCCCGTTCGCCTCCATGCATGTTAGTGTCGAGCCTGTATCGTTTATTAGGCTTAAACCACCAGGAGAGGAAAGACCTTGAATTCGAAAACTTATTAAGGCCCGGTTTGGCCCAGCCGAAAAATTCATAGTAATTGCCCTCAGGGATGACCGTTATCTGGTTATGGTAAAACGACAGATAACCGTCTTTTCTGATTTTGGTTCCTGTGAGAACATTTCCACTAATATAGCGGAGCTGGCCCTCCTTAACATTATCTTTCACCATGTTTTCGATAGAAACCCCGATGCGGGTCTTATAATATTGGGGTTTAAGCACCTCCGAGCCGGTAAGGGCAACAATCTTCTCAGGATTATATTTTCCCTCAAGGAATAAACGTCCTATGGTAATCACTTCCTGCGGGTAGGTGTACCATACGATGTCTCCCTTGTTGATGGGCTCGATGTGATGAATCTGCACGCCCACATTACTTGCCGGGTGCGGGCCTTGAAAATAGTGCAGGTCAACATTCGAGGCTCCGGTAAATACTTTGGAAGGCTTATCGCCGGCCTTCAAGCTCAAATGCACTTTCCCCTCCGTCAATTGAGTAAGCACATCAATACCGGCCTGAAATTCCCGCTCTTTCCCCTCGACAATAAAGTTCATATCAGGTGCAAGGGGAGCACTTTCAAAGCCTGAGATAAAAATAGCCTTAGGCTTATCTTCCGGATTGGCAATCACTGAATAGGGGCGCTGCCGTAACATGGGCCATATCCCGCTATCAAGCATCTTTTGAATAATCTCTTCCCTTGATAAATCGGCGGGATTGGCGGCACCAAAATCCACATGGGTGTCTTTTTCATCAGACTCTATCTGAAACTCTTCCAGTATACGTTTGGGGCCGCGTTTAATACCTGTAATTTTCCCACTCACCGGCGAAGTAAACTGAATCCGCTCACGGTACTTATCATAGCACAGCACCGTGCCTATCTTTACCTCATCACCCTCATTCACTAAAACCTTCGGGTAACGAAGCGCGACAAAATCAGTAGGTTTTAAGGCATACTTACGGGCATTAAGAGGAATGACCCTTTTTTCCGCTAATCCTATCAGTTTGATATCTAACCCTCGTTTTAACTTAATAGTATCTGCCATACATTTTGTGATTAATCGTCTGATTCCGTTTGCATTGTATCAATTATTTATTGATATATGATATTATGTAAATGAGTTTGCAATTTTAGAACTATATTAAAGAAAAACAAAAAATAATTCTATTTTTTATTAATTTGATTCCATTTTATAACATATGTAAATTAGACTAAATTTAAATTGTCATAAACTGCTTTTCAATAACGTGATTATCAATTTTTTACTTTCATACCCTTTTTAGATTGTGTTGAAAAATTCAGCTTTATTTAGTTAACAACGCAAATTTCAAGCTATTGTTTATGTACAAACAATGATTATTGTTAATAAAATCACAATAAAATTTAACAAAAAATGTATTCCATTGTTCGTTAAATTTGGTGTCTAAAACAAAAATAAAAAAGAATGAATCTGAAAACTTTTTTCTTCATCATCGCGATGTTTTCTTCATTAATGGCTCTCGCCCAGCAAGAAGACTATTACCAGGAAGATTACTTCAGGTATGCTACTCATGTATACGACACAAGCATCCATTCCCTGGAACTTCATACAAAGGGAAATCCGCTTTCCGCACCCCGGGTTAACATCAATGATCTGGAGCAAAGCCTTGTTATGTCTTTTGATGTGTTTAAAGACAAAACGCAGGATTTACGGTATACCTTTATCCATTGCTCGGCTACCTGGAAGCCTTCGGACATCAGAAAATCGGAATACATTCGGGGTTTTGATGAGGGTTACGTCGAAGACTATCGTTTTTCATACAATACCTTTCAACCCTTCATCCATTATGAGCTTACTTTTCCACAACAAGACATGATGCCGCTGCTAACGGGCAATTATCTCCTGGTTGTCTATCCTGAGGGTCAACCCAGGAAACCCATGCTTTCGGCCCGCTTTAAGATTTTTAAAAAGCAGGTAGCTATTTCCACTCACGTTAAGAAAGCCACTTCCCCACGATTTCTTCACACAAAACAGGAGGTGGATTTCAGCATAAACACGCTAAGTCTTAATGTGGCTAATCCCGAACGTGATTTGAAGGTTGTAGTACAGCAAAATGAGCGTGAGGATAATAAAATTGTCGACATCAAACCCCTGAATATCTCTCAAAATACCCTGGAATACAACTATGAAGACATCAACCTTTTTGAAGGGGGTAATGAATTTCGGCATTTCGACATCCAAAGTCTCGATTACCAATCGGCACAGGTTCAAAAAATTAGCCGTTCCGGCGAGAAAAACCATGTATATCTCTACCCGGATGATATCAGGCGATTCAAATCGTACACCTATCATGAAGATATCAACGGCAAACGATTGATAAAGACCACCGAATACGATGATTCAGACATTGAAGCGGATTATGCATGGGTGCATTTTACTTTACCATTTGAAAACCCACTGGCTGACGGTGGAATCTACATCATGGGGGAACTTACCAACTGGGAATTCAACGAGCGGTCACAGATGGAGTATAATTACCAGCGAAAAGCTTATGAAGGTAAGCTGTATCTTAAACAAGGATATTACAACTACATGTACGCTTATCTGCAAGACGGAAAGAAACAGGCCACATTAAAAAGAATCGAAGGCACCCATTCGGATACGGAAAACAATTACACCATTTTTGTCTATTACCGGCCTCCGGGAAAACTTCATGACAAACTTATAGGGATAAAAACAGTTTCTTCGGCCGAAGAACAATAGCTCAACGAAGCACCGGTTCTGCACAAAAATCTTCGGGATAACGAGGGGTAATGCCCTGATAGAAACCAACGATCGCTGCAAAATCTTTCTCAACATCCCCGGAGGGGTACATAACTTTCCCCATTCCCCCTTCTTTGCGCGCATAATCGATATAAGAAAGAACAATCGGCACGTTGGCCTTTTGGGCTATATAATAAAAACCTCGCTTCCACCTTCTTACATAAGAGCGGGTACCTTCGGGTGTAACAACCAGCATCAGTTCCTTCGACTGCTCGAATTGCCGGCTGAGCTGATCCACAAGGTTGGATTTGCGGTTGCGGGTCACGGGGATACCTCCCATTTTCCGAAGTAGCATTCCCAGAGGAAAAAAGAAAACCTCCTTCTTGATCAGGAAGGCTGCTTTAATATCTAAAACATTAAAGGCCAGCCGGCCAAGCAGGAAGTCTTTATTACTGGTATGTGGAGCTACAAGGATGACAGCTTTACGGATATCGGGAACACTTTCTTCCCTGATTTTCCAACCCATCAAACGTAGCAGAAATCTACTGATCGTTTTCTTCATATTTCGGTTTTTAGGTCCACGTAATTTTCTTTTCGGCGACAAACCTCATTGGCTATAGCATTACCGCTTTCAATGACTCCCTGCCAATCGTTCTTGGTCATCTTATCAAGGTGAAGCGGAGTGATTTGTTTTTGATGCAAAGCCGAGATAATTCCTGCATTAAACCCATCTCCTGCCCCTACTGTGCTAACGGGATTTATTTCAGGCGGCTTCACGCGTAATTCTTTATTGTTATAGAAAAGACTCACATCCTTTTCTCTCCGGGTAACTATAAGAATACAGCCTGGAAGATTATTATTCAGATAATTAACGGTAAGGTTCATTGCTTCCAGGTCTTCATCCGATATTTTAATGATATGCGACCGGCCCATCCTTTTTAGTGCCTCGTCTGAGGCAGAATCGATATCCGCACACTTTTTGCGGATATTTGGGTCGTAAATTCGCATCACTTGTTTCCCCTGAGTTTGTTGCAGCACCTCATCCACTACCCTATCGGTAGGACGGGCAATGGCAAAAGTAGAGCCGAACAATAAAAAATCTCCGTCGCGAAAATTAATATGAGGAGCCTGGAAATAAACCTGCTCGTAACCATAATGAAGGTAAGAAGCGTTTTTGTTATCATCCAGGAATGCCAGAGCCAGGTTGGTTTTGAATTTCTCATCCAGATAAAACAACGAGGTATCCACGCCATTTTCCTCCAGGAAAGCAACCACATTTTTCCCCAGCTTGTCATTCCCGGCCCGGCTGATAAGACGCACCGGAAGGCCCAATCGCCCTGCGGATACTGCTGTATTCAGCTTGGAGCCACCGGGCGCTCCGGAAGAAATCGCTCCCCTGTCAAAAACAATATCGTAGTTGGTATTTCCCAGACAGTAAATCATAATATTATCCTTTAATATCAAGCCCTAATTTGTCACGCAAATCTTTGAGTGTCGGATTTTTCTTGACCATATGCTCAAACTTTTCCTTTGTTGTGTAAGGTTTGCGTGACTGTGGATTATTATCAATTTTTATACTCAACTGCAGTATCTTATTATCCAGTTTTCGGCGAAGAATTTCCACAATATTTTTACGGTTTTTCTTCACCTCTTCAAGCTGCAGCTTATTGCGGACCGTGAGCGTAATTATATAATTCTCCCGATTCAGCTCCAGCTTGCCGTTAATCATGGTAAAATAAAGGTCTTTCTTACCGCCGGTCAAAGCAGCAGCCACATCCTGCCATGCTTCCTGAAGCTCTACAAGAGTGAACTTATAGGCCTTCTCATAATCCTCCTCTGTAGGTTCGCTTGATTGCGCAACCGAAGCTGATTCCTGTTCGGTCTCCTTATCTTTTTCCTGGGTGTGTTGTAAAGATTGCGATCCAAGCTTGCCATTGCCTACCGGGCGAGTGGTTTTACGATGGAATGGACGCTGCTTCTCGTGAAGCTTTTCTGATATATTCTTACGGTCCACCGATGCTGAAGAAGTTTTTTTAAGAAAAGGAGGAGCTATCAGGCTGACTTTTTTTTTACATCCTTGTCCTTATTATCTTCAGAAGTTAGTGAAGCTAGCTTCAAAAGCGAAATCTCAATGTGAAGCTTTTTGTTATTACTCCCTTTATAATGGATATCACATTGGTTGACTTCATTGAGGGCATTATTAATAAAGGCGAAATCACACTCGGCAGCCTGTTGCTGGTAGCGTTTTTGAATATTTTCACCAACCTCAAGTAAACCGAGGGTGGATTCGTCTTTGGCCACGAGAAGATTTCGCAGGTGTTCCCCCAATCCGGTAATGAAATGTTGTCCGTCAAAACCTTGATCCAATATCTCACTAAAAATTTTCAATACTTCAGCGGTATCATTGGCCAAAAAGTTATCGACAAGCCGGAAATAATAGTCATAATCCAAAACATTGAGATTGTCTATCACATCCTGGTAGGTAAATTCTTTACCTGCAAAACTTACGATCTGGTCGAAAATAGAGAGAGCGTCCCTGAGCGCCCCATCAGCCTTTTGGGCTATTATCTGCAAGCCGTCGGGATCGGAATCAATACTTTCTTTCCGGGAAACATGCTGCAGGTGTTCGACTATCTCATTAACCTGGATACGTTTAAAATCAAAAATCTGACAGCGTGATAAAATCGTGGGAAGAATTTTATGTTTTTCGGTTGTAGCCAGGATAAACTTCGCATATTCCGGTGGCTCCTCAAGCGTCTTCAAAAAAGCATTAAAAGCCGACGCGGAAAGCATGTGCACCTCATCGATAATATACACCTTATAATACCCTTCCTGTGGAGGAATTCGTACCTGGTCGACCAGGCTTCTGATATCATCCACCGAATTGTTGGAAGCTGCATCGAGTTCATGGATATTAAAAGAGGCCTGTTCATTAAATCGTTTACAGGAATCGCACACATTACAGGCTTCCCCATCTTCAGTGGGATTTTCACAGTTGATAGTCTTGGCCATAATCCTGGCGCATGTGGTTTTACCAACACCACGGGGGCCGCAAAATAAAAACGACTGGGCCAGGTGATTATGCTTTATTGCATTCTTGAGGGTAGAAGTAATGGCTTTCTGACCCACTACTTCATCAAAGGTCCCGGGACGGTATTTTCTGGCTGAAACAACAAAATTATCCATAGCACTCTAAAATTCGATTCAAAAATAATAAATCTTTCCTAAGGGAGATTGCCATTGTTGATAAATCTATTAAATGCTGATTTAGAACGGATAACCAATGCCGAAGTTCCAGAAAATATCCCCTGATTGCAATTCCGACAAACCCTTCCATCTATCACCCGCAGGCTCCGAGGGTTGGCGGAAAGGAATAGCGGCATCCACTCTTAACGTAAAAAACTGAAAATCGAGCCGTAGGCCAAAACCGGCATCAACAGCAAACTGATTCAAAAAATCCCCGAATTCAAAATGTCCCTTAGGATAATCTTTACTTTCATTAAGCAGCCAAATATTTCCGGCATCGACAAACAAAGCCCCTTCAAAAAAACGATAAATCGGGAAGCGATACTCGGTATTAAATTCCAGCTGGATATCGCCGATTTTGTCATACCCATCTTCTTCGGCCGTTTCATCATAAGCTCCCGGGCCTAAAGTACGTATCTGCCACCCGCGCATGCCATTAGCGCCGCCTGCATAAAATCCCTTCTCGAACGGTAAAGCGTCTGAATTACCATACGGGAGTCCTATACCAAAAAGGGAACGAAAAATAAGGCTCTGTTCCTTGTCCAAGTAATGATAATACCGGAAGTCAAAATCGGTTCTTAAAAATTGAGCATAGCGGATATTGAAAAGGGTATTATAATCCCCGATTTGCTTACCGTAACCGAGGGTTTGACTTAGGAAATCCATCATAACACCCGATGATTCAAAATTGGATCGCAAATAGAAAAAATCGTTGCCATTTCTAACATTTTGCGTATTATAAATAAAAGAATACTTCAGAGAGGCTAGAAGGTGATTGGTGTATTGTTCCCGGTACTTTTTATCGAGTTCCTGCAGTCTCTCCTCAAAACTAGGTTCGGTAAATATTTTTACCGCATTGATGTTCAAAGGCGTAAGCATATGCCTTTTGGTCTCTGACTGACGCCACCTGTAACCAAATGAGAAATTGGTTATATAACGGACATAATCGGATCTTTTCTGATAATTGTAACCCGTATTAAAATTGGTATAGGGATGATAATCCCGGGCGAAGAACTCAGGCGACACCGGCAATAAAAAATGCGGAATAGTCAAGCTGGCATCTATACCCGTTTCAATGGTATTAAATATTAAAAACTTATTATCCGCTTCATTGCCTCCCTGCGCTTCAACTGCTCCTGTCAGGCTGATATCAAACACTTCTCCCCCTTTGAAAAGATTTTTGTTCGTGTATACCAAGCGGCTTGCCAGGCCAGGCCTCCCCGCAGTATTCGTTCCTTCTGTTTCAACACTCATAGAATGAACGGGTTTACGATTAATATCGATATTACAATCAAGTAAACCAATCGTATCAGCCGTTTTCAGGGTCTTTTTTTCCGAAAAATCAATATTAACAAAACGGGTAATACCCAAACCGGCCAGGTTATCGTAAGTGCTTTGAACTTCTTTGAAATCATACCAGCTTCCGGGGCTGAGCTTAACTCTTCGCATATAAGTTTTGGGCTTCACCCGCATAGGTTCGTCATAGATAAAGGTATAAGGGGTAGTAACCGTATCGCTAAGGGATTTCCTGTATTGGATTTCAAGGGTATCGCTGCTGCCGGATGTTTGAAGCACCTTTTTATCAGGTTTGATAATCACCTCCTTGATTTTGTAACGTTTGTGCGATCTTGTCAACATCTCATCCGAAGCATCGGGAGAAGGATATTTGCGGGGTAGCAACTGCACATAGAGATCAAGCTTCTGACCCTGTAAAGCACTATCGACCAAATACCGGATATACTCTTTATTAAAGCGGTAAAATCCTTCCCTGCGTAAATTTTTAGTGATTCTATCCCGCTCATCATCCAACAGATAGGTGTCGTATTTATCGCCTTCTTCAATCAATGAATTCACGGTGTCGGAAAGAACATAAGGACGCAGTAATGTATCCTCAAACTGATATTCAATGTCGTTAATACGATAGGGGCTTTTGGGATTGGCATAATACTTAACGGTGGTTTTATTATTATTTTCAACCGTGTCAAAACCTACTTCAGCATCAAAATAGCCCTTGCTGGAGAGATATTGCTCCATCATGTCAACACTGCTCACTGCCATAGAAGGATCATAATAGACGGGAGGAGATGCCAGATTTTCCTTCATCCACTTCTTAAACCCGGTGTTCTTTCCTTTTTCCAATTGTTGATATAACCAGGGCTTAAACCACCAAACACCCAGTATACGCTTGTTGCTTTCCTGCTGCACAAAATCCTCCAGGTCTCCATCATCTACTTCATTCCCTTTTACCTGGATATCATTTTTCTTCAGGAAACTGTTCTCTTTTGCTTTGCGCGACGGCATACAGGAATAAAGAAGAAAACCTGTTAGCACAGCTAATCCTATTAATCTGATTCGCTTAATCAATACTTTCTGCTATTATTTATTGCAAAAATAAACTTTATAGGGTATCACAGGCAGTCCAAAAAAAAATTTCAACCTTCTTGTTTAGAAAAAAAATTGATCTATATTTGCAACCGCATTTGCGGAAGGGTGATTAGCTCAG
>JAIPAH010000135.1 GCA_021740175.1 Bacteroidales bacterium
GGGGAGGATATCGATAATCTTAAGCAGATTTTGGAAAATTTGGTCCAATTATCTTTTGAACAAGAGACACTTATTAGTAATTTTAAATCGACAAATAAGAACGATCCTAAGTATGTTGAAAAAATTCAGGAGCAATACGCGGTCAAGGAGAAGCTGGAGAAAGTGAAAGATTCGTTGATAGCATTAAGCAAAAGGCAAACGATGATTAAATCCTTTGTTATGGAAGAGGTCGAATCTATAGATAAAAACCTTGAAAAGAGTCTGAATCATCTTAAGGAGAGAGATACGCGCTCAGGCCGTTCTCGGCAACAATATGTGATGACGCATGTGAATAATCTTTCATTAATGTTGGCGGAAGCCCTTGATAATATGCAGCAGAATATGAGTTCCATGGGATCGAGTAGCGGAAAATCCGGGAAAAAACAAAGTGTACCAAAGATGTCCGAAATCAGAAAGATGCAGCAGAAAATGAAAAAGCAGTTGAAGGAGATGAAGAAGGGCATGAAAAAAGGAAAGAAAAAGGGAAAAAAATCCGGGATGAGTGAAAAAGTTGCGAGAATGGCTGCTAAACAGGCTGCTATAAAACGGAAATTACAGCAATATCGAAAAGAGTTAATGAAACAAGGTAAAGGCGATCAGGGATTGAATAAAACCATAGAAAAGATGAACGAGAATGAATCAGATATGGTAAATAAGCGCATCACCGAAGAACTGATCAAGCGGCAGGAAAAAATTGTTACAAGATTATTGGAATCCGAAAAAGCTGATAGACAGCAGGATAAGAAAAAGGAACGGGAAGCTGAACAAGCAAAATCTTTTGAAAAAAGAAACCCAAAACAATTTTTGGAGTATAAAGAGATACAAACAAGTAGTAAAGAAGTATTGAAAACTATTCCACCGGCGATGCATCCGTATTATCGGAAAAAAGTAAATAACTATTTTATTGAAGAAAAAACTAATCAAGAATGAACGAGACTAAGAGCCTGCAAATTAAAGCTAGACTGGACGAAATAAACCGGATTGAATCCTTTATTGAATCATTTTGTCTTAAATACCGGATTTATGATGAATATTTCGGTATTATCATGCATTCTTTAAGCGAAATTTTACGAAAAATTATAAAGCGCAATAATAGCCCGGAAGCACATATTGATATCTCCCAAACCAACGAAAAGAATAAGGTCATATACTATATTAGTTCTCCCGATGGTTTGAATTTGGATGTGAGTATGAATCAAAAGAATCCAACGGATATTGCCCTCGATAAATTGATTGATGAGCTAGAGATTGAAGATAGTCATATCGCTATCACCTATAATATTCAGAGTATTCACTACACTGAATGGGTGCGTCGGAAAAATTTATTACAGGAGTATAATTTTAAAAGTCAGAAGAAAGCTCGATAGCTATGGAAATTAATTTCTTCACTGAAAACATTGATATTTCACTCGAAAATGAAGAGCTGATTCGCGAATGGATCGGAAAAGCCAGTGAAGACCGTAGTTTTAAAATCGGTGTTATCAATTACATTTTTACTGATGATCAGACCCTTTATCATATCAATCAAAAATACTTAGAGCACGATTATTTAACCGATATCATAACGTTTGACAATACCCAGGCAAATGAAATTAGCGGCGATATTTATGTAAGTATCGAACGAGTAAAGGATAACGCTAGTAAATATCAAAGAACCTTTCTTGATGAGCTACACCGTGTTATGATTCATGGAATCCTTCATCTTACCGGGATTCGTGATCACGATGAAGATGAAAAGAAAATAATGAGAGAACTGGAGGATAAATATTTATCTTTGCTCTTCGATTTAAATCAATAAACACAATCTTCTCACTTTTTGTTAATGTTTCACGTGAAACAAGAGAGTAATTATGTTACAAAAATATGATGTAATAGTCGTAGGTGGTGGTCATGCGGGTAGTGAAGCCGCCTCGGCAGCAGCCAATCTTGGTAGTAAAACCTTGTTGGTGACCTTATCCAGGAATACTATCGCCCAGATGTCTTGCAATCCGGCTATGGGCGGTATTGCCAAAGGCCAGATAGTGCGTGAAATAGATGCACTCGGAGGCTTGGCCGGAATTGTGACGGACAAAACAGCCATACAATTCCGTATTTTGAACCGTTCCAAAGGGCCGGCCATGTGGAGTCCGAGAGCCCAAAACGATAGAGCCAGGTTCTCCGAAGCCTGGAGAACGCAACTGGAGCAAATTCCAAATCTTGATTTTTGGGAAGACATGGTTTTAGGATTAATAACCGAAAACGGTAAAGCTATTGGCGTTAAGACGCGCCTGGGACTTTCTATTTATGCTGGTTCTATTATTCTGACCAATGGAACTTTTCTTAATGGAACAATACATATCGGGGAGCAAAAGTTTGGCGGCGGAAGAATGGGAGAAAATGCCTCCGTTGGTATCACCGAAGACCTCGAAAAGCTCGGGTTTAAGGCCGATCGGATGAAAACGGGTACACCGGTTCGCGTCGATGGACGAACTATCGATTTTAACCAATTGACCGAACAGAAAGGGGATCAATACCCGGGGAAATTTTCTTTTACCGATACCAAACCGCTGACTAATCAACTTAGTTGTTACATGGCTTATACTAATAAGGAAGTGCATGATCTCTTACGCACCGGATTTGATAAAAGTCCCATGTTTGTCGGAAGAATTCAGTCTACAGGCCCCCGTTATTGTCCATCAATTGAGGATAAAATAGACCGTTTTTCGGAGAAAGATTCCCATCAGTTGTTCATAGAGCCCGAAGGATGGAATACTGTGGAAGTTTACGTCAATGGCTTTTCATCTTCATTACCTATGGAGGTCCAGCAAAAAGCACTGAATAGAATTAAGGGTTTTGAAAATGCCAAAATTTTCAGACCGGGTTATGCTATTGAGTACGATTATTTTCCGCCGGTACAATTGAAGTATTCCCTGGAAACCAAGCTTGTAGAAAATCTTTTCCTGGCTGGGCAAATCAATGGCACAACGGGCTATGAAGAAGCCGGTGCGCAGGGACTTATGGCCGGTATCAACGCCCATCGTAAAATTCAGGGAGCTTCCGATTTTATCCTGAAACGATCGGATGCCTATATTGGCGTGCTTATCGATGACCTTATAACTAAAGGTGTGGATGAGCCCTACCGGATGTTTACTTCGAGAGCGGAGTACAGAATTTTACTGAGACAGGATAATGCGGATCTGCGACTTACTCCCCTGGGATACGAAATCGGTTTAGCTTCCGAAGATAGGTTGAAGCGTGTAGAAACCAAAAAACAAAGAATCGAAGCTATTCAAAAATATATAAGAACAGCAAGCGTGGAGCCCACAACAATAAACTCTTTACTGCAAAATCAGGGGACAACACCCATTCGGCAGAAACAAAAAATCGCAGGCCTGGTATTGCGTCCGCAACTTACTATATTTCAATTAAAAGATAATATACCGGATTTTAAACGGTTTTTTGAAGAAGAAATGGCAAGCGACCACGAAAGCTTAGAAGAAGTCGAGATCCTTACCAAATATGAAGGATACATCGACAAGGAGCAGGAGATGGCCGATAAAATGAGTCGTTTTGAAAATATGAAGATTGGAAATAATTTGGATTTTCGAGCCCTGGAAGCTTTATCGTATGAAGCCAGGGAAAAGCTTACAAGCGTTAAACCTGAGACTGTTGGACAGGCTAGCCGTATCAGCGGGGTTTCTCCCGCCGATATTTCTGTACTGCTGGCCCATATGGGGCGGTAGCAAATTGTTGGTTTCGATAATTTTGATAAAAAGGCTGCAGTGTAACTAAAAACTGTAGCCTTTTTATTTGATATCGGATGAATATTGCTAAATTTACGTTTTTCTGAACCAGGCATAAAGATTGTATGTAATACAGGCCTGACCTAAATAATCAATGAATTAGAAAGATGTTTCACGTGAAACATTAAGCCCATGTTTGAAAATAAACGGAAAGTCATCGTCCATTTCTTCATTACAGCTTTGCTCCTGGTGGTATATTTGGGTGTTTCAAGTTATTTCAATCAATATACTGAAGCCGACCCCGTTCGCGAAAAACTGCAGGAAAACATAGAAAATGAGATTATTCAGGTGGAAAATTCTATAACCGAAAGGGCAGCGACACCACAAGGGTCTTTAAAAGAACTATCAAGCGAGGAGCCTTACCGAGATTTTGTTTACCTGGAGGATGATTCGGTGACATTTTATACAACGAATGAAATTGTTTGGACAGACACCTGTTTAAGAACAAAAGAACTTTGTGTCATTGAAATTGCAAATCGATTTCTTATTGTTAATCCGATATCTGTCGATAATAACGGAAGAATTTTACATCTTATCACCCTTAAAAAACAATATGATAGTCCCAACCGGTTCCTGAAAAATGAATTTGTGATTGGTGAGAATATTCCATCCAAGTGGAATATTGAGCTTGAACCCGTGAAACAGGGAGTTAATTTAAAGGGAGAATTAAGGTTTGATATTTACAAAAAGGACCAGGTTTCGCTGGCAGACAGGCAAGCCCGGATCCTTTTTCTTATATTCTTTTTCTTTTTGGTGAGCGTCTTTCTTTTGCTCAAAACCCTTTATGAACAAATGAAGTTTAGCCGGCGAAAAAGGGGTGTTAAGTTATTCGGCATTGCCATTGATAGTTTTCTGTTGTTGCTGATACTTATTTATTTCCAAATTCCGGGAAATCTTTTTGAATCTTATCTTTTTGATGGAGCATTATTTGTTTTCCCGGGCGTTTTTACGGATTTAGGCTCTGCGCTTTTTATTCTTGCTGCCACATCCATAGTGGCGTGGAGTATTTTTATGACTCCGTTTGATATCAATGTTAAACGGCAAATTCCTGCTTTTATTCATTCTTTAATTATTTTCGGATTCGCCGTTTGGGTATTGTTTTTCCCTTATCTGCTCATCAAAAATTTGGTTTTAAATTCCACAATACCCCTTAGCATTAATCAGCTTGATGAGTTAAATTTTTCTTCTATTCTAGCTGGATTGACAATTTTTTTGGGAGGTCTTAGTGCGCTTTTGATCCATCTTAAACTTTTGAATATTTCTTACAGCCTTAATAGTCAAAAAAAGCTTTTTGGTGTGCTATGGGGTATCGGCGCCGCCGTTATTTTGTATTTGTCTTTTATTGAAAACATCCTTTACCTTTTTATATTATTACAAGTTATTATTACGGCAGTGGGGATTTATTTATTAAAGGGACAGTTCAATTTAACCTTCATTGTAATTATTGTAGTTGCCGCCTCCGTTTCCTACTCTTTAATCCTGGGATCGCTGAATAATGAAAAAGAAAATCAACAGATTAAAGTGCGGGCGATTTCCCTTTTAAATAACCGGGATAAGATTTCAGAGTACCGTTATTATGAACAAGTCAATAAGCTGAAGGAAGATGAAAGAGTGGATAGTTTGGTTCAGCGTTATCAAAATAATGCTCTTGTAGAAGATGAACTGCTTGCTTACATCAAAGAGAATTATTTCAGGTCATTTCATCTCAAGTATGAGATGAATTTTACCCTTTGCGAAAAAGGCACTCAGCTCATTATTGATGATGAAGCAGAGAATGTGGAGTGTTATTCCTATTTTTCGAATATTAAGGAGGAATATGGAGTCGGGACGGTTTCTGAAAATCTTTTTTATATTGATGATGGAGATGAAATCCGGAACTATCTCGGCAAATTGAAACTAGGTGATGATTTACAACTTTATGTCGATATTTTTCAAAAATCCAGCCCTTTGGCGCAAGGTTACCCGGAATTACTAGAAAGTAAACAATCCGAACGCATGTTGAATCCGGAGTATTCTTATGCGATTTATTTTGACGGGGAATTGGTTAATAGTTACGGGGATATGAATTATCCGATTAACCATAAAGCGGATAGCTCCATGTATTCGGAGGATTTTGTTCATTTTGAATTCACTGACGATGATGCTTCTGAAAAATTATTAATTATCAGTAAAACCCGAGACACTTATACGGAGATACTTGCCGGTGCTACTTATCTTATAATCATTTTCGGTCTGTTGCTTTTGTTATTTTATTTTTTGATGGAACAACGAATCAATACCGGCTATTTTACCAAGTTCAGAAGTCGTCTTCAACTTTCTATATTTTCAATATTACTGATATCTTTTGTCGTTATTGGTTTTTTTGTTTTTAGCCATATTAGCAAACAAAATAATGAGAAGAACCGAAACAACCTGGAAGAGTTATCCCATTCTATACGTATTGAACTTGAACATAAGCTGGCGCATTTGGATCACATAGATGAGGTTTCGGAAGATTATGTTTATGACCAGCTCATCAAATTTTCACAGGTCTTTTTTTCTGATATTAATCTTTTCGATACAAATGGGGAACTAATAGTGTCTTCGAGGCCGAGAATTTTTGACCGCAATATCATCAACAGGCGAATCAACCCCGAGCCTTTTTATCAACTGCGCAAAAACGAATTGGCGATTTTCATCCATAAAGAGAAAATTGGCGATTATCAGTTTTTATCATCTTATTTTCCGCTCAGGAATTATGATAACGAAGTTATAGCTTATGTCAATCTTCCATATTTTTCCAAGCAACGCCAGCTTACTGAAGAAATTTCTGCTTTTTTAACAACCTTTATCAACATTTACATTATTCTTACGATTGGTTCCCTGGTCATTATTTGGGTTATCTCCAACTACATTACTAAGCCGATGGAAACCATTAAAAACTTTTTAGGAAAAACGAAACTTCAGGAAAAAAATGCCAAGATCGATATTGAAAGAAAAGATGAGATAGGAGATTTGGTTAAAGAGTACAACAGTATGGTTGATGAACTGGAGAAGAGTGCCCGGCTGTTGGCTGCTAGTGAAAGGGAAACCGCCTGGCGTGAAATGGCCCGGCAGGTGGCCCATGAAATCAAAAATCCGCTCACTCCGATGAAACTGAGTGTTCAGCAATTCGAACGATCTTTCCTTCAGGACCCTGAAAATTCTGAGGAAGCAGTAAAACGTTTCACGTGGAACATTATTCAGCAAATCGATTCGCTTTCTGAAATCGCCTCGGCTTTTTCGGATTTTGCCAAAATGCCTAAAGCTTCGATGAAGAAACTTGATTTAGTCGAATCGATAAACAATACGGTTGAGCTTTTCGAAGGAGAGGAAAATATTGAAGTTGTAACTCAGTTTGATGTCGATAGAATAGAGATCGAAGCAGATGAGAAACAGATCCAGCGTGTCTTCATAAACCTGATAAAAAATTCTTTGCAAGCATTAAACCAACAAAAAGCTGGAAAAATAGAAATTCACGGATATACAGAAAACCAAAAGGCTGTAGTAATTATCCGGGATAATGGTCCGGGTATCCCCGATGATAAACGAGAGAAAATTTTTCTTCCTAATTTTACAACCAAATCGGGAGGAACAGGATTGGGCTTGGCTATGGTAAGAAATATCGTCACGGGATTTGGCGGAGATATTCACCTTGTCCAATCCGATGAAACAGGCACTGTATTTCAGATTGTGTTTTCTTTGTGGAGTGAAAGCGAATCATAAAATCCTATGGTAAATTCAAATAATCCGCTGAAAAGATTAGCCGGGGAAACGGCCGTTTATGGGATGGGAACCATCGTTCCGCGGTTACTCAATTATTTGTTAACCCCGTTTTTGACAAGAATTTTCGCGCAGGCAGAATACGGCATCATTACCGAAATGTATTCTTATATCGCTATTCTCTTGGTGATTCTCACCTATGGTATGGAGACGGCCTTTTTCCGTTATTCGAATTTTTCGGATAAACCCGCTAAGGCTTACAATACTTCCTTAAGCTCTATTTTGTTATCTGCTGTTATCTTTTTGGGTCTTCTCGTTTGGCTCGCGCCCGATGTTTCCGTGGCATTGGATTATCCCCGGCATCCGGAGTATCTTTATTATGTCGGGTTGATAGTGGTTATGGATGCAGTTGCTGCTATTCCGTTTGCATCCCTTCGTAATCAAAAGAAGGCTTTCAGATTTTCTAAAATCAAGCTTATTAATGTTTTGGTTAATATTTTCTTTGTCCTGTACTTTTTGGCGTTATGCCCTTATTTATCCAAAACACATCCCGATTCTGTATTTTTGATTATATACGATCCTTCGGTTTCGGTAGGTTATATTTTTATTGCCAATGTCATGTCCGCAGGGGTAACTTTATTATTGCTTCTACCTGAATTGCTAAAGGTTCGCTTGTCTATTGATGTAAAGCTCTGGAAGAAGCTTTTCCGGTACGCTTATCCTTTGGCTATTGTTGTTTTGGCGGGAATGGTTAATGAAGTCGGCGATAAAATTATGCTAAAACATTTGTTGCCTGAGAGTTCTGATCAAATGAAACAACTTGGGATTTACGGGGCGAATTTCAAACTGGCAGTATTGATGTCGATATTTGTTCAGATGTTCCGTTTTGCTGCCGAGCCTTTCTTTTTTGCCCAGGCAAAGGAAAAAAACTCCAAAAGCATTTATGCAGCAGTAATGAAGTATTTTATCATTTTCGGATTATTAATATTCCTTGGTGTGACCCTCTTTCTTGATATTGTAAAATATTTTATCGATACAAAATATCATGGAGGGCTCAATATTGTCGCTATAGTCCTTTTTGCAAAACTATTCCAGGGTATCTTTTACAATTTAAGCGTATGGTATAAGCTTACCGATAAAACGCATTACGGAGCTTATATTGCCATTTTGGGAGTGGTGATCACTATCACCATGAACGTTAGCCTTGTACCGATATATGGTTACATGGGTGCAGCCTGGGGACAATTTGCCTGCTTCTTTACGATGATGATTTTTTCTTTTGTTCTGGGCCGGAAACATTTTAAAGTAACGTATCCTTTGTTATCTATTGGCCGGTATGTGGGTTTGGCTTTGGCTATCTACTTCTTATCTGAAGTTCTTCCCATACAAAACAACGTCCTTAGTTTAACCGTTAACGCTATAATGTTTATCATCTTTGTGGCAGTAGCTTTCTTTTCCGAGAAAGATCAAATACGGAAATTCTCAACGTGAAAAATTTAATACTTTTGTTGTTCATAAATTAGGCAGGTCGTGAAAGTTAAAATCGTTAACAAATCGGAAAATCCGCTACCGGAATACGCGACGGTAGCGAGTGCAGGGGTGGATTTACGGGCTAATCTT
>JAIPAH010000015.1 GCA_021740175.1 Bacteroidales bacterium
CTTGTGGTTTGAGCGCAAACAACCACATCGTCCCTTCCATTCCCGTCCACGTCACCACAGGTTATATCACTTGGGTATGAATCTTCTATTTCATGATATTCCGGGGCGGAGAAA
Source organism: Bacteroidales bacterium (assembly GCA_021740175.1). Classification (GTDB taxonomy): domain Bacteria; phylum Bacteroidota; class Bacteroidia; order Bacteroidales; family JAIPAH01; genus JAIPAH01. Next base: position 115 of record JAIPAH010000015.1, read on the forward strand.
CCTCCTGTACCGTCATTATATAAAACACCCCAAAACTGGCCATTACCAGAAACCACCACGATATCATTGAAGGAATTTCCGTTAATGTCTCCATAGTTCATGGAATTAAAAGTCTCATTGGTATTGAGGGAGTAGTCATTATAGGAATTAAAATCTCCTTCTTCATTATAAATTATTCTTATGTATCGTTCGGCATCACCTGATGTAAAATCCGAATGAAAGGAAACAATATCCGGAAGTGTGTCATTATTAATATTAATGAGCTGTATATTTTCTTGGTAACCACAAAAAACCATTGAAGTGTCATCAATATTAAAATATCCATTATCATTATTTTCTAAAACTGATATTGTTGGATTTGAATCTTCCCAGGCTGTTTTATGCCCCACCACAATATCCTGATCCCCGTCGTGATCGATATCACCTGCGGTCACGCTGTAGGCAGCACGTGGTATGTTGTAGTTGCTTCGGTTATCCCCGGTTTTGAAGGCGAGAATTGTAAGTACCGTTAGTAGTAAGATGAGTTTTTTCATGTTATTTGGTTTTTGAGATTTTTGTCATAAGGTTCTTTCTGTATTGCTTTTCGCTAAAATCCCCTTCATACCCTCTAAGAAACGTATGATTTTAAAGGTATCCCATGAATATGTTATAGTGGTCTGCACCATAATTTCGGTATATTCGTTTCTTATCTCGCCGCTCAGCGATATAAAAAGTATTTTCCCCGAAACATTGCGCTCATTGTTGAAGATGTACCGATGAATGACCTATCTTTTCTCCAATGTTCCTGCTTAAATCGCTCAGGGGGTTTAAGCCGGAAGGGTGCCGTTCAGTTTTATTTCATCGATAAGACTAATATAAAAACAATATCATCAAAAAGTAAGTAAAATTGGGTTTTTATTAGAAAGTTTTTGTGAATTTGTTTCTTCCCATTGAATAATGCAGGAAGCATAAGGAAGACCAAAAAACTTCGGGTCAATCAAAGCAAAATGCCTATTCGATAATTCCCGGTTGGGATGCTCTTTGTATTAATTGAGCTACCATGGGTTCTTCGGGAGTAAGCGATTATGGCTCGATGTGCGGTAAAAGATTTCACGCAAAGGGCGCAGAGTGCAAGAACACGCTGAGAACGCAGGGGAAGAAGATATGAGCGGTGAGTAGTGAGTGTGTGAGAAGAATTCATGGGTGAAAAAAGATATTACGGCGAGCGCAAGGAGGAAGAATACGCTGAGCACGCAAAGAAAAACAGCCGAAGATATTTTGCTCTCCGACTGCTTTTTTTTGGTAACTGATATTGAACGCTATTAATAAACCATCACTTTCTTCAGTTTTGATTGCGAATCATCCTGATAGGTTATCCTGACATAATAAATCCCGGCTTCAAGGTTATTTAAGTCCACTTGCTGTTTTTCTCCATTAAAGGGGACCTGTTTGACTCTTGAACCGATACTGTTGAATAACTGCATATTTTGCGGTGTTTTAGCACTATTAACTTCCACTGTAAACATTGTCCTTGCCGGATTGGGGAAAACGGTAATGTCACCTGATGCAGTAGCCGCATTCAATGTATTCCCGGTAGCCGTTTGTGAAAGAACTTTCACTTCAACATCATCAAAATAAAAGCCATCTTCTGTAACGCCCTGGTCACTAACTAAAATGAAACGAATAAGAATTTCCTCTCCTATAAATTCATTCAGGTTGATTTCTTCTAAAACCCAATCATCCTGCACCCCGTCATAAAGAGGCTCACCTTCTTCCTGGCTGGAAGTGCCGGTTGAAGTGTATTGTCCGCTAAGAGGGGTCCAACTTTCTCCATCATCGGCCGACACCTGGACCTGGACATAATCATACCCGGATTCGATTTCCCATCGTGCTCTAAAGCTAAATTGTGCATAAATCACTTCAGACAAATCAATCGTTTCATCCAATGTTATGGAAGAAAATGTATAATTATCATAGTTGCCATCAGGCGAATCCGTTATGCTATAGGGTTCTGAAAAGTATGACTCATCGGTGATATCCCAATCTTCCGTATCCCATCCTGAAATCGTATTGCAGCTGTCGGAGATTATAATAACGGGCTCTCCATAAAACTTGGTTAATGTATCACTTTCTTCATAATCTCCATTGTCAATGGTTAATGCATATTTGATGCTATCGCCGCTAACTATATTATCAGCGAGCGTATAGGAGATCGAATCGGAAATAGTCTCCATCAACTCCAGGTTGGAATATTCCTTAGGATCTCCGACTGAAGCAATATTATCATTCAACGGTTCCACTGATACGGTATATGTATCGCCTTCTTCAAGTCCCAATCTCCTGACATCAAAATGAAAATAACCGGTCTCTTCTTCAATAATGGTTGGCGTTTTATCATAGGCTGTAGCATAATTGCCGGTAAATTTAGTAGCCAGAATATTCATCAACAAGTTTTCCTGGCATTGCGGGATGATCTGATCCGATGCCGGCCAGAAACCTTCATCATCTCCTCCCACTTCCGGGGTAAAAGACATGATTTTATTCTTGGTTTCCTGTTCGCCATACATCCAGTCATCCGAAGCACCGTTGGTAGGATAAATGGTGGTGCTTCCCGGGCCATAAGTATAGTTATTTACCTGGGTCATTTTTTCTGAATAGGCAGCCAGTAATTCATCATCTTCGCATGGTTCTTCAGTATATCCCCATGTATATAGCAACAGGTCGCTATAGGTATGGTAATTTATTGCAAATCCGAATTCATGGTTCTCACAAAACTGCTTGACGATCTGAGTTTCGGGTTCGGAGAAGGCAGAGTCACCGCGGTAAGTTTGATCCCATGGATTCGGCGAGGAACCATTGTCATCGTAGCCCCACATATACCCGTAATTTCGGTTAAGATCAACACCCACGGCGGCACTCCCATCGATCTCGCGGCGGTTTTTTCGCCACATACCACCGCCATCCGGATTATTTTCTTCATTATAAATATACCCATCGGGATTCACGCATGGGGCAAAGTAAATTTCCGTATTATCTACGATATTCTGAATTTCAGGATCATTTTCATAATTCTCCAGCAAATGATACATATAAAAAACCAAAACCATCATACCACCCGGTTCGCGGGCATGATGCAATCCCGTAAAAAATATTTCCGGCTCTTCTTCCGATTCACCGGGATTATCTGAAATTTTGGTATAATAAAGCGGTCTCCCCTCTATCGAAGTTCCCCCCGGCATTGTATCCCTTTCAGTAATCAAATCGGGATAATCGGTAGCCATAGTATCCAGCTCGGCCAGCATCTCATCATATGTCAAAAAACCACCCATTGAGCCGAGATTAAAACCATCGGGAACAGGCACATCCATCTCCCGGGCTTTCTGTTGGATTTGGGCTCTTGTCACCTGCTTACTTCGTTCTGCATAAAACTCACTGACATCATCAATGAGCAATTCATAATCAATTCCGGCCTCTTCAAGCTTTTGGAGGTTACGCTGATTAAATTCACCGATGAATGTGGATTTATCAGCCATATAACCTGCATCCATTGGTAAGCCCAATTTGGCCATATTTTCCATTGTATTTTCCTGGATCGGAACTTCCACCCGTGAATAAGTTCCGGGCTGGGCTTGCATTATCACTGCAGCAGCCACCGCTATAAGAGTAAGTAAATATTTTCGCATAATATTTCGATTTATTTTAATGTTAAGACATTCATTTAATTATTGGCGTTGCATGAGAAAATCTTGTTTCTAAAAATCTTCTCTCCATTTAATGGTTTTAATAAAGTGATGCATGTCCTCTCTTACATGCTCTATCACAGGAGCTAAAGAATCATTGTTGGGTTCGTGCATGAAATAGAGCGCACCTCTGAGAAAATGTTGTGTGCTGTCGGTAATGAAAAACTGGTAGGGCGAGGCCGCTCCTGCGCCCGAAATTTCCCATGTAATTCCAAAAACATCCCTATTCCTGTCGGTGATGACTCGCTCTTCGATGGCAGAAGCCTTGGGTATATGTTTATCCACAAATTCATGGCTATCATTTATCAATTCTCCGAGGTTGTCATCCAAACTTCTGTAAGAAAAATATACGGTCCCGTTATAGTCGGGATACCTGACATTAAACCAATACTTTTTGTTCAAATCCGGGCCTTCTGTTTGTATTTCAGTATATTCAGGATATTCAAAAGTAAAAGGAAAAGAAGTATCAAATTTTTGGTATTGGTGTTCAGGCAAATCAATACGATGATATCCTTTGGGTTTGGGTGTATAATCATTGTCTGTGCAAGCTCCCATTACTATCAGGAAAGGGAGCAGTAATTTAATCAAAAGCACTTTGTTCATCGGCAATCTGTACATCTTCATCGATCCTAACTTTCACTTTAATAATTCGTCTTTTATCAACTTGTTGTATGGTAAACGAAAAACCATTGATTTTAATATCCTTCCCTTTATTGGGAATCTCTCCTTCATGTTCGAGAATAAGTCCGGCAATGGTATCCGATTCTCCTTTAAACTCTTCAAAATGGCGATTGTCCACGCCGGTCACCTTACAAAAATCATTCAGGGGAGTTTTAGCCTCGAAGATGTAGTTTCGCCGGTCTATTTTTTGGTAATCAGCAATATCTTCCACATTATCAAATTCATCACTAATCTCCCCGACGATTTCTTCAATAATGTCCTCCAGCGTAATAATACCGGAAGTTCCTCCATATTCATCAACCACCATAGCCAAATGAATCTTTTTCCCTTGAAATTCCTGCAAAAGATCGCTGATAGGTTTATTCTGAGGGACATAATAGGCTTCACGTAAAAGACTTTGCCATCTGAATGATTTCTTTTCGAGATGGGGGAGCAAATCTTTGATATAAAGAATACCCTGAATCTTATCAAAGTTTTCTTTATAGACAGGAATCCTTGAATAGCCCGAATTAATAACTAATTGCAACACTTTCTCAAACGAAGTATTATATTCTATGGCGGTAATATCCACCCGGCTTTTCATGATTTCACGTACCAGCGTATCACTAAAACGGACAATGCCTTTAAGAATATTTTTTTCCTTTACTTGCTCGGGTTCATTAGAAGCAATATCAATAGCTTCGGAAATGTCGTCAATGGAAATATTCATTTTTTTCCGGCTTATTTTTCTATCCACCAGATTTGTTGAATTGACCAGCAATGAGCTAAACTGATAAAATATTTTGATCAACCAATTAATGGGCACAGCCATCATTGTAGCAAATTTCACGGGTTTTTGTTTAGCTATCATTTTGGGGATAATCTCCCCGAAAATTAAAAGCAGCGAAGAGATCAATACGATCTGTATAAGAAAAGTCAACCATACTGAACCGCCGAAATCAAATATGTGGGAGGTTACAAAAACCGAAACCAAGACAATTGCCACATTGATGAAATTGTTGGTAATAAGAATAGTGGCCAGCAATCGCCTGGGTCGCTCCAAATGTTCGACGATCAAGCGATTTCTCTCCCCTTTTTCTGTGCGAATATTTTTCAGGGATTGAGGGGCAAGTGAAAAAAAAGCCACCTCCGAACCTGATACGAGTGCTGAAAAGAACAGTAGAACAATAACAATTACCGTTCCCGCAATCACTTCCATCGAAAAAGATTTAGATATCGCTGCATCAAGAATAACCGGCAAATAGGACAAAGAGTCAGGATCTTCCAATTTTAAAATTTTAGTTTACCTTATTGCAAAGGTAAATATTTTTATAGCCGTAAAAAAGAAACGTATAAAAACCATTAATCATCCTTAGGCACATCTCACCAACATGCTGCAGAGATTAACAGCTTTTATACGTTACACATTTCTCATTAAAAAATTCTAAAACGGGAGGTCATCATCACCGGCAGCTTCTTCTGCCTGTCCTTCCTGCGGGCTGCTTTCCCGGGTGCCGGAAGGCGAGGCAGCAGATTGCTGTTCACCGGAAGAAGATTTCTTCCCTAACATAGTCATATTATTACCGACCACTTCGGTAATATACTTAGTAACACCGTCCTTTTCATAGGAGCGGGTTTGCAGGCGACCTTCGATATAGATTTGGTCACCTTTGTGAAGATACTGTTCTGCAATTTCGGCAAGCCTTCGCCATAAGACGATACGATGCCATTCGGTACGTTCCTGTCTGTTCCCGTCCTTGTCGCGGTAATATTCCGTAGTAGCTATAGGTAAATTGGCTACGGCATTTCCACTTTCAAGATGCTTTACTTCGGGGTCGGCTCCAAGATTGCCGATCAGGATTACTTTGTTAATTCCATTGGCCATAGGCTAAAATTTTAAATTAGGGTCACCCAAATATAACACATTCTGCTTTGCCCAACAATTTTTATTCATTTTTTTTTTCGTATTCTGCAAAATTTTCCTGAAGAAAGGCATCAATCAAGCGTGGGAAAGGATATTGATGAACATTTCTCTTTTCATCCTTAATAATACCATTTACCGAGGAATCCGGCTCCAATAAATTATCGATATTTACTTCCCAAAAATAAGTATGCAAGGTCTGGTGACTAAGCTGATGCTTTTTTTTATCCGATTTCCGGTTGAGGGAGCGATAATTCTCACCAATCAATTTTCTCCATTCCCGGGTGTTAATCAATTCTTCGGGAGACAAAGGTCTTTCCGATTCAATCAAGGGAAAGTCATACAGGTTTTTCCAAATATCGGCGTTGTTAGACCGCTTGCGTAAATAGAGATGCCGGTGGTCGCTATTTTGTATCACAAGGTAATTCAGAAAACGATCCCGCGGCTTTTTCTTTGGCTTTTTAGCGGGAAGCTGATCCACATTCTTATTGGCAAATGCCAGGCAATGTTGCTGAAGAGGACAGGTCTCGCATTTCGGATTTTTGGGTGTACACCACACAGCACCAAATTCGATGAGGGCTTGATTAAATGTTCCGGGATTCTCTCCGGGTATCAGCTCTTGAGCTATTTTCTTTATTTTTTTATCGCCTGTACTCGTATCAATTTGATCATGTATCCCGAAGAGCCGGGCCAAAACTCTCTTGACATTGCCATCAACCGCTGTATAGGGCATCCCAAAAGAGAAGGAGGCGATGGCTCCGGCTGTGTATTCTCCGATTCCTTTCAGGGCAGAAATATTTTTGTAATCGGAAGGAAACTTCCCTCCAAAATTTTGAACAATCGTTTTAGCCGCCCGATGCATATTTCTCGCCCGCGAGTAATATCCCAAGCCTTGCCATACTTTCAACACATCCGTCTCTTCAGCTTGAGCCAACGCTTCCACATCGGGGAAGGCTTCCAAAAAATTATAAAAATAGTTAATCCCTTGGCTCACCCTTGTTTGCTGCAGAATTACTTCCGACACCCATATCTTATAGGGATCGCTTGTTCTCCGCCATGGCAAATCGCGCTTCTCCTTTTCATACCACCCTATCAATTTTTTTACTATTGGATTCATAAACATTAGAATGAATTTATATTGAGTTCTTTAGCTAAAATTTAATTATAAGATTTTATAGCCATTTAAAAAAATCATTTATATTTGCACTTCATTAGAAATCTAAAACTCAAAACTATAAAAAAAGAAAGGATACGTCATGACAAAAGCAGAAGTTGTAGCCGAAGTTTCTAACAAAACAGGAATAGAAAAAGTTTCAGTACAAGCCATGGTAGAAGCTTTTATGGAAACAGTCAAAGGCTCTTTAACCAGTGGTGAAAATGTTTATCTGCGAGGTTTCGGAAGCTTTATTATTAAGCACCGGGCAGAAAAAACCGGAAGAAACATCTCAAAGAATACAACAATCACTATTCCTGCACACAACATACCTGCATTTAAACCTTCAAAAGGTTTTGTTAACGAGGTAAAAGAAAAAGTAAAATAATCCAGAAAAGCCATTAGATTATGCCAAGCGGTAAAAAGAAAAGACGTTACAAAATGTCTACGCACAAACGTAAAAAGCGTTTGCGGAAAAACAGACACAAGAAAAAGTAATTACTCAGGGGGTGTTATTATGAGCGTCACTCTTAATAACACCCTTAACTTTATTCTACCCAGAATAATTAATCTCTCCATTAGAGTAAAGCATATCAAAAATTAAATTATCGTGGAGAAAGAACTTGTTATTGATGCTCAGCCATCAGAAGTAGATATAGCCTTACTGGAGGAGAAAAAACTTGTAGAGCTTAGTAAAGACCGGCACGACCAGAGTTTTGCCGTAGGAGATATTTATCTCGGCAAGGTCAAAAAAATTATGCCGGGGCTTAATGCTGCATTTGTGGATGTGGGCTATGAAAAGGACGCCTTTTTACATTACCTGGATTTAGGTCCCCAGGTGCGTTCCTTACAAAAATATACGAAATGGGCCATGTCGGGAAGATACAGTCAGCTTAACATCGAAAAATTCAAGCTGGAAAAAGATATTATCAAGACAGGAAAAATCAATGATGTTTTATCCCCCGGCCAGCAAATCCTGGTTCAAATAGCTAAAGAACCCATTTCTACCAAAGGGCCTCGTATTTCTTCCGAAATCTCCTTTGCCGGAAGATATATTGTAATGGTACCGTTTTCGAACAAAATATCCATTTCGCAAAAAATAAAAGACAGTGATGAGCGCAAGCGGCTTAAACGGCTGATCAAAAGCATCAAGCCAAAAAATATCGGGATAATCATCAGGACGGTAGCAAAAGACAAAAAGGTAGCCGACCTTCATGCCGATCTCAATCATCTGTTGAATAAGTGGTTCACGGCCACAAAAACGTTGAAAACGGCTAAAGCCCCACAGAAAGTTATAAGCGAGCTCGACCGAACTACGGCGATTCTCAGGGATATGTTGAACGACACGTTCAACCATATCTATACAAACAGCCCTGATATCTATGAGGATACACGGAAATACCTGGAAAAGATTGCCCCTGAAAAGGTCGACATTGTTAAGTTTTACAAAGGGAAACAACCTATTTTCGAGCATTATGGCATCGAAAAACAGGTGAAGAACTCCTTCGGAAAGATAGTAACTATAAGAAGCGGAATATACCTCATCATTGAGCATACCGAGGCTTTACACGTCATCGATGTCAACAGCGGGCATCGCGTGAATAAGAAAAACAACCAGGAGCAAAATGCCCTGGAAGTAAATCTCGACGCCGCCGCAGAAATAGCCCGGCAGTTACGTTTGAGAGATATGGGAGGCATTATCGTCGTAGACTTTATCGATATGCATGATGCCTCCAATAAACGTAAGCTCTTTGAACATCTCAAAAAAGAAATGGGGAAGGATTCGGCGAAGCATACCGTCCTCCCTCCCAGTAAATTTGGTCTGATACAAATTACACGCCAGCGTGTACGACCCGAGATGGACATTCATGTCCTGGAAAAGTGCCCGGTATGTAAGGGCAGTGGTGAGGTTAAATCCAGCATGCTCCTGATCGATGATATCGAAAAAAACCTGAAGTACCTCATCCAGGACCAAAACGAAGAAAAATTAACACTCATGGTTCATCCCTACATACATGCCTACCTGAAGCGGGGATTTTTGCGCTCGATACAGGTTAGGTGGTTTATGCAGTATAAAAAGTGGGTACGTATTTTCCCGGTTTCTTCATATCATTTCCTTGAATACCACTTTTTCAATAAACATGATGATGAAATCAAAATGTAGGCTATTTTTGCAGTGTTAATTTTCTAAAAGAACCGACAAATATGGATACTGTTGTAAGCGGCATACGCCCGACGGGAAACCTGCATCTGGGCAATTATTTCGGAGCTATCAAGAATTTTCTCAGCATGCAGGAAGAGAACAATTGTTACTTTTTTATTGCGGATTATCATTCGTTAACCACACATCCCACACCGGAAGACCTGCATGGCAATGTCAAGCAGGTGCTGGCAGAATACCTGGCAGCCGGTTTAGACCCCGAAAAAGCTACAATATACATACAAAGTGATGTACCGGAAGTGACCGAGCTTTATTTGCTTCTCAATATGAATGCCTATCTCGGCGAATTGCAGCGAGTCACTTCCTTTAAGGAAAAAGCCCGCAGCCAGCCCAGCAACGTCAATGCCGGCTTACTAACATATCCGACACTGATGGCTTCGGACGTCATCATCCACAAAGCATCAAAAGTCCCGGTAGGTAAAGACCAGGAGCAAAACCTGGAGATGATACGTACCTTTACACGCCGTTTTAACCGGATGTATAACACGGATTATTTCCCCATACCCGAACCTTATAACTTTGGGGAGCCCCTTGTTAAAATTCCCGGCCTGGATGGTAGCGGTAAAATGGGTAAATCCGAAGGGACAGGAAATGCTTTATACCTGACCGATGACCCGAAAACCGTGAAAAAGAAAATCATGAAGGCAGTTACCGATAGCGGGCCTACCGAAATAAACCAGGAAAAACCGGATTATATTCAAAATCTCTTTACTTTGTTGGGTGTGGTATCGGACAATGAAACCTGTAATTATTTTGAAGAGCAGTATAATAATTGCCGGATAAGGTATGGGGATCTAAAGAAAAAGCTGGCCGAAGATATGATTGCTTTTATTGACCCTTTGAGAGAAAAAATCGAAGCACTGACAAAAGACGAACAGTACCTGAGCAAGGTGGTACGGCAGGGAGCGGAAAGAGCACGTGAAAACGCTTCCAAGACTATTAAAGATACACGGGAAATAATTGGAGTAAGAAAATTCTGAAAAACTTTTGAATATAAATTGTTCTTCATAAATTCGTGAACATAATAAGTATTTTATGGCACGTAATTCCAAAACAAATCCAGGTCATATACTCCTGAAAGCCGCTGTAATTCTATTTCTACTGGCTTTTGGTATTGAATTCTACCTTAATGAAGAGCCACCTGTGATCCTGATATCTATTCTGGCCGCCACATTAATCGCCGCTGTTTTAATTATTATCATGCTCAAACATTCTGACTTTCAGCGTTATGCTTTTATCCCTGTCATACTGATTTCTTTACATGAGATCTATAGCCACATAATGACAGGGGTCAATATTATAGAGTCTTTCTATTATTTAGCAATCATTCTAATTTCCATCTACTTTGCCACGAGAGTCAAAAAGAAAAAAGTTAAGAGTAAAAAAAGTTAGACTATGAAGCGGTTCCTAAAATCTTTGGGCAAGGTAGTTCTCGTTATCATAGTGCTTTTTGTCGGTTTTTTGTGGTATGCCGGTTTTTTTGATAAAGTAAGCATCAATCACCGGGAAAGCGGGCCCTATTATGCGCTTGTTAGTGAAGTAAATTTGTACGAAGATCCTGCCAATGTCCGCAACAAAATTTTCAAAAACCTGATTAACAATGACATAATGAGTGAAAGAGGGGTGGCAATTACGAATCAACCGTTTCGGGAAAATCTCATCAGACAAACCGGATGGATAATTAAAAGCAAAAACATCCAATTGGCTAATAACCTGGAACCTCCTTATAAAATTATTGAGATCCCTAAAAAAGAGAGATTGGTGGCAGAATTCCCCTACAACAATTCATTCAGCATTATGTCAGGCTCCTATATCGTATATCGGCGGCTGCTGCATTCCGCCCAAAAACAAAACCTAAAAACGGGCAAAATGATAGAAGTTTATGATGACGGGGCAGAAAAAATCTTTTATCACTTAAATATAAAACAATCCCAAATCACTCGCTAACAAATAATAAAGAAACACCATAACGAACAAACCCAACAGAAACAGAATTGTTAATTTTGTAGAGGAGTATTGAAAGGAATGGAAAACACGAATACAACAATAAAAAAAGAAAAGAAAGAGAGAGCTGTCTTAGTGGGCATTGCCACAAACAAACAAGAAGATCACAAGTTACAGGAATACCTTAATGAACTCTCTTTCCTTGCCAGAACAGCCGGAGCTACTCCTAAAGCCTTTTTTACCCAAAAACTGCAAAGGCCTAATCCCAAGTATTATATAGGCTCGGGCAAGATTGAAGAAATTTACGAATACAATAAAGAGCATAAAATTGATGTCGTGATTTTCGACGAAGAGCTATCACCTACCCAAATACGAAACCTGGAGAAGGCTCTAAAATGCAAAATCATGGACCGCAACGGTCTTATCCTGGACATCTTTGCCAAGAGAGCTCAAACAGCACACGCACGCACACAGGTTGAGCTGGCCCAATATGAATACCTTCTACCGCGCCTTAGCGGTATGTGGACCCACCTGCAGAAACAAACCGGTGGTATCGGTACTAAAGGGCCAGGTGAACGGGAAATTGAGACAGACCGCCGTATCATCCGGGATAAAATTACACGCCTGAAAAACAAGCTGAAGAACATTGATAAACAAAAGGCCACCCAAAGAAGTAACCGTGGCAACCTGGTTCGCGTGGCCTTAATCGGCTATACCAATGTAGGGAAATCAACGATCATGAATCGCCTTAGCAAAACAGATGTTTTTGCTGAAAACAAGCTTTTCGCCACATTGGACACCACCGTACGAAAAGTCGTGATAGGTAATCTCCCGTTTTTGATTAGCGATACGGTCGGATTTATACGCAAGCTCCCCCACAGCCTTGTCGAATCTTTTAAATCCACGCTCGATGAGGTGCGGGAATCAGACCTTGTTATCCACGCGGTAGATGTCTCCCATCCCGATTTTGAAGAACAAATCAGCGTAGTTAATAACACATTGGCAGAAATTGGGGCCGGGGATAAGCCCACGATTTATCTATTCAACAAAATAGATGCTTACAACCATATTGAGAAAGAAGAAACGGACCTAACTCCCAAAAATCGTGAGAATATAACCCCGGAAGAAATGAAAGAGAGCTGGATGCAGAAAATGAACGCAACCACGCTTTTTATATCAGCTAAAAACAAAACAAACTTTCAGGAATTCAGGGAGGTATTATACCAGGAAGTGAAAAGAATACATGTTCAAAGATATCCCTATGATCACTTTTTATATTAAAAACATCTATGAAAAAATATAAAAATCTTTTACTGGCTGCCGCTTCGGGTCTATTATTAGCGGCATCCTGGCCGGAGAACGGGTTCCCGTTTTTGATTTTTGTGGCTTTTTTGCCACTTTTTTATATTGAGGAAGAGTATACCCGGAAAAAGCAAAGCAGCAGCAAAATCCATATTCTGGGGTATGCCTACATCACCTTCTTTATCTGGAATGCCCTGACGACATATTGGATCTTAAATTCGACCATTTTCGGAGGGGTCATGGCTGTGGTACTCAATTCGCTGTTCATGGCGATTGTCTTCTATGTGTACCACCTGAGCCACCGGATAACAAAAAACCCCAACGGTTTATTCATTTTAATCTTCTACTGGCTGGCCTGGGAGTATTTTCACCTTGACTGGGATTTGTCATGGCCCTGGTTAAACCTTGGCAACGTCTTTGCTTCTTATCCCGAATGGATCCAGTGGTATGAATTCACAGGAACTTTTGGTGGCACGGCCTGGGTGTTGATCGTAAACATCTTGATTTTTAAAACCTTCTACTCTTTTCTCAAAAAAGATACATTGCTACGTCCTGCTATCGCTAATGGAGTAGTAGCTCTGCTATTTATCACCATTCCTTTGATCAGCTCCCATTCCATTTATAAGAATTACTCCGAAAAGGAAGACCCGGTAGAAATAACTGTCGTGCAGCCTAATCTCGACCCCTATTCTGAACAGTATAATAAATCACCCAAGGAAATTCTCAACCATATTTTTTCATTGGCGGAGCAAAAGACAGACAGTACCACCCAATACATTATATGTCCCGAATCGGCAATACAGGAACGCCCACTCTATGAAAAACATATCAATCGCGGCGAGAGTATCCAGCTTCTCAAAGATTACATGCGTAAACAGCAAAATAAGGCCATCATTATAGGAGCTTCCACTTACTATATTTTTGAAGAGGATGAGGAGATTCCCTTATCGGCAAGACAGTTCAGTGATTCAGAAGGATATTACAATGCATACAACACGGCTATTTATCTCGACACTGAAATGAATATGCAATTGTATCATAAATCAAAACTCACGCCGGGAGTAGAAAGAATGCCGTTTAAAAGTGTTTTTAAGCACATTGAGGATTTCGCCATCGATTTAGGAGGTACGGTAGGTACTCTCGGCACCGATTCTGTTCGCAGACCCTTTAAAACATTTACAGGTGATAAAACCGGTCCGGCAATTTGTTATGAATCGGTTTACGGGGACTTTTTTGCCGGTTTTGTTCGAAACGGAGCTAATTTTATGTTGATTATCACTAATGATGGCTGGTGGGGTGATACGCCCGGATATAAACAGCATATGGCCTATGCCTCAATGCGGGCAATAGAAACCAGGAGAAGCATCGCACGTTCAGCAAATACGGGCATTTCAGGCTTTATAAATCAACGCGGAGACATTTCAAAAGCGACGCCCTATTGGGAGGAAGCTGTCATCAATAAATCCCTTAACAAAAACGACGAAATTACCTTTTACGTCCGCTATGGCAATTATATAGGAAGAATAGGAGTTTTTGGCACTGTAATGCTCTTACTTATCACCATTGCCGCTGCCATAACCAGTCGCAACCGAAAAATCGTAGGTTAAATAATAAAGCCGGGAAAGAATGATTTTGACGTTTAAGTAATCCAATAAACATCCTTCAAAAATGTAACATAAAAATATTCAGCAACTTCGCCTTAGAAAAACCAAGGTGAAGGTTGCTGAATATCAAATTATAAATTTTAATGGAAGTTTCCTTTTTTACCGAGGGATTATCAATTTAAAACTTTTGAACTTTCCTGACCCAGGTTTCTTTACCGGACTGTACCTTAATAAGATAGATACCATCGGGAACTTCCTGTCCTGATTGATTGGTCCCGTTCCAGTTTATATATTTTCTGCCTTGAGTTTCATTTTCATTCCATTCCCGTATTTCCTGTCCCCGGATACTAATTATATCAATCGTGAATGCTTTTTCCCCGGAAATATCAATAATCATTTTCAGATTCTCATTAAATGGGTTAGGTATAAACTTGATTTTATCCTCCGCCGTTTTCGTAATATTCGTATTGATTGTTACATCAAACGTCACAGGAATAACAACTTGCTCATTAAACGGATCATTGGAGTTGATAACCAAATCAGCCGTGTAATTCCCCGGAGCCATACCGCTAGCATCCATTGTAACATCCATTACCGCTGAATCGCCGGGAGGTATGATTCCTGAGCCGGAAGTAACCGAAAGCCACCCGTCCTCATCATCATAATTCACTACGGTGTTATAGCTTAAATCTTCCGATCCGTTGTTGTAGATAATCATCTGATCTTCGGCAGTTTCATCCTGTTGACACGCTCCGCTCAATTGTTCAACATTCGTTTCAATTTCGGCTACTGAACCGGCCTCCTGGAACTCATGCGGGTCGGGAGCGCCAATGTAAGGATGATTCTCACTTCGCCCTGACTCATCTGCTGCATGAATATAGTAAGCCACCTCAGTGGTGGGATTAGGTACTGGGATAGCAGCCTCGTATGTGTCGCCACCGGTATTTTCCATAAGCGTTGAAGAATAATTCTCTTCATCCTCCAACTTGTAATATACCTTGAGAGAGTCTGCATACAATTCTTCCCCGCTAAAAGGAATGATTTCGGCCTCAATGACCTGCTCTTCGGCGTCTTCAACTTCCCCTAACAGGGGATTATGTTTAATCTTCAGCACATTCCTGTCAGCCATCTCATGTGTACGACAATGAAGGGCATCCGTATCTTCCCAATTATATCCCTGGTCTTCTATACCTATAATTTCATAACCGGGCATAGCTTCTTCATAGGTTTCAATAGCCTCATCATCCCATTCACTTCCTGTAAGCGGAACAAAAACACGGTCATTTAAAATCAGGGAGTTGGTATACGGTGTAGCCGGTGAGCCTCCCGGGGTAAAGATGCGATGAACCTCATAATTCGTCCCCCAGGCTGAGGTAGCATTTTCATAATAATCGGCCACAGCTTCAAAATCTTCGTAACGCGGATCATCTTCCGGGACTTCGCCGATCAATATTTTATTTGTGGATAAAAATTTTGCCCAGCAGTCGATATGCTCAATATACTCTCCAAGCGGATCTTCATTGAGATGATAGGTCTCAACTCCCATATAATCGTTCATTAATCCGTTAATTTCATCAACGGTATATTCCGGGTTTTCTTCGATCACCAGGGTTGTTGAAGAAGCCGAATTCACACCATCAGCCATATAGTTGCCGCCCGTATGGACAAGGTCCATTCCAAAAAGCTCTACATCCAGAGAGTCGGCCACAACAATAGGGATATCATTATCATTGGGCCGTGGCCTGTTATAAGGGAAATTCACGATTCCAATCTGATTATCATCCCCATGCTCTATATAGAATGGTCCGTAATCTCTTGTCCAGTATGAATCGGTTGGCGCATAAATAAACGTCACGCTATCGGTATTCACTCCATTGTTTTCATACTGAGTCATCACATAATCTTCCTCACCTTCGTCTTCAACAATGGTGGTGACCAATATTTCTTCCGACATGGTGGCGATCAAATCCATCGGAATACCAAAAGGATATCGTATTAAAACCGATTCCATAGGTTCAAATTCCGCAATAGGGCGAACTTCTCCTTCCGGTGGCTCGGTTTCAAAGAAATCCCGGCCAATCTCATCGGCCCTTTCCTTTTCTTCCTCAGTCATATGATGAGGAAGACTTTCCTGTTGCCGGTCATTTTGGGCATAAATAGGAATGAATAAAATGACCAAAAATCCGGTTAAAACAACGCGTAAAAACTTATCCATTTCTTTTAATTTTTCTTTTTATTTAATATTGACAAACAAAGGTAATAGTTCGTTGCGATTATATAAAATCGTAACTTCTTTCCTGTTAATAATTATAAGATCTATTGAGGTGTTCAACTCAATACTAAACAAAGAGGGTTATTTTACAGATTGTAGATATAATAAGCCTTTATTAGAGGTAATGACGAGATTCCTCCTCCCCATGTTTCGCATCTAATGATTATTGGTAATGCAAACGCCTGATAATGAGAAACATGAGTCGTCGAAATGACTTGATTTTATTATGGATTGAAGCGCAATGGAAGGAGGAGGAATCTGATCATTCTACTGCAAAAGTCATTTGAAATTCCTAACTAGCTAGTTGGCCTATTTGTGCATTTTAGTATTCATTTGAACACCCCAGAGAAGATTAATAAAAAAAGCCTTCCGGGAGTATTCATAAGACTCGCCGAAAGGCTTTTTCGGGTATTCTATTACAAAATTACCGCTGCAAAATAAGCTTTCTCGTATGGACTTGATCGTTCATAACGACTCTTACAAAATATATTCCCGGACTCACGCTTTCGCCACCCCGGCTATTGGCTCTCCAAATCCATTCTTCATCTCCCGAGAGCTTTCCATCAAAGAGGGTTTTAATAAGGCTTCCGGTCATATTGTGTAAAGTAACCCGTCCTTTAATATTAGCCTTTGAATTCAACTTTATTCGAGTAAAATTCTTAAATGGGTTCGGGGCTACTTTTAAAGTGACATCTGAAGAGCCATCCGGATCGTTCACTTCGGTGGTCATTCCCACATCCACGGTTATCGTAGCGGTTACCGTATCTTCATCATGTAAATCACGGACAAAATAAGCTTCTCCTGTAAGAGTACCATCTTCCAGGCTGTCGCCTTCAATGTAAAAATCAACAGTGTCAGATTCTGAACCGAAAAGGGTACTTTGATCAAAATCGGTAGACAACCACCCGGCACTGTCAGAAGCAACCACATGATAATTCATGGCACCGGCGCCGGTATTGGAAACCGACAATTGCACGGTATCGTTCTGCATAAGAGGTAGTGATAACTCCACGGTATCTTCCGATAATGTCATCTGAGGGCCTATGGGAACCGTATCCATAGCCATCAGGGAATTATTAAGATTCAGGCGCCCGCCTGATACGGTAGTACCTTCCAGGGAGGATAAGGGATCGACATTGTAAAGGATATACTCCTTAATCATATAAGCAATAGAATCGGGATTCTCCTTATATGCTTCCATCATCGAACTATCGGCATGAGAGAACAAAAGAGCAATTGCTCCGGTCACATGTGGTGTAGCCATTGAAGTGCCGGTTTTATAGCCATAATCATCGCCCGGTGTCGTGGAATAGATAGAAGTTCCGGGAGCACCCAGGTCAATGGTAGTCCGGCCATACCCCGCACTGGAACTTTTCACGTCATCATCGGTGGTATTGGTTACACTAATGAGGTAATCGCTTTCCATAGCTGTAGGGACATCTCCTACCTCATCAATATTAAGCTCGATATTGGTAGTGGCACCGGTGCTAAGCACACCTACGTAACCCAAAGAATCGTACATGGATCCCCAAATCGGGTAATCATCAGGGTCGCCATAATTCACTCCGAAAGAAGCATTGGTAGCGACCACATAAGCTCCCGTATCGCCGTCCGTTTCATTGTAGAGGGCTCTCATATCGTGCACATAGCTATAACCTTCCACCACGGTACTTTCAATACTTGACGAAGCTGCCACCGGCATTAGCTGAGCATGCCAATTCACGCCGGTTACACCGATATCATTCCCCCCTTTGGCAGAGACGGTACCACCTACGTGCGTTCCGTGACTACTGCCGGGAATACTCCCATCGCTGGAGTAAGCGTCCCAACCATGGACATCGTCCACATAACCGTTTCCGTCATCATCTTCTCCATTATCCGGAATCTCATTATAATTCGTCCACAAATTATCCTCCAGGTCTTCGTGGTTCAGGGACATCCCCCCATCCACAATGGCAACAACTATTGTATCGCCCAAAGAAGTGAAACCACCCTGAGTCATCGACCATGCTTCGGGCCCGTCTACATCGGCATCTTCTACGCCTCCTGTTTGGCCAGTGTTATGGAGCCCCCATAAATCATCGAAATAAGTATCGTTCGGAATGGTATCATTTGTATCCCTAAGCTCCAATTTGTGATTAAATTGGGCCAGTTTCACAGCTGGGTGGGCTCTTAAATCTTCTAAAAGTTTCTCGCCATTTTTTGATGTATTATAGGTGCTTAGCCAGATTTTCATCCGATTTGATAATTTTTTGTAGTCCGCATCGAAATCATAATCGGCAAAATCATTTTCCAAAGTTGTTATAGCCCCTTCCGGGTTATACTTATTGATATCGACCTGGATCATCATTTGCCCGGGTATACGGTTATCCTGTGAAAAGGCATTAAACCCGGCTACCACAATCATCAGGGTAAGAAAATATTGTATGAATTGTTTCATAGTATTAATTTTTTCTAAGAAACATACAAAAAGGTTTAATGTTCTGATCGTAAGTTATTTTAAATTTTATTAACATTTTAATCACCAGAAAGGAGAAGAAGCGGTCGGTATTGCTTTAAAAAACTGACAGGAGATAAAATTAAAAGCTGAAATAAGCCAAAACCCTAATAATTCTTTAGATTTTCGGCTGAGCTTATTTCCATAAAGGAAGCGCCATGTTTTTGTCCAAAGTTGCCGGCAACAATTACCAGGCGATCCCTATCGGAAACATGCCCTGCATTTAAGAGGGCATTCACTGAATGGCGGATTAACTCCGAAGAGTCTTGGCATCTTTCGAGATACCACGGATTAACACCATACACCAAAGCCATCTCGCGTACCAGACGTTCATCATAACACATCGCAAAAACGGGCTTCGTACTTCTGAAGGCCGCTATATTACGAATCGTACGCCCCGAATAAGAATCGACAATCAGTGCTTTTGCATTCAGCCGCGCCACAGCTTTAACAGCTGACTTGGATAGATAGGCGGAAATATCACTGCTCAAAACTACCGTAGGTGTTTCATAAAAGGGCTCCTTAGATTGTTCCACCTCACTGGCAACTTCTGCCATAGTTTGCACAGATTCAAGAGGATATTTTCCATAAGCCGTTTCCCCTGAAAGCATAATGGCATCGGCTTCACTGTAAATAGCACTTGCAATATCGGTCACTTCAGCTCTTGTCGGTCGGGGATTCTCAATCATAGTATGGAGCATCTGGGTAGCGACTATCACAGGCTTTCTTTTTTCGTTACCTTTCAAAATCAAATACCGCTGTATTCCCGGAATTTTCGCATAAGGAATTTCTATCGCCAGGTCTCCGCGGGCGACCATCATTCCGTAAGCCACCTCAAGGATTTCATCGATATTATCAACTCCTTCCCTGTTTTCAATTTTAGCAATAATTTTTATAGGACTGTTATATTCATCGAGAATTTTTTGTATTTCGAGTACATCTTCCTTACCTCTGACAAAGGAATGGGCTATGAAATCCAGGTTGTTTTCAATGGCAAAATGAATATAATCCCTGTCTTTTTCAGAAAGGGAAGGCAATTTAAAGCGTGCCCCCGGGACATTAATGCTTTTTTTGGCCTTGATCGTCCCACTGCTTAAGGCAACGCATACTGCTTCATGCTCCTTTTTTTCTTTTACTTCAAGTTCAATATCGCCGTCGTCGATAAGAACCTTGTATCCTAATCCCGGCAGTTCATCTACAAAATTATGATAGGTAACTTCCAGTGCATAAGCGTCTTCCACAAAGTACCCCTTATCATAGAGATATATTATATCTCCTTCCTTAACCTCCATGGGCAATTGAGGATTTTCCACGGTTCTTATTTCCGGGCCTTTGGTATCTAAGAGCAAGGCAATGCGATAGGATGCTTTTCTGACATTTTCAATCACCTTTTGAGTCGCCTCCCTGTCCTGATGGGCAGTATTTAAACGGACAACATCCATCCCCTCTTCGTATAGCGAGCGAATAAAGGGAGTGTCACATTTAAGGTCAGAGATAGTAGCAACAATTTTTGTTCGTTTTTTGTCAGCGCGATCCATATAAATATTGAATTAAATTTCTACAAAGGTATAAAACATCTTCTGCCTATATGCACCATATTTCGGCTTGTTTAATATACACTCCTTCGCAAACGATTTCAACCCTGGGAAAGCTAATAATTTGTTTTAAAATAAATAAAAAACCCGGTGGTCACACCGGGTTTTTAAAAATCAATTTTTAACTTACTGTATAACAAGCCGCTTAACTGTACGATTATTATTTGTCTCTATAATCAAAAGATAAATTCCTTTGCCATTATTACTCAAATCAAAGCGCACTCTTGTTTTGCTGATATTAATATCTTCTTTATGAAGAACCAGATTGGACAATGCATCCATAACTTTCACATTAACGGACTCCTCAAATCCTTCATCAGCGGAAAGATAAAACACTCCTTCAGTCGGATTCGGATAAATACTGACACCTTCGCCATTTATATCATCTCCAAACCCTATGGTATTCCTCACTTTGACCTGCTGCGCTTCGGAATAAGGGCTATCGCCACAATCGTTTACTGCCGTAACCTTTATTTCTGCATCCCCTGTCCATTGGTCACTCCATGACACTGTCACAGCGGTATCGTCAGCTAGCAGGGTGCCAGCTTCTTCGGGATCCAGTGTCCACTCGTGGGTATTGGCATACATTGGCGGTAAAGTAGTATAAACACTCATTGAGTCATATACCAGGTCGACGGTGTCTGTACCGGAAGGTTTTTGCGGTGTTTGGGGTAAAGGACTCATGACAATATTGTAAGAGCCTTCCCCTGAATTGGCACATCCATTGGCATCAACAACAGTTCCCAATGTATACGCTGTCGTATCATCAACAATGAAAGAGTGCGTCCACTCATCTTCCGTTACATCCGTATATTCCTGGTCGTTAAGCTCCAATGTCCAGGGAGCTTCCCCGGTCAATTGGACTGTTAAGGTCGCTTCCTGTCCTTCACAAATTTCTTCTTCCCCTGAGGATAATGTTGCTGTAGGCAGGGAATTTATTGTGAGATTGACATCGATGGAAGTATCAGCACAAGTACCCATACCCATTACATTAAGGGATAAGTTGGCCGAGCCGCTGTTGATTTCTTCTTCTCCGGGATAATATACCGGGGCAACCACTGTGCTATCCGAAAAGCTTCCGTTTCCTTGGGTTGTCCATAGTAAATCTGAAAAATGGGCAGCTTCAATATTCTCCATGACCAAGGAATCCCCGGCACAAATCGTGGAAGATTGTGGAGCCGACACTTCAGGTTTTTCAGGTAAGTAAACAACCATTGCATCGGTTTCTTGATCACCTTCCTCACCATTTACGGTTAAAGTCAAAATCACCTGGCCATTCTCAAAATCTTCCTGGCTAGGAGTATATTCGGGATGCATCGTAACATGACTGTCAAAAGTACCTGAACCCGATGTCTCCCATTCTACGGAATTATAGTAAGTGGCTGCGGCCCCATCAATTTCCACAGTATTCATCTGACAACCATGAATATCCTGGCCGGCATAAACCATAGTCATCACTTCAGGAGGCAATACAATATTATCTACCCATGCACAGTCTTCTCCATTGCTTTGGTAACCATCTTTTTCATACTTCCAGGTAAACGTATGTTCTCCGGCAGAAACAGGGAACTCTACTTTGGCCCAATCCTGCTCACCGGACCAGCTTCCCATGACTTCTCCATCAATAAGGAAATAAAGATAATCGTAACCACTTTCAGAGGACACCTTCCTGTAAAAAGAAATTGTATCATCAAACATCACTTCATAAGAGATTTTCAATTGTGAATTTTCTGAATTGCTGATTGTTCCAGATTGAGAGGAGTAAACCCCTTCATAAACCGGATCTTCAGTAATGAACCAATCGGCATCACCTTCATTTTCCCAATCGAACTGGGAGAAATCACCACTTTCAAAATCCTCCATTATCAAACCTACTTTGAAGCTAAACGGTTGCTCGTCGCCGTATGGAGGAAACGCCACCAGGTTTTCAATATCTATAAAAGAACCGATAAATGCCCCGGAATCCACCGATATACTGAATTGAGCGGTTTTGGTACTATCGGATTGCAAATTCTCAATAGTGTACTCTCCTTCATCGATATAACAGGTAGCAGAAGTAGTAGTGATGGAAGATAAAACATCTTCGGCTTTGCAATGTCCATCATTTTTTACCTGGATAAACAAGTCGGCTGATTCGCCGGGATCGATTATATCATTCCCGTTACCCTCAGTTTCCACCACCTGCATATTTTTAATTTCAAGCACAGGTGAATAAATTTTCATATTAAACCCACTCACCCACTCTTCTTCGTTGGAGGTGGCAATCACATCATAAGCAACATTGTGATTATCAGGGATACTGTCGTCCACCTGCACTGTAAATCCGTTTTCAACCGTGGCTGTGGATTCGGGCGGGATATCACCGTAATTCTCCGAATCATCCGTAATTGTAACGTAGGGGTCATCACTTTCCAGGGTTACCATCACATCTTCAGCAGGGTCATTACCAAAATTTTCCACGGTCAGGGTGATCATCAGCTCTTCGCCATAATCAGCCTCACTATTGTTATTGCCCTGCTCATCATTGATTTCGAAATCCTCATTAATTACATAAGGTCCGTCGGGCGGTATAACCTCTATCTGCTCATGATAACGGTAAAAATTTTGTTTAGTTATGACAATATCCACGACCGTTCCCGGCTCCTGGGGCTCAATAGGAATATCTACCGGTGCCCCGGTTCCTTCTGCGGTACCGAGAATTTCCCCGTCCACTGAAAGAGCAATCAGGGAACCTTCGTTGGCCGTCACCTCAAAACTATCGGGCCCGCTGAGCAACACGTCATTATGCACTACATCCAGTTCCTGGGGCATTTCGGAATAAACAGTTGAAAAGGTGCCGCCATGGTGGTGGAAAAGGTGATATGTAACCTCTTTATCGCCCGTATTATACGGCCAATCAGATTGCTGAAGGTGATATTTTCCGCCAGCATTCCCAAAAGCAGGTTTAACATCTCTCGAATCGGGTGTTGTTCCGTAGTCAGGCATAAAGTCCGGCCACATGTTATCATACATACCCCATACATAGGTATCATTAACAAACGAATAGGACGTTTCGGAGGCCGCAATAACTCCTAAAGCTCCTGATGGTTCACCGTTATGGGTATGCCTGTGGAATTTCTCAGCGAAGCACTCTCCACTCATATTATATTTCCCCGTCAGGCAGTTGATAGACATTACAAATGTAAGATCGGTATTCGTCAGCTCTTCGATATCGCCCATGTCATAATCGGGTTCTCCCCATCCTGTTTCAGAGCCATGGTCGCGATGCTGTAACATGAAAGCCCCGCTGTTGATGCCTTCATTTACACCCTCAGCACTTCCATCGAAAGGAGGAAGATAATCGGGAGTTTCTTCTATATACCCTTGTCCATCAGGTCCAAAATAATCGACAACAGTTTCCGTATTTGTAGCCGTAGACCAAACATCAGTGTTTCCGCTGTAAATCACATTCTCACGGCGGGGATCTTTGCCCTGTTCATTTTTCCAGAACCCATGAATGCTCTCGGAGCATATCTGGAACCAACGCTCTGTTTGCCATCCCAGGGCAGTTATCGGGTTGTCATAATAATCTTCATTGGTCGGAGGGTCCTTTTCATGATCGATAAATTTAGATACCATCACTTCAAGCTGTTCGGCATTTTGGGCTGTGATACGGCCAAAGACCATATCCGGCAGATGATTACCGGTGACATCTGCATAAATATTATCGGAAGCGCAATAGCCGTCATAGATTGGTGAGATGACCCGGTTCTCCATGTCATCACCGTAATCTCCAAGTAAAAGAACGGCTGATGGGGGTGTATCCCATGTGTTATAGGCTTCATCAAAATAGCTTTCCAAAACGTCGGGATCATTCGCTCCAATTTCCGAGAGTGTTACTACTTTGGTGTGGATTCCCTGCATATTGCGGAATCTTTTAATAGAATCAGCCCACTGTTGAAATTCTTCGCCATCCGGGGAAACGATGAGGTATTCACATCCTTCTTCGCGCGAATTTCCTGAAAACTTCCGCGTATAATCTTTCTCCGGAATTACCGTCTTATTGAGAACCGCATCCTTGATAAGCGGATCAAACCAGCGGCTACGGTATTTTGCCTCACCAAACTGATTACTTCCACCGGTGTATGTAACTTCTACCTTTATATCCCTGTAAACGATTAATTTTTCAGAAACAGGATTATATTGAAAAGGGGTTATACCCAGCATCACGACATCAAACCCCCTGATTTCATCTTTTTCCGATAGTTTGATGGGTTCAGCAGGATAAAAAGCATCTTTATTGTATATCTTTTCATCTTTGTTGTATTCAAGGGGACCTACTTCATTTTCTTTCGGGATTCGTGGAGCCGGAGCAATCTTAACATTCTCGATAACCTCTTTTCGTTTGTCGGTGATGTTCAGTTCTACCTCCGCATTCTCCGGGACTGCAATGTATCTCCCTTTTCCCGGAAGGTTAGGTGCTCCTTCGTCATTTGGCAGGTAATGACCGGGAAGCTGGATGTCTTTCATTGCATCTCCGTTTATTGTTATTTCCTCAAGAGCAAATTTTTCAATCGAAAAATTTACTACAGTCTTGTCATCTCTTTGCTGCTCAACAGAATAACCGGGAGCACCTCTGGCATCATCGTATGTATAAGTCTGCGAGAAGAGCAACGGTCCGGTAAAGAGCAAAAGAGTAATGAGTCCATTAGTAATTAATTTTTTCATAATGTTGAATTTGGTTTCAAAAGTCGAAATTTAAAAAAAATTGAAATCTTTTGTTAAAATATAGTAATTATTAAGACAATTTTAACATTTAGAGCGTTGCAAATAAAAAAACGGGAAGATGAAAACTCATCTTCCCGTTTGGAATAAAAAAACATACAAACTTTTATTAGCGGCTTATAACAATCTTCTGGGTAAATAATTCACCGCTTGTTATCACTTTAAGGAAGTAGACGCCGTCAGCTAAATGATTCAGGTCCATTTCCTTTTTATATTCTCTATTTACAGATATCTCTTTCAGGCTATAAACTTGTTTACCATCCTGATTTACGATTTGTATCGTTGCCTTTTGGGGCGAATCAACCTGCATGATAAAGTTGAATGAACCATCATTCGGGTTGGGATAAACTTCCACACTTGCAGCTTCTTCCTGTTCAGGAATACCAGTGCAATCCTCGAACGTTATATCCACACTTTTCTCTTGCTGACAATTATTTTCCCCGGTTACAAGAGCCGTATAAGTAATGGTTCCCATTCCCACACCGGTTGAATCAATCGTAATTTCAGATGTAGTAACATCACCGGGTGTCCATTGATACGATGCCGCATTCTCTGCTGACACATCAAAAGTTATTTCGTGATTATGGCAGATAGCAGTATCGGCTACAAGATCAAATTCCGGTAAAGGTTTAACATTCATCATCATACTATCGGTATCATAGGAAGTACATCCATTGGCATCGGTAACCGATAAAATGCTGACCATTGTTGATTGCTCAGCGATGACCTCATGAACAAAAGTATCCTCATCGGATGTGATTGTATCATTATTTGATAAAGCCACAGTATAGGGCGCTTCACCGGAGAGTTCCAATTCCACTGTAGCTGTATCACCTGAACAGACTTCCATGCTATCGCTGGCAAAAGATGATTCAGGCATAGGCTCAATCTGATAGGTCACCATAGATGTATCATTCTCGCAATCGGCCATACCATAACCAACGACTTTAAGGGTAACATAGCCACTGTCAATATCAGCCGCACCCGGATGATAAGTCGTTTGCATCATGGAAGAGTCGCTAAACATTCCGTCGCCTTCAGTCATCCATTCCACGCTACTTACATTTTCACCTGAAGCTTCATCAAGCATAATGCTATCTACAGCACAAACAGCTGCGTCACTACCTGCTTCAACCTCAGGAGATTCAAAGAAATCAACGGTTATCTCACTGGTTTCCGTTTCGGTAGGACCAACCACCGTGAGGGTGAGTGTTACACTTCCCTCATTATAATCTTCCTGGCTTGGATTATAAACAGTAACTAATGTGTCGGCATTTTCGAAAGCTCCTGAACCGTTAGTTGACCATTCCACGCTATTGTACAAGGTAGCTTCTCCTGCCAGCGGTACCGAATTCCCGATACATGTTTCAATAGCTGTTCCCGCAAAGGCTGTAGTTGTCATTGCCGGCGGGAATTCTATAAAATCTATCCAACCACAATCTTCTCCACCAGATTGTGTAAAATCTTTTTCATAAGCCCATGTGAATGTATGTTCTCCTTGCATAACGGGATAAGAGACTTTCTCCCAATCCTGCTCTCCGGAATATTGATCGATAAGTTCCCCGTCAATATAAAACTTGAGATAATCATAACCGCTTTCCGAAGAAACCTTCCTGTAGAAGGAAATGGAATCATTATTCATCACTCCGTAGTCAATTGAAAGCTCACTCTCCTCGTTATCCTCTATATCAGCTGATTTTGCAGCATAAGCACCTTCATACACTACATCACTAACTATAACCCAGGGGTTTAAGGAATCGTTTTGCCAATCGAAATTGGTAAAATCTCCTGATTCCCAATCTTCAACTATAATACCTATATTCACAAAGAAATCTTTTTGCGCAGAATGATATTCGGAACTCACTTCAAAAGCCATCTCAACAGCCGTTCCTTCCTCGGCTTCTTCCGATACCTCAACATTAAATTCGGCCGTGTCGGATTCACTGGCTTCCAAATCTCCGAGATTATCTACGGTGCTTAAGACCGTGATTTCATCGCTTAGAGCCTCTATAGTACCGATAACCTGGTTGGCAGTAAAATCTCCGGGATTAGAAACTGCGACTTTTACCGTTCCTTCTTCTCCGGGGTCCAGGAAACCATTCATATCCCCGCTGGTTTCAACAACCGATTTACTTCCTATGGCAAGGGCAGGAGCATGCGCTTCCGAGGTAAAGCTGCTGGTGAAAGTACTATCATTGGCATCAACAGATGTAAGAGTGAATTCCACAGATTCACCGTCGGGTATGGTCGGATCAGCAGTTACTTCAAAAGCATTCTCCACAGTAATGGTATCCTCCACCTCAAAATCACCAAAATTCTCGTAATCATCTTCAAGGGTTACATACGAAGACTCAGTCGACAAGGTTACCCCCACATCGTTGGCAGGCTCATCACCAATATTACTCAAAGTCACTGTAAAATACCCGGTTTCATCGTAATCGAACTCTCCGTTATCATTTCCCTGGGGATCATTATATTGGTGATCATCATAAATAACCCAGGGTTGATTGGGTGGTGGCCCTGATAAAAACGGTGATACATAAGACATTGTCGTTCCTGTACGATTATCGGTCCAAATCGGGTAAGTCCATCCGCTATAGGAGTCAATACCAAGATAGTCTCCCATATAGCCTGAGGCCAGTCCCGGAATCGGCGAAGGTGTAAAAGATACATCGCTTACGCGAAAATCTTCCCATGATTCTCCTGCATCATTAGATGTAGCCACAAACACTTCTGCTTGCGAACTGGAAACGTCACGGTCATCATAAAAAATAACATTTAATGCGCCGGTAACAGGATCACAGGAAATCCAGGGGAAATATTGTTCATTTTCCTCTTCGGGATCATCCTGGTTGACTCTGATGGGGTCGGACCAGGTATCACCATCGTCCGTTGATTTAATCATGTAAATGTCAATACCGGGCCCTTCGTTAGTTCCCGGTTCCCCAATGTTGGCCCATGTGACGTAGATCGTTCCGCGGTTAGGGCCACTGCTGATATCCACATCCATAACCGGGAAGGAGTTGACGCGCATGTCTTTAGAGGTTTCGCTATCACGAATACCCCTGATATCTTCAATAATGCGGAAGGTTTCCCAGGTTTCACCTCCGTCATAAGAACGGGCCATAGCAAGTGCATTCTCATCGTTTGGCCAGCTATCATAAATTGCCCAAACGGCAAAAACCTCACCATCCGGTCCGGTACCTATATTAACGCCCTGGTTATGGCTTCCGGCATTAACCTCAGAACTTATCTCCTGGGGCTCTGACCAATTAAGACCGCCGTCCTCCGAATAGTTAATTTCAATTTCGTTATCATTGTCTCCGCCAAAATTGGTCCAGGCAGAATAAACATTGCCTTCATTCGGGCTTGTGGGGCTATTATCCACCCAAAGGTGATTTTTGTCGAGCAAGGAGCCAAAGCCTCCGGGAGCCTCCCCTACAAGGACAGATGTCCAACTATCGCCATTATCTTCCGAATAGGCTACACCCTGTCCTCCTGTAGAATGGATAAATCCGTTATACATCCGGCCATCCAGGTCAATAGCAGCCGCCGGGTCGCCATCATTCTCACCGCCGGTACCTTCAAGGTTACCATACCATGTCTCGCCACCGTCGTCGGTTTTGAGATCATTCGCTCCATATACACTACCTCCCGGTGTTGTAGAATTATTCGAGTTAAGCGCATGATCGCTGTCATTAGGATCCACAAAAACACTGTTTTCACTTTGTGTGGATTCTTCCTCAGTCACGGGTACATCCTCCGAATCATCCGTTATTGCACGGGAAGAATGAATTTTCGTGGATTGACGTTCAGGTTCCGGCACTTTCGTCCTTGGCTGAACCGGAACAAGGCCTTCTGCGGCCATTCGTTTCCAGTATCCCATATTATCAATACGGGTATCCGGTGTGTATTTCTCCGGCATGGGTTCATCCGGATTATACATTGCTTCGTTTTCTTCTTGTGCGTATCCTGCAAAAGACATTATAAGGATACCACACGATAAAAAGAGTAATTTTAGTTTATTCATTTTAACTTGTTTTATTACTAATTAGTTAACTAACAGATTTGTTTAATGTGAGTTCATTATTTTTCATCTTACTAAATTAAAAAGACAATAAAGGTTTGTGGATGGTTGTCAATTAATGAGCTTCCAGCCAATTGCATCCTGTATCCATTTCTACAATGATGGGGACGTTCAATTCGATGGCATTTTTCATTTTGTCTTCTGCAATTTTTTTAATCTTATCCAATTCGTCTTTGTGTACATCAAAAACTAATTCATCATGCACCTGAAGAATCATGCGAGTTTTCAAATCCTCTTTTTTTAACGCCTCAAAAATGTTAATCATAGCAATTTTTATCATATCCGCCGAAGAGCCTTGTATGGGGGCGTTAATAGCATTACGTTCGGCTACACCGCGAACCACCGAATTATTGGAATAAATATCTTTGAGGTATCGGCGCCGTTTCATGATGGTCTCCACATATCCGTGTTCCCGGGCAAATTCAATGTTGTTGTCCATGTAGTTCTTCACTGAAGGATACTGCTCAAAGTAAGTATTGATAATTTCAGCCGCTTCCTTACGGGGAATTTCCAGCCGCTCACTGAGCCCAAAAGCTGAGATGCCGTAAATGATCCCAAAGTTGGCGGTCTTGGCTTTGCGTCGCATTTCTTTGGTAACTTCTTCCAATGGGACGCCATAAATACGCGATGCCGTGGCAGCATGTATATCCTGCCCCTTCCGGAATGCATCTAAAAGATTCTTATCGCCACTTAATTCCGCCATAATACGCAGCTCAATTTGGGAATAATCAGCCGCCAGCAGCAGATGATTTTCATCACGAGCCACAAAAGCCTTACGAATCTCTCTACCCCTTTCGGTCCGTATCGGGATGTTTTGCAGGTTAGGATTTGTGGAACTTAAACGCCCGGTGGCTGTTACGGTTTGATTAAAAGAAGTGTGTATGCGACCTGTTTTCGGATTAATCAGATCAGGAAGGGTATCCACGTAGGTGTTCTTTAGCTTGGCAACCTGGCGCCATTCAAGGATATCTCCGATTATCGGATGTTTATCTTTCAGCTTTCGCAAATAATCTTCGCTGGTGCTGTACTGTTTGGTTTTGGTAAGCTTGGGCTTTTCGGTAACTTTAAGTTTTTCAAAAAGAATTTTTCCCAGTTGTTGGGTAGAGGCAATGTTAAATTTTTCCCCGGCCTGCTCGTAAATTTTTTCTTCAAGATTTTGAAGGTCAGAAGCCAGCTTTTCGGAAATTTCTTTTACGGCATCTTTATCCAGCTTGACACCGGCTGCCTCCATATCAGCCAACACCTCTATCAGGGGGATTTCAATCTCTTTAAAAAGATTGATGACGTTGTTCTCTTCCAACCTGGGCTCCAAAGCCTGTTTGAGCTGAAGGGTGATGTCGGCATCTTCGGCAGCGTAATCTTTAAGCTTTTGAGGATCCACCTGCTTAAGTGTTTTCTGGTTTTTCCCTTTTTTTCCTGCCAGGCTTTCATAAGGCACCGGCCTGTAATTGAGATAAGTTTGGGCAAGGTCATCCATATTATGCCGCTGCTCCGGTTCGATCAGGTAATGCGCCAGCATAGTGTCAAAGAACGGACCGGCGACTTCGATATCATACCACTTGAGTATGCTGTTATCAAACTTTAGATTTTGTCCGATTTTGAGAATTTTATCGTTGGTGAAAACCGGTTTGAACTCATGCAAAATTTCCCTGCATTGATTCCGGTCTTCGGGAAGGGGAACATAAGTAGCCCGGCCCGGTTGGGTAGAAAAGGACATTCCTATCATTTCCTCGCGATGCACATCCAACCCGGTAGTTTCCGTATCATAACAAAACTCCCCGGCATTACTTAATTCATCAATAAGCTTTTGTCTTTTCTCCTTATCATCGGCCAAAAAATACTGATGATCCGTGTTTTCAAGGGTTTTATACGTGTCCTGTTTTTCCGCATTTTCCACTTGTTCGCCGGAGACATCCGAAAAGAGGTCGGGCTGTTGATGCTCTCCCTGGTTCATGTCGCTAAAAAAGCGCCGTGCAAAAGCTCTGAATTCTAATTCATCAAACAGTTCTTTTAATTTTTTTATTTCAGGAGCCGAAATTTTCAATTTTTCAGGCTCAAACTCTACCGGGGCATCGGTAATAATTTTGGCAAGCTGACGGGACATTCTAGCCTGCTCCGTATTTTCCCGTATTTTTTTACGGATACTTTCCTTGTCAATTTTTTCCGGGTTTTGGATTAACTCTTCCACCGTATCAAAATGCTGTAAAAGCTTACTGGCTGTTTTTTGTCCAATCCCTGGTACGCCGGGGATATTATCCGATGTATCTCCCCAAAGGCCCAGTAAGTCAACAATTTGTTCCGGGTAACGGACGCCGTATTTTTCGCAGACTTCATTTTTACCGAGCACATCAACACCACTTCCCTTATAGGATGGCTTATAAAGAAAAATATTCTCAGAAACCAACTGGCCAAAATCTTTATCCGAGGTCATCATATAAGTTGTAAAGCCTTGTTCTTCCGCTTCTTTAGCCATTGTGCCGATAATATCATCCGCCTCATAACCTTCCATAGCAATAATAGGGATATTGAAACCTTTGATGATTTCTTTGATATAGGGCAGGGACTGGGCAATGTCTTCGGGAAGTTCTTCCCTGTTCGCCTTATAATCGGTGAAGTCCTCATGACGCAGGGTCGGGGCAAAGCTGTCGAATGCCACACCGATGTATGTGGGTTTTTCGTTTTTCAATACATCATAAAGCGTATTGGTAAAGCCTAATATGGCGGAAGTATTCATTCCTTTTGAATTGATACGCGGATTGCGGCTCAAGGCAAAATAAGCCCTGTAAATCAAAGCCATAGCATCCAAAAGAAACAGTCTTTTATTGTCTTTACTCATAACATTTTCATTTAACGGCATAAAGTTAGACGGATTCAGGGATATTGCCAAAAGTTGTTATTACAGTATTGGATTTTTTAATACGAAAACTGAGAAAATTTGCTTATACAAATAGTTAACAACGCTTTTAATACTTTTACTTATGCTTACTATAAAATTCATTCGCTTATACATAAATATTGTTCTGCACAATACTTATCCATGAATATTTGTTTATTTTTAAAGGACGAAAAAATTGCTGCGTTATGTTAAGGCCCAAACAAAAAAAGATATTCGTTCTCGATACTTCGGTTATTCTCTATAACCATCAAGCTATTCTTCATTTTGATAATAATGATGTAGCTATTCCCATCACTGTTTTGGAAGAGTTGGATAATTTTAAAAAAGGGCATGACACCAAAAATTATGAAGCCCGGGAGTTTATTCGCATTATTGATGATCTGTCGGCGGAAAACTCTCTGCAGGAATGGGTGCCGTTGGGTGAGAAGAAAGGCAAGATTAAGGTCGTCATGGATGAAAACGGTCAGGATACCGACGCAAAAAAAATATTCGGTGCCGATAAAGCCGACCACCGTATTCTGAATGCCGCTATCAAAATAGCTAACCAATTTCCTAAAAGAAAAATTGTGGTTGTTACCAAAGATATTAACCTGCGATTAAAGGCCAAGGCATTAAATATCTCTTCAGACGATTACAAGGCCGGAAAAGTGCAGGATATCGAGGGCCTGTATAAAGGCAGCGAATTGTTTGATAATGTTAATAAAAGCGTCATTGACGCTTTATACCAGGAAGGAACGGTAGCTCCGGAAAAAGCCGGGATAGACACTTCCTATCCGAATCAATATTACATTCTACGCACCAGCATGAACCAATCAGCCCTTGCCTACTTTAACCCGGAAAATCAATTTCTGGACCATGTGGAAAAACGTACTGCTATGCGCATAACACCCCGAAATGCGGAGCAGGTATTTTCCCTGCATGCTATCCTCAATCCGGCGGTTAAGCTGGTGACCCTACAGGGTGTGGCCGGAACGGGAAAAACGCTTATCGCACTTGCCGGTGCATTGGAACAACGCTCCCATTTCAGGCAAATCTATCTTGCCCGCCCCATTGTTCCATTAAGTAGTAAAGACATTGGTTTTTTACCCGGGGATGCCCAGGAAAAAATCCGGCCGTACATGGAGCCGCTTTATGACAACCTAAAATTCATCAAAAACCAATACGCGGAGAATGACCCCACCTATAAAAAAATCGATCAATTACTGGAGACTGAAAAGCTATTGATCTCTCCATTAGCTTATATCAGGGGGCGAAGTCTTTCCAACATCTGCTTTATAGTGGATGAAGCTCAAAACCTTACGCCCCATGAAGTAAAAACGATTATCACCAGGGCCGGCGAAAACACTAAAATTATCTTTACAGGCGATGTGTACCAGATCGACACTCCTTACCTTGATGCACAAAGTAATGGACTGTCTTACCTGATCGATAAAATCAAACATCATCCTATCTTCTCGCATGTACGTCTGGAAAAAGGAGAGCGCTCGGACCTGGCTAACCTGGCCAATGATTTGCTGTAATATTACTCCCTGAAAATCACATTAAGCACGACGGCACCAACCACTTTCAGGGTCTCGGGGCTAATCTTATCGATAGTGTCTTCTTTAGTATGCCAATGTTTAAAAAACGTTCCGTTTTCAGATTCGGGATTCAGATGGATAATATTAATCATCGGGATGCCAATAATTTTATTAATAAAATAATGATCATCGTTAATTGTTCCCCCTTCTTTGTCCGGAAAATATTTCCCATATCCTGCTTTATCTGCGATATTCCATACTTTATCGACCACATCGGGCGCATAATAAGTCGAAAAGCGCTCTTTAGGGAATTGAGCATTTTCAGCACCTACCATATCAAGCAGGATGCCATAATGAGCGTCGTAACCAAAATTATGAGGATTTTTTGCCCAGTATTGCGAACCAAGACCCCACGTGTCCTGCTTGCTGGACTGATCGGATTCGGGCGGACCATAATCTTCAGCATCGAAAAAGATAATATCTACTCCCAAATCGGGGTTATTTTTTGCTAAAATCCTTGCTAGCTCCATCAAGACCCCTACTCCACTGGCACCGTCATTGGCTCCTTGTATGGGTTCCCAGCGAGCGGATTTATCGGGATCATGATCCGCATAAGGACGTGAATCCCAGTGTGCCCCCAACAATATCCGTTTCGTTTTTCCAGGATTAAAAACCGATATGATATTTTTGATATTCAGGATATCATTATTATAAGCCCTCACCTTACTTTGTTGCACGATAACGGTATCGGCGTAGCCCTTCATCTTCTGCGCAAGATAATCCGCACATTTTGTATGGGCTTTTGTATTGGGGACGCGCGGTCCAAAATCCGTCTGCTTTTTTACAAAATGAAAGGCGGAATCGGCATTGAATTCCGGGACATTCACCGATGCTTGTTTTTCTTCACTTTCTTCACCGGACGATGTTTCCTTTTGTTCATTATCCGGGGTGATACACGCTGTAACTGCAAAAATCGTAATCGTAATCAGGACACCTGCTAACCTCATCAAACCTTGTATTTATTTCTCAAATAAACTGCTTTTTCGGCCAAAATTACCGAAAAATTCATCTCAACAAAATAATTATCTGCTAAAAAGTCAGCGTAAACATCGACCCTTCTCCTGGACTGGATCTTACTGATATATTCCCTTTATGGAGATGCATAATCTGCCTGGATAAGCTGAGGCCTATTCCGGAGCCGTTATCCTTGGAAGTATAGAAAGGCATAAAAATTTTATCCATGCGATCGGGCTTGATGCCGCAGC